>JANOOJ010000001.1:0-2597 GCA_031421295.1 Novosphingobium sp.
CCTTGAGCGTCACCGCCGCAAAGCCGGTGATGAACATCACCTTGGTTTGCGGGCTCATTTCCGAACAACGCTGGGCAAGCTCGATCCCGTCCATCTCGGGCATGACGATGTCGGACAGCAACAGGTCGAAATCCTGGGCAGCGAGCAGCGGCAGCGCTGCGGTGCCGCGATCGACCGCGACAACCTCGTAACCGGCATTCTGCAGCGCGCGCGCCAGATAGGTGCGCATGGCTTCTTCATCTTCAGCCAGCAGGATACGGATCATTGTCTGCGGTTCCAAACTTCTTGGCCTTTGGGCCGGTGCGACGAGAGCTTATAACCCAAAACCCGTTAACAATCTCGTTTTGACATGACTTTGACACAGCGCCGCTTCCGCGCCAGCTAAGGCCAATGGTGCGCGCAAAAGACGATGGCGGCGATTCGCAATGGATGGGCGGCGGAGAAATTCCCGGCGTGTCCGGTCACCCCGCCTTTTCGTTGCGGCAGGCCAAGCCGTCCGCAATTCCGGTCCTGATCGCGGTCCCCCACGGCGGGCGCGCCTATCCCGGTGCGCTGCTGGAACGGATGCGCAATCCCGGCTTCGCCGCACTGCGGCTCGAAGACCGCTATGTCGATCGGCTGGGCGAAGCGATCGCCCGCGCCACCGGGGCCGCGCTGCTCGTCGCGCATGCGCCGCGCGCAATGATCGATCTCAACCGCGCCACCGACGATGTCGATTGGGACATGTTCGGGCTGCGCGGGCCGGACCGGGTGGGGAGTTACACCCCGGGCAAACGGGCGCGCAGCGGACTTGGTCTGATCCCGCGCCGATTGCCGGGGATCGGGGAGTTATGGAAGCGCCGCCATGACGAATCCGATCTGACCGACCGGATCGAGCGGATTCACGAGCCGTATCATTCCTGCCTGGCCGAAGTGCTGGCGGACTTGCGCTCGCGCTGGGGCGCGGCGCTGCTGATCGATCTCCATTCGATGCCGCCCTTGTCGCGGCACGGCGGGCAGCCTCCGCCGGAGTTCGTCGTCGGCGACCGGTTCGGTGCGGCCTGCCAGGGTGGGCTGGTCGGGGCGACTTTCAGCTTTTTCAGCGAAATGCGGCGCGGTGCGGCCCACAACCGGCCCTATGCCGGGGGCTATGTGCTGGACCGGCATGCCGAGCCCAGGAAGGGCATCCACGCGTTTCAACTCGAAGTCGATCGCAGCAGCTATCTCGATGCGCGTCTGGCCGAACCCGGTCCCGGATTCGCGGCAATGGTCGACCTTCTGGCAGGACTGGTGCGGCGGCTTGCTGCGGACGTTGCCGATCTGGGGCAGGACAGCCCGGACTCGCGTTGGCCAGAGGCTGCCGAGTAAAGGTCCTTCTGGCTCCAGCCGATAAAAAACCACCTCGTGCAATGCACGAGGTGGCCAAGGTTCAGGGAGGAGGTGCACAAGTGCACCAAGCCCTGACGTGCCATGAGGGCAGCAACGCCAAGACCGCCTCAAGATAATCGGGTCGGCGGGATATTCAAGTCCCCAATTGAAAGCCTACTCAGGCGGTCGGCTCGGCCACCGGAGCGGGTACAGCCTGCAACTGTTCAGGGGTAATCGGACCCTTGCCGGCCAGGACTTGGCGCCCGAACAATTCGCGCATCAGATCGAGCGAGAACAGATGACCATAGATCAGCGCGATGATCCCGTTCTGGTTCCACTGGCGGAGCAGGTCACCGCGCACTTCGCGCAGCTTGGCCTCATCGACCATGCGAAAACCGCGGTAGATGAACGGCTGTTCAAAGCCGGGCTGCTGGATCGCCACTTCACCTTCCATCAGCAAATTGTGCTTCTCAAGCTCGGCGATGAAATTGCCGGTGCGCGCGCCGCCTTCTTCGAACTGGCGGCAGAAATCGAGCGTCGCCTTGCAGGATTCGGAGGGCTGGTCGCCATCGAACAGCGCCGTACCGTCTTCGAATTCTCCCACCAGCGGAGTGGTGGGATCGAAGCATAGCGACAGATCTTCCGACTCGGGGTTAAGCCGCGCGAGCATGAACGGGTAGCGGCGCACATAGGCCGGAATGTAAACGTTGGGGGTCACTGCGCCCTCGTCATCGACAAACACGTTGACACCTTCGTTGAGTCCCATCAGCGCCAACGGCACCGGGTTGTCACCCACCGAAAACACGATCGGGTAATGGCGCTGCGCCTGTGGAATTTCCTCGGCGGTCAGCGGGATTGCGTGCTGGCCAACCAGCCACGTTGCCTTGTCGGTGCTGCGCGAATGCCAGCTGGCGTGATCGCGGCTGTTGAGCGGCATCAGGTCCTGGTAGAACAGGGGTAGGGCGGCGTTCGGCGCGCTGGCCATGGCGATCTCTCCGGGTGCAAATGTCTGAAGTCGGGCAGGCGCCCGGCACGAAAGCGCGCCTTTAGAGGTTGGCTGCGGGCGGTGCAAGTGCAACGAGCTTGCCTGGGTTGAGCCGTTCCTGGGGATCAAGCGCGCGCTTGATCGCGCGCATCAGTGCCAGCGCGACGGGATCGCCCAGCCGCTCCAGTTCCTCGCGTTTCATCTGGCCAATGCCATGTTCGGCCGAGATCGATCCGCTCCACTGGGTGACCAGATCGTGGACCGC
>JANOOJ010000002.1:0-5390 GCA_031421295.1 Novosphingobium sp.
GCAAGCTGCCCGATTACACGAATGGCGGCGGCGACAGCTTCGACGAGCCCGGCAAACCGTTGCCGCTGCCGATGGGCGAGGACGGGGCTATGGCAGGCTCCAACGCCTTCGCGGTGGCTCCCAAGCGGTCCGGCGGGGGCACGACGCTGGTCTCGAACTCGCACCAGCCGTACCGTGGCGGGGTCGCGTGGTATGAGCTCGAAATCTCGAGCGACAGCGGCTGGCATTTCGCCGGGGCGACGTTTCCCGGATCGCCCTATCCGTTCCTCGGTCACAACGAGACGCTCGGCTGGACCAACACCGTCAACCGGCCCGACCTTGCCGATGTTTACAAGCTCGTGCTGGACGAGGATCGGACGCACTACCGGCTCGATGGCAAGTGGCTGCCGCTCGAACGCAGACGGGTGTGGCTGCCGGTGCGCTTCGGCCCGCTGGTGCTGCCGGTCCCGCGCACGGTGGCATTCTCCGCGCATGGCCCGGTGATCGAGAATGCCCGGGGGGCGTTTGCGATCCGCTATGCCGGGATCGACACGCTCGACAGCCTGACCGAATACTACCGCCTCACCAAGGCCACCAACTTCGCCGAGTGGCAATCCGCGCTGGCGATGGCCGGGGTTCCGGCGACCAATTTTATCTACGCCGACAAGGCCGGGAACATCGCGTTGGTCTATAATGCGCGCTTCCCCGAGCGGAAGGCGGGGTTCGACTGGCGGCACGTGCTGCCCGGCGATCGCAGCGATCTGATCTGGCAGAAGACTGCCGACTGGGCGCTGGTGCCAAAGAACATCAACCCGGCCTCGGGCTTCCTGTTCAACTCGAACAACACGCCGTTCGTGGCCGCCGGTCCGGGCAGCGAGCTGGATCCGGCAAAGACCTCACCGCTGCTGGGGGTGGAACTCGATATGACCAACCGTGCGCGCCGGGCGGTCAAGCTGATGAGCGCCGCGCCGGTGCTCGACCGCACCACGCTCGAGCGGATCAAATACGACACCGGCTATGAGCGCGCGGGCTATGTCGCGTGGATGCTTTATGGCATCGCTGCGCTCGATCTGAAGGACGCGCCCGAACTGGCCCGCGCGCAGGCACTGCTCGCCGGGTGGGACATGACCGCCGACGGGCGCGGTCCGGCCGATGCACTGGCGGTGATGCTGCTCAAGCCCGCGATGTCGGCCAGCTACAACCACCGCGTGCCACCGAAGCCCCGCGAGGTATTGGCGGAGACGGTCGGGCACCTGACCGAATATTTCGGGCGGATCGATCCGCCGCTGGGCGATGTCATCCGCTTGCGCCAGGGCAAAGTCGATCTGCCGATGGACGGCGGCGGCGACACCTTGCGCGCGGCGACGACCTGGAACGTCGATCCGAATGACGGCAGGCTGGCGATCAAGCACGGCGACAGCTTCATCATGTGGATCGAATGGCCCAGGGATGGCGGTCCGGTCACCTCGCAATCGATCCAGCCCTATGGCGCGGCGACCACCCGGCCAAAAAGCGTCCATTACGCGGATCAGGCCCCGCTGTTCGTTCGCCACGGCCTGAAACCGGTCCACTTCACCCGCGCCGACGTGCTGGCCCATGCGGTAAGCCGCAAGACAGTGAGAAATTGAGCCGCGCCGGGCAGTCATGCTATCCGGGCTAGACAGGTGATCAGGCGGAACAGGATCGTAGGATGTCGAACCGTGCGCAGGCTTACGGAATGTGGTTCATGACTGCGGTGCTGATCGCCGCACTGTTCCTGAATATCGAACTCAGGGACTCGGGCCAGCCGTTTCGCCCGCTTCACATCATCCTGCTCGGTCCGCTGGCCCTGTGGTGCGCCTTTCGGGGCTGGCTCAAATGGGTCGAGGACTGAGCGGCATTGCGCCGACCCGCGCAGGTTGCACTCCAATCAAAAATAATCCCTCACCAATGGCATAACCCCGCGTCGCTGCTAGGGTTGCCGACCATCGAACAACGGGTTTTGCCATGCGCCGCTCACTTGCTGCTTCCTTTCTTGCCCTGTCGCTGACCGCCTGCGCGGCGGAAAGGCCCACTTCCCTCGCCCGCGCCCCGGTCGCCGTCCAGCCCGCGCCCCTGAGCGAACTCGTGCAGGCGGTGGACATCCCCTACGAGACCTTCACCCTGCCGAACGGCCTCACCACCATCGTCCACACCGATCGCAAGGCCCCGATCGTCGGCGTCACGCTCTACTACCGCGTCGGTTCCAAGTCCGAGCCCAAAGGCCGCACCGGGTTCGCGCATCTGTTCGAGCATCTGATGTTCGGCGGCAGCGAGAACGTCGAGAATTTCGACATCCCGCTCGAAGCCGCCGGATCGACCCCGACCAACGGCTCGACCTGGTACGACCGGACCAATTACGTCGAAACCGTGCCGACCGGCGCGCTCGATCTGGCGCTGTTTATGGAAAGCGACCGGATGGGCCATCTGCTCGGCGCGGTGACCCAGGACAAGCTCGATAAGCAACGCGGCGTCGTGCAAAACGAAAAGCGTCAGGGCGACAACGAACCCTATGGCCTCGCCGCCTATGCCATCGGTGCCGGACTGTTCCCGGTCGGCCACCCCTATCGCCACGACACGATCGGCTCGATGGCCGATCTCGACGCCGCCAGTATTGCCGACGTGCGCCAGTGGTTCACCGGCAACTACGGCCCCAACAATGTCGTTCTGGCGCTGGCGGGCGATATCGATGCCGCAACCGCCCGGCCGCTGGTCGAGCGTTGGTTCGGTGCTATTCCGCGCGGTCCCGAAGTGCCCAAGGTGGCGGCGGGCCCGGTCACGTTGGCGAGCCCGATGGCCCGCGAGATGAAGGACCAGGTCCCGGTCACCCGGATCACCCGCAACTGGAGCGGCCCGGGGATCAACGATGCCGATGCCCCCGCGCTCGACGCCGGGATGCGGGTGCTCGGCGGCCTCTCCAGTTCGCGGCTCGACAATGCACTGGTGCGCGGCGAACAGCTGGCGGTCGCAGTCACCGCCAGCGCGCAGGTGTTCGAACAGGTCAGCTTCCTCTCGGCGACAATGGACGTCAAGCCGGGGGTGGACCGCGCCAACGCCGAACGCCGGTTCGACGAAATCATCGCCAAATATGTCACCGAAGGGCCAAGCGAGGACGAAGTCCGCCGCGCCGCGACCAGCGCCGTGTCGGGACAGATCGGCGCGCTCGAAGCGGTCGGCGGGATGTCGGGCAAAGGCGCGCAGCTGGCCGAGGGGCTGCTCTATTCGGGCGATCCGGCCAAGTTCAAGACCGACCTCGCGCGCACCGCCGCGCTCACCCCCGCCGAGGTCCGCGCTGCGATGCAGAAGTGGCTGAGTCGCCCGGTCTTTGCGCTCAGCGTCGTCCCCGGTGCACGCAGCGAGGACGGCGCGGCGATGGGCGGATGGGGCGATGAAGCCACTGCACCCCCCCTCGCGGGCAGCGCAAAAGCACCGGTGCCCGATGCGAAGCGTCCGGCGCCCAAGCTCGTCACCGGCCCAGCCCGGCAGACACCGCCCATCGCGCCGGTGGGCGATTTGGCATTCCCGGTGGTCGAGCGCACGGTCCTGGCCAATGGAATTCCGGTCGCGCTGGCGCGCCGCACGACCATTCCCAAGGTGCTGGTCAGCCTCAACTTCGACGCCGGTTCCTCAGCCGACGTGCTCGATACGCCCGGCACCCAGGCGCTGATGCTGGCGCTACTCGATGAGGGCACCACGACCCGCGACGCGACCGCCATCGCCGAGGAGCAGGAACGGCTCGGCGCGGATATCTCGAACGGGGCGGCCCTCGATTCGAGCAGCGTCTCGCTGAGCGCACTGACCGCCAATCTTGCCCCATCGCTGGCGCTGATGGCCGACGTCGCGCGCAATCCGGCCTTTGCCCCGGGCGAAGTGGCCCGGGTGCGCGATCAGCAACTCGCCACTCTGGCGCAGACTTTGTCCTCGCCCGGTGCGCTCGCCACCCGCTCGCTCAACCCGCTGCTGTTCGGTGCTGGGCATCCCTATGGCTTGCCCGGTGACGGACTGGGCAACGCCGGATCGCTCGCCGCGCTGACACCCGAGGCACTGCGCGCGGCGCATCGCAAATGGCTTCGGCCCGATCTCGCGCGGATCACCGTGGTCGGCGACATTACGCTGGACCGGCTCAAACCGCTGCTCGAAGCGGCCTTCGGCAACTGGGCCGCGCCCGCCACACCCAAGCCGGTCAAGCCGCTGTCCGCCGCGATCCCCGCCGCCACCCCGCGCATCGTGGTGATCGACCGCCCCAATTCGCCGCAATCGGTGATCGTCGCGGGCCGCGTCCTGCCGCTAACCGGGCGCGATCAGGGGCACGAGGCGCTCGATCTCGCCAACGAGGTGCTGGGCAACGGCTTCCTCAGCCGCCTCAACATGGACCTGCGCGAGGACAAGGGCTGGTCCTACGGCGTCAACAGTTCGGTACCCAGTCCGCTCGGCGCACGCAGCTTGCGGATCGTCGCCCCGGTCCAGGCGGATCGCACCGGCGACTCGATCAAGCTGCTGCTCGCCGACATGAAAGCCCTGGCGACGACCAAGCCGGTCGATCCGACCGAGCTCAACCGGGTGACCGACGGCAATATCCGCGGGCTGCCCAACCGCTATGAGACCAATGCCCAAATACTCGGCGCGATCATCGCCAACGACCGGCTGGGCCGCGCGGACGATTACTACGCCACACTGCCGACCCGCTATCGCGCAATCGACGCCGCCGCGCTGGACAATGCCGCACGCACCTATCTCCAGCCGCAGGGGTTGGTGTTCGTGGTGGTGGGCGACCGCAAGGTGATCGATGCGCAGCTCAAGGGCTTGGGCATGCCGATCGAATATGCGCCGCCGGTTGACTCGGGCGCGGGAAGCGACTGAAACGCTGCCAACTGACTCGCGTGTAAGGAGAGACTATATGTCCGTTGCCGGCACCTATGATTGCATCACCAAGACCCCGATGGGCGACCAGACCAGCAAGTTCACCGTCGAGGTCGATGGCGACAGCTTCACCGGCCAGAACGCCGGGCAGATGGGGACGATGGCGGTCGAGGACGGCAAGGTCAGCGGCAACACGCTGACCTGGAAAATGAACATGACCGTGCCGATGCCGATGATGCTCGAAGGCGAAGCGACCATCGACGGCGATACGCTGACCGGGACGGTCAAGGCCGGCGCGTTCGGAGCTTTTCCGATGTCGGGAACGCGGGCCGCTTAATCCTCCCCGGCACGGGGAGGGGGACCGCCGCCGAAGGCGGGGGCGGAGGGGGCTATCCGCCGAGCGCAGCCATTCGATGTTGCGCCCGGTCGATAGCCCCCGCCGTCACGTGCTTCGCACGGGCCACCTCCCCGTTACGGGGAGGGTCAGATATTAGGCGTCGCCATCACGGCCTCGACCCGCGCCGTATCGCGGG
>JANOOJ010000003.1:0-2229 GCA_031421295.1 Novosphingobium sp.
CGCGCCGACGCAATCGTGTCGTTCATCCGGTTGAGCGAGCGCAGAAAGGTTGACTTGCCGCAGCCCGATGGACCGATGAACGAGGTCACATATTGGGTGGCAATGTCGATCGAGACATCGTCGATCGCTTTCTTGTCGCCATAATAGATGGAGACATTGCGCGCGCTGATCTTGGCGTCGATGGGATCAAGTTCGTGGAATGTGGTCACCAGCTTTTCTCGAAACGGTTGCGGAGATAAATGGCCAGGCCATTCATCACCAACAGGAACAGCAATAGCACGATGATGGCAGCAGAAGTGCGCTCAACGAAGCCGCGATTGATTTCATCGGACCACAGGAAAATCTGCACCGGCAACACACTCGAGGGCGAGGTAAAGCCATCGGGCGGTGTGGCGACGAAAGCGCGCATCCCGATCATCAGCAGCGGCGCGGTCTCGCCCAGCGCGCGCGCCATGCCGATGATCGTGCCGGTCATGATGCCGGGCAGGGCGAGCGGAAGGACGTGGTGGAACACGGTTTGCACCCGGCTCGCCCCGATGGCGAGGGCGGCATCGCGGATCGACGGCGGGACCGCCTTGATCGCATTGCGCCCCGATATGACGATCACCGGCATGGTCATCAGCGCCAGAGTCATTCCGCCGATCAGCGGGGCCGAGCGGAAATTGGGGAAGATCCACAGGAACACCGCCAGCCCCAGCAGCCCGAAGATGATCGAGGGGACCGCCGCGAGGTTGTTGATTGAGACCTCGATGATGTCGGTCCAGCGGTTTCGCGGGGCGTATTCCTCCAGATAAACCGCCGCCAGCACCCCGATCGGGAAGGCCAGCGCGAGCGTAACCAGCATTGTCAGCATCGAGCCCTTGAGCGCGCCCCAGATGCCGACCGCTTGGGGATCGGTAGCGTCCGAACGCGACAGGAACCCGGAGTCGAAGGCGCGGACCAGCATCCCGTTGGCCTTGAGCTTGGTCGCCAGCGCCTTGAGCGGTTCCGCCCCTTCGCCGCGCCACGCCGAGGCGAGATCGTCGCTGACGGGCAAGGATGCATCGAGCTTGCCGCGCAACAAGGCAGGGTTGGCGATCAACCGCTTGCCCACCTCGCGCCATGCGCCGTCCGCCAGTTCGGTGCTGGCCACATCGCCCGCCGCCTTGGCGGCGGCGAATGACACGACATCGGGCAGCCCCGCGCCTTCGAGCGCTTGCATCGCGTTAGGGCCTTCGAGCTGCGAGGGATCGATTGTCAGCAGCCCGGAGGAGAAGTCGATCGGGAAGCGCAGTTCGGTGCGCTTGAACCCGCCGACCGCATTGGAAGTCATCGTCACCAGCAGGAAGGCCAGCACAAACACCGAAAAGGCTACGGCAAGGAAGCCCAGCGCGCGAAACCGGCGCTCGGCCACGTAGCGCTGCTTGATGCGCGAGGCGATCCGCTGCTGGCGCTCGAGATCGGCAGCGTCAGTCATAGGCTTCGCGGAACCGTTTGACGACGCGCAGGGCGATGAAATTGAGCGCCAGGGTGACGAGGAACAGCACCATGCCCAGCGCGAAGGCGGAGAGCGTGGCGGGGTGATCGAAGCTGCCTTCGCCGGTCAGCATCGCGACGATCTGAAAGGTTACGGTGGTCATGCTCTCGAACGGGTTGGCGGTGAGCCGCGCGGTCGCGCCTGCGGCCATCACCACGATCATCGTCTCGCCGATCGCGCGGCTGACCGCGAGCATGATGCCGGCGACGATGCCGGGCAGCGCAGCGGGAATCAGCACCCGGCGAATCGTTTCCGAGGTGGTTGCGCCCATCGCCAGGCTACCATCGCGCATGGCCTGCGGGACCGCGGCGATGCTGTCGTCGGCCATCGAGGAGACGAACGGAATAATCATGATCCCCATCACCAGACCGGCGGCCATCGCGCTTTCGCTGGAGGCAGAGGCGATCCCGATGGCCTGCGCGGCGTCGCGCACCACTGGCGCGACGGTCAATGCGGCAAAATAGCCGTAGACCACCGTCGGGACCCCGGCGAGAATCTCGAGCGCGGGTTTCATCCACCGGCGCACGGCCGGCGTCGCATATTGGGTGAGGAAAATCGCGCTCATCAGCCCGAGCGGGACCGCGACCGCCATGGCGATGATCGCGCCGATGAAAATCGTGCCCCAAAACAACGGGATCGCACCGTAGTTCTGCCCCATCCCTGAGCTCGGTGGAGCCATCGGATCGGGGCTCCAATGCGTCCCCAACAGGAAA
>JANOOJ010000004.1:0-1713 GCA_031421295.1 Novosphingobium sp.
CGCGATGCGCGCGCGTGTGCCCGCACGGCTCCGCGGCGATCCGCAGATCATGGCCGAAGCGATGCGACTGTTGTTGTCGGGGGTGGCGCGCGCCAGTTCGGACGCCCTGGTCGGCGACCGGCGGCATCCGCTGTTCGTTCCCGAACTCAATATCGCCCAGAACATCTTCCAGCCCAACGCCGACACGATCTACAAGAGCTGCCTGATCGAGCCGGGCGGCAGTTACATCATCAAGGGCGACCGCGGGACGACGCGGATGATGATTCTCGCGCAGATGGGACCCGACACGCTGCGCACCGGCAAGCACCACCCGGTGCTGGGGCAGGGCGACTTAGATACGCTGGCGATCGATGCCGATGGCGGCTTCGAGGTGACGATTTCGCCCGAGCGGCCTGCGGGCCATACCGGCGACTGGTGGCAACTCGAACGGGGTTGCGAGAAACTCATGATCCGCATCGTCAGCTGCGACTGGGGGGTCGAGCGCGAACCGCGGTTCGGGATCGCGCGGCTCGATATCGAGGAGGCCAAGGGCCGCGTCCCTGCGGCGGAGCTTCACCGCGCTTTCGCCGAAATGCCCGGGATCGCCGCAGTTTGCGCGCTCGCCTTTCCGACCCATGTCGAGGAACTGCGCGCGCAGGGCTACCTCAACAAGCTCAAGGTTTTCGACGTCTCGCAGATGTCGGGCCTGCAAGGCCAGAGCTATTACGAGGGCGCTTACGAGCTGGCCGACGACGAAGCGCTGATCAGCGAGGTGCGCATTCCCGAGCACTACAAATACTGGTCGATCATCCTGACCAACGATCTCTACGAGACCACCGACTGGGTCAACAACCAGTCGAGCCTCAACGACACCCAAGGCGTGGTCGACGACGACGGTGTGTTCCGCACGGTGATCTCGGCGAGCGATCCGGGCGTGCACAACTGGCTCGATACTTCGGGCTACAAGAGCGGCGCGATCCAGGGCCGCTGGTTCGGCGCGAGCGCCACCCCGAACCCGACGATGCGCAAGGTGAAGCTGAGCGAGATTTTTGCGGAACTCCCCGCCGGAACGCCGCGTGTCACAATTGCCGAACGCGCGACCGCCTTGCGCGCACGTCGATTGGCCGCACAGCAGCGCGTGATCTGGTAGGGTCGCGGGGCGGCCTATCTTGGGAAAGGCTCGCACAGGACGTCGCGACCCTAACCGGCGCACCAAGTTCAGGAGAGAATCCCATGGCCACCGCCGTCGCAACGCTGCCGCCTCATGTCCCCGCCGACAAAGCGGTCACGCTGCCGCTGTTTTCGCGCAAAGTGGTCAGGGGCTGTCCGCAGGAAACTCTTATCCCCGAGATGCACCACACGCTCGGGCCGATCACTTATGTCACGAACATCTTCCCCGGCGATCAGCCCGGCTGGCTGCTGACCAGCTACGACGATGTGATGACCATGCTGCGCAACGCCGACGATTTCACCAAGAACGGCATGGGCAAGTGGGCGCAGTCGATCGGCGAGGACTGGCTTGTCATCCCGACCGAGGCCGACCCGCCGATCCACACCGGCTACCGCAAGGCGCTCAACCCCAGCTTCTCGCCGCAGAAGATGGCCGCGCTTAAAGGCGATCTCAAGAGCCGCGCGACCGCGCTGATCGACAAGTTCAGGGATCGCGGCCACTGCGATTTCGTCAAGGAATTCTCCGAACCCTACCCGATCTTCATCGTGCTCGACTTGCTCGGC
>JANOOJ010000005.1:0-3889 GCA_031421295.1 Novosphingobium sp.
TTGCGCGGATCATAAAGGCCCTGCGGCGCCGGGTAACCCATCGATTCGTCCGTCCTGTCGTCGGCCGGACCGCCCAAACGGCGATTTTCTGGGACAATCCGGCAATTAAGCGCAACCGGCCCCGCCGCTTGAGGCAGCAAAAGTTACGCGAAATCCCCCCATGACGACACGAAGCTGTTTTTGCAACTGCGAAGGGACCAAGAAGCACTTGGCACAGGTCAAGCCGAACTTGGAAGTGGTTAGCGGGGCTTGGCGCACACTGAGCGCGCCGTTTGGCGGCAACTCAGGCCGCGCCGCTCATCCGCTGGAGCGTGGCGAGCGCGGCTCGCAAGGCGCGCTCGGTCTCTTCGGCGTCGGGTGCGGCCGCAGTGGGAGCCGAAGCGGCGATAGGCTGGCCGATGGCGGCGCTGGACGGCGCATCGAACCGGCGCAGCGAAGTCACCTCGCTCGGCACGATTGCGGCGGGTGCGGGCGAGGCCGAATTGCGCGCGGCCTGACCGGGGAAGATCACCACCGGTTCGATTTCGGCGGTCAGGACTTCGGGCTCTTCGATGCGAACAAATTGCTGGCGCGGCGAGGCCGTCTGGCTCAGTCCGAGCAGCGAGCTGTAGCCGTCGTCTTCATCGATATCGTCGTCGCTTGCAGCTTCGGCTTCGGGTTCTTCGACAATGGAATCCTCGACAACCACCGTCGGCGGTTCTTCGAACGGCGGCGCGACGGGCATGGACATTTTCCGCAGCGGCAGGAAGCTCGCGTAGTCCTCGTCATCATCGTCGGCAGGATCGCCGAAGTCGAGCGGGCGCAGCGACGCGGGCATCGCCATTGGTATAGACGGCGCAGCCTCTACGGGGGCGGCAAAATCGGGCAAGCCCATCCGCGCGAAGCAGGGCAGCACCACATCGACGCCCGCAGGCGGCACGGCGACCGGATCGGCCGCTTCGGGGACGGCGGCCACCACCTCGGGCACGGCCACTTGCGCAACGGCGTGTTCGGCGGCTTCGCGCCGACGCTGAAGCGACAGCGCAAAGCGTTCGGTCAGCCCGACCAGGCCCAGCGAATCGAGCGGTGCGGAAACGATCTGCTCCGCAGCACTTCCCTCCGGCAAAGCGATGTTGGTCAGAAGCGCAGGAGCGGGCGGAGTGAATGCAGCCGCTGGTGCCGAGAAATCGGCAGGCGGCGCGGTGAAGGGGGGGAAATCGTCCGGCGCGGCGTCGAGCACTGGCGGCCGGCCGAATATCTGGCGTGCCTGTGGCGGCTGAACATCGAGAACCGCTGCCGGGTAATCGGCATCGGGCTCGGTGATTTCGGCAAACTCGCCAAGATCGATTTCGGTGAGGTCGAGCACTTGCGGTTCGGGGAACCCCGCCGTGCCGCCGGGCAGCGGCGCGAAGTCGTGGTACTCGGACCTGCTGCCCTCGTCGCTGATGGCAAGCGAGCGGCGGCGACCCGGCAGCACTGCAGCGGCGGGTTGGACGGATTCGATCCGCGAGCCGCCGATTTCGTCATGCGCCGAGATCGGGCGGCGTGCCGGGGCGTCGGGATGCATATCGCGGGCGCGCAGGCTGACCTCGCCCAGACCGGCTTCGCTCAGCGCCGAAGCGCCGCGTTTGCGCTCGTGCACCACTTTGGGCCGGGTAAGCCGCTTGGCAATTGATGCTCCCGCCAGCCCGCCGATCACTGCCAGCACCAGCGCCAGCAAAATCCGCGCGGTCACGCCAAGGGGCGGCGCTGCGGCGGAAATCAATGTGTCGAGATGCGTGGCCAGGACGAAGTCTTCGAGCAGGGTCGGGCGGATCGCCAGGCTACCCAGTCCGAACAGCGCCGCGAACCATAGTGCGACGATGGCCGGGAACAGCGGATGGCTGGTAACGGGCGCGCTTTTGCGTTTCGTCTTGACGGTCTGATTTGCCACGTGGCCTGCCCCGCTCCGCTTCAATAACCGGGAGTTCTGGCGTCGCCGTCAGGCGGCGACGTTGAGTTTCCCAACTGTGCCATCGGCTAACAGACTTTGGTAAACGGGAAGATAACGCTGAATATTGTGCGCCCAGTCATAATTGGCCGCAACATGCGCGCGGCCCGCAGAGCGCCGCGCTTCCCAGCTCGCCGGGTCGTCCAGCAGCGCAGCCAGTGCAGCGGCGCAGGCGGCCGGATCGTCGGGCGCGAACAGCGTGCCGGTCACGCCGTCGGTGATCAGCTCGCGGTGTCCGCCGACGTTCGATGCTGCAACCAGCTTGCCCTGCGCCATCGCTTCGAGCGGCTTGAGCGGCGTGACCAGATCGGTCAGGCGGCTCGCCTTGCGCGGATAGGCCATCACGTCGGTCAGCGCATAGTACCGCTCGACCTCGATATGCGGCACACGGCCGACGAACCGGATTGCGGGAGCGGCGCTGGAAGCGGCGGCCTGCGCGCGCAGAGCGGCTTCGCATGGACCCCCGCCGACCAGCAGCAGCCGCGCTTCGGGCTGCGCGGCGATCAGCGCGGGCATCGCCGCGATCAGATCGTCGATGCCCTCATAGTCATAGAAGCTGCCGATGAAGCCGATCACCGGGCCGCTCCCAAGGCCAAGCTTGGCGCCCAACGCAGCATCGCGCTGCGGCGGAGCCCCAAACAGCGCCAGATCGACCCCATTGGGGCTGATCGTGATGCGGTCCGGCGCGACCCCGCGCGCGATCAGATCGCCGCGAAGGCCCTCGCAGATCGTCACCACCGCGTCGGCCCCGGCGATCACCCGGTTTTCCAGCTCCCGCGTCAGGCGGTATTTGATCGAACCTTGTGTCCCCGTGCCATTGCCGACGGCGGCATCTTCCCAGAAGGCGCGGATTTCATAGACCAGCGGAATGCCGCGCCGCCTGGCCACCCGCAGCGCCGCTGCGCCGCACAGCGCCGGGGAGTGAGCATGGAGTATGTCCGGCTGCCACTCTTCGCACAGCGCTTCGATGGCATTGGCGAGCATCCCGATTTCGCGCCATTCGCGCAGGCCTGCAGGACCGGGTGCATCGCCGCGCGTGCGGTGAAAGATCAGCCCGTCCGCAGCTTCCGTGTCTGGACCTTCGGCGAAGTGCCGCAGCCCGGTAATCCCGCGCACTTCGAGCCCCCTGCGCTGCTGCGCGTTGAGAATGGCGCGCGTGCGAAAGGTGTAACCGCTTTGCAGCGGCAACGAGTGGTCGAGGACGTGCAGGATCCGGGTCATCGCCCGCATTCCTAGGGCCACAAGGCTTAACGCCGCGTCAACTGCACGGTGCTAGAGCCGCTGTCGTGATCGATTATCTCGCCATTGCCGTGACGCATGGGCTGCTCGCGCTCGCCGCGTGGCGGCTGGTCAAGCGCGACGATCTCGATACCGAGCCGGACGATACCAAGCGCGCCAGGCCGGCAGTCAGGCAGCCCCCGCGTGTTTAATCTCGCGCTCTCGCTGTTCGTGGTCGCCTTCATCGCGCTGGGGGTGCGCCGCCCGTTCCTGTGGGTGCTGGCCTATCTCTATATCGACATCGTCGCCCCGCAGAAGATCACCTATTCGATCCTGCCAAGCCTGCAGATCTCGCTGGTCGTGTTCATCGCCGCGTTCGGTGGGTGGCTGATCACCGACGACAAGATCAACAGCCGCTTCACCCTGCGTCAGGCGCTGATGCTGGTGCTGCTGGCCTATTGCGCGATGACCACGGCCAGCGCGGATTTCCCGGTCCAGGCCATGGCAAAGTGGGATTGGGTGTGGAAAGCGCTGCTGTTCGCGATCTTCCTGCCGCTGACCCTGCGGACGCGGCTGCGGATCGAAGCGACCGCGCTGGTGATGGTGCTGGGCGCCGCGACGATCGTGATTTCGGGCGCGGTCAAGACCGCGCTGGGCGGCGGCGGCTATGGTTCGCTGCATTTGCTCGTCAACGACAACACC
>JANOOJ010000006.1:0-4564 GCA_031421295.1 Novosphingobium sp.
ACATTGGCGAGGTCGGCCTTGAGCGCGCGGGCTTCACCGGCGAACACCAGCGGCGGGAAATTGCCCATGGTCGCCTCGACCCGGGCCAAAGCCAGCGCATCGGGATAGCTCGGCAGGTGCCGCGCTTCCTTGGTCTTCCACCCCTCGGGGGTCCAGTTACTCGCCACGTTCACGCTCCCTTGCGAGCGCGCCCCATAGCGAGGGTGCCCGGCGATTGCAAAAGACAGTTAGCGCGCGCTGGAACCCGGTGCCGCAATCGCCAGCACCTGACCCTCGGGGATCACCGCGATCTTCGCGCTGCGCCCGGCCCCCAGATACTTCTTGGCCAGCGCTACCAGTTCCTCGGGCGTGATCCGCGTGTAGTCGCTCAGCAAGGTGCGCAGCGCGGCGATCCGCGAGGGATCTTCGGTCGCGCCCTCGATCTGGAACATGAAGAAGGCACTGCTCGACGAGGCGCGGGTCAGCTGCTGGCGCAGCGGCTCGGTCACTCGCGCAATCTCGTCAGGCGTCGCTGGGCGCATCGTCAGATCGGCGGCGATTGTATCGGCGGTGGCGAAAAAGGTCGGCACCGCCGTCGGCTGGAGCTGCGCCAGTGCCATCAGCGAGCCGCCATTGTCGAGATCGAGCGGCCAGTTGGCCACGACCTGCGGGGCGTAGCTTGCGCCGAGCTTCTCGCGCATCGCATCCATCAGGCGGATCGTGAACAGCTGGGAGAGGATTTCGAGCTGGCGGGATTCGCGCACCCCGGCCATCCCGCCGCCGGTTGGCCAGCTGACAATCGCTGCCGCCTGATTGGCATCGCCGCGATGGCGCAGCACCACCGGCTGGGGCGACGGCGCGAGCGATTGCGCGGTCGCCGGACCGGTCGAGGCCGGCAGCGGCGGGCGCTTGGGCAGCGCACCAAAGGTCTTCTGGAGCGCGGCAAGCGCAGCGCCGCGGTCGAAATCGCCGAACAGCTGGACTTCGATCGGACCGCTCTCAAGGATCGGCGCCCAGACCTGCCGGAAACCCAGCGGCGTGGCCGCATCGATCTCCGCCGGGGTCGGGGTGTGGAACTTGGGATCGCGATTGCGCTGCAGGAACTTGAGATCGCGCTCCAGCACACCCTGCGGCGAAGTGGCATAGCTTTCGTACTGCAGCCGCGCCGCAGCCTTGGCACGGATGAACGGGTTCACGTCCCAGCGCGGCGTGTTCAGCTTGGCTGCAAAAAGATAGAGCTGGTCGGCCAGATCGGCGGTGCGGGTATCGGCGGAGAACTGGAAATTGGCATCGTCGATCGCAAAGTTGAAGCCCATCTTGCGCCCGGTCGAGATCCGGTCGAGCTCCTCCTGCCCGAGCGATCCCACCCCCGAGCCGACCAGCGCCATGTCGCCCAGCGTGATGTAGGCCGCATCGCCCGGTCCGAAGGCGCGATAGCCTGCGCCGAAGCGGACCTTGAGCGTCACCCGGCCCGGCTCGTCCGCCGAGGGCCAGAACAACACTTTGACACCATTGACGAATTCGATCTGCTCGATCCCGGGCAAGCCGGTCGGGACAATCGCGAGCGGCTTGGCCGGAGCGCCGATCGGGGGCAGTCCGGCGAAGGACACCGGCTTGGATTCGAGCCGTGCTTTGGGATCGGCGGTGACGGGTTCGAGCAAGGCGCTGCGCAGCGCGCCGTTTTCCGCCTCGCCCGCCTTGGGCGTCAGGTAAACCGCGCGCTCAACCGTGCCACGAAACAGCGTGCGGGTGTGATCGAGCACCGCCTGCGGCGTGAACAGCGCTTTCGAGCGGTTGAAAATATCGAGCACCGCCTCGGGCGCGGCGACGGTCTCGCGGATGTCGAGCGCAGTGACGATGTCATCGGCCAGCTTGGAACCCGGCAGCAGGCGGCGCTGCTCGACCGAGCTTTCGAAGGCGACGTTCATCTCGGCGACTTCGCGGTCGATCTCGTCCTGCGTCGGCGGGGTCGCCAGCGCGTCGGCAATCACCCCGCGCACATCGCGCAGCGCGGCTTTCCAGTCTTCGCCCAGCGGGGTGACCGACACGAAAGTGCCGTCGATCGAGCGGCTGACATCGTCCTGGCTGACTTGCGCCAGCAAATAGCTGCCACCGCCCCGCGCGCGCTGCTCGAGACGGCGATTGATGATCTGCTGCGCCAGGGCGTCGATCATCAGCCCCTGGTTGTAGGCGATATTGTCATTGACCTGCCGCCACGGCCGCAGGATCGCATAGTTGAGGTTGCGCGGCAGGTCAGGCTCGACCAGCACCCGCGTTTCGCCCACCGGGTTCAGGCCCTTGGCTCCAACCGGAGCGACCGGATCGCCGAAGCTGGGCGCCGCCACAACCCTGCCCGGCACCTTCCAGTCGGCAAACCACTTGGCCACCAGCCCGCTCAGCTGCGCCGGATCGGCATCCCCGGCGACGATCACCACCACGTTCTGCGGGCGATACCAGCGCGAATGGAACGCGCGGACCGCAACCTGATGCGCGCCCTCAAGCGTCTCGACCGTGCCGATCGGTGTGCGCGTGGCAAGCAGCTGCCCGGCGTAGATCGCTTGGCGGGTCGCATCCTGCACCCGCTCGCCCGCGCCGCCGCGTTCGCGCTTTTCCGAGAGCACGATCGGCACTTCGGTGCGGATATTGGCCTCGCTCAGCGTCGGCGCGGTGATCATCCCTGAGAGGAGCTTGAAGCTTTCATCGAGCGAGGCCGGGGTGGCATCGGGCAGATCGAGCTTGAACACGGTCTGCGTCGGGGTGGTCTCGGCATTGGTATCGCTGCCGAAAGTCGCGCCGAGCCGCTGCCAGGTCGGAATCGCCTGCGCTTCGCCCAGATACTTCGACTGGCGGAACACCAGATGCTCGAGCAGATGGGCAAAGCCGCGTTCCTGCTCGGTCTCATAAAGCGACCCGGCGTCGACCCGGATGCGGATCGAGACCTGCCCCGGGGGCACGCCATTTTTGCGCACCGCATAGCGCAGCCCGTTGGCGAGTTCGCCGAACACCCATTCGCGGTCGGGCGGGACATCGCTGTTCTTGTAGAGCCAGCCCTTGGGCGCAGCGGCACTTTTGGCCGCACCGCTCTGGGCCGGCACCGGCGGCGCAGCGAGCAGCAGGATCGGCAGGACCAGAGCGAAATGCCGGGCGGCGCGGGACGTGAAATGCATGGCCCGCCTATAAGGGCGGCAAAGGTGAAGGGCCAGTGAATAGCTGGAGCCTTCGGCGGCAACCGGATGTAGGCGCTCCGCCCGCCATCGGCTTGCTTGTCCCGACTCCGAAACGATGTTAGTTTGGGCAATTCTTCGAGACATTCGCGTCGTTTGGCAACGGGAAGGGGGCCGTCGATGAAGTCCAGGAAATGGATCGCCGCGCTGTGGGCAGCCGTTGGGCTGGCAGCGATCGGATCGGCAGGACCGGCGCCGGCCGCTCCGCCCAACCCGATCCTCTATCTCACGGGGGACGAATATTATACCGCTGGAGGCAAGAACTGGGTGCGTCACCGCTACGACGTGTTCAACAAGGATCAGTTTCCGGCCGAAATGTTCGCCGCCGCGCCCGCACTGCCGCCGTGCGGTTTGAACGCCAACTCGGCGCGAAGCTGGGTCGATTTCTTCGACCAGACCGGCAAGCGCCTCTACGGTTTCTGTGCGCTCGGCGATCCGAACAATCTCGGTTCGATCTGGTTTGCGACCGAGGAAGGGACGATCCCGCCGAGCTGGGTCTATATCGAGATCATCGACCGCCAGACGAATACCAAATACCGGTCGAACCTGGCCGACACGACGCTGTAACACTTCGGTATTGCCCGGCGAAACGCGGCATGGCCGTTCGGTCGTGGCAGCGGGCGCGCGCCCGCACCCCTTGACCACCCCCGCAACACTCCTACATGCCCCTTGCCATGTTCATCGAAACCGAAACCACGCCCAACCCTGCAGCGCTCAAGTTCCTGCCCGGCGAGACCGTGATGGCGACCGGCACGCGCGAGTTCACTTCACCCGAAGCCGCTGCTGCCTCCCCGCTGGCCGAAGCGCTGTTCGATCTCGGCTCGGTCACCGGGGTGTTCTATGGCCGCGACTTCATTTCTGTCACCGCTGCGCCGGGGGTGAACTGGTCCGAGCTCAAGCCGCAAGTTGTGGCGATGCTGCTCGATCATTTTGTCAGCCAGGCGCCTTTGTTCACCGGTCCCGACGCCAGCGGCATCTTGGTCCCGGCGGAGGACGACGAATTCACCGACGATCCCGAACACGCCGATATTATCGCCCAGATCCGCGAGTTGATCGAAACTCGGGTGCGCCCCGCAGTCGCCAACGATGGCGGCGACATCATCTACCGGGGGTTCCGCGAAGGCGTGGTCTACCTCACCATGCAAGGTGCCTGCTCGGGCTGCCCTTCTTCTACCGCGACACTCAAGAACGGGATCGAGGGGCTGCTTAAGCACTATGTGCCCGAAGTGACCGAAGTCCGCGCCGCCTGACCTTCTAACCGTGTCCCGGAGAATTCATGTCCCAGCCGTTGCCCGACGCTTCGCTCGACCAGCTGTTCCGCACCGCGCGGACCTATAACGGCTTTCTCGACCAGCCGGTCG
>JANOOJ010000007.1:0-29393 GCA_031421295.1 Novosphingobium sp.
GCACGATGTCGGGGCCGGCAGCGGCGGCACCCGCAACATCGGCGGCAACACCCATTACCACATCCAGCTTGAGCGCGAACTGGCCGATCTCCACGGCAAGGACGGCGCGCTGCTGTTCACCAGCGGCTATGTCTCCAACGATGCGACGCTCTCGACGCTCGCCAAGATCCTGCCCGGCTGCGTGATCTTTTCCGACGCGCTCAACCACGCCAGCATGATTGCGGGGATCCGCAATTCGGGCGCGGAAAAGAAGGTCTGGCGGCACAACGACCTCGCCCATCTCGAGGAGCTGCTGGCCGAAACCGATCCCGAACTGCCCAAGCTGATCGCCTTCGAGAGCGTCTATTCGAGGGAGGGCGACGTCGCCCCGATCCACGCGATTTGCGACCTCGCCGACAAGTACAACGCGCTGACCTATATCGACGAGGTCCATGCGGTCGGCATGTACGGCCCGCGCGGCGGCGGCATCTCCGAGCGCGACGAAGCGGCCGACCGGATCACCGTGATCGAAGGCACGTTGGGCAAGGCGTTCGGGGTGATGGGCGGATACATCGCCGCCGACAGCCGGATCATCGACGTGATCCGCAGCTATGCCCCCGGGTTCATCTTCACCACCTCGCTCTCGCCGGTGCTGGTCGCGGGCGTGCTCGCCTCGGTCCGCCACCTCAAGGCCTCGAACGCCGAGCGCGAGGGCCAGCAGGCCGCCGCCGCGATGCTCAAGACGCTGTTCCGTGACGCCGGGCTGCCGGTGATGGAATCGACCACCCATATCGTGCCGCTGATGGTCGGCGACCCGGTCCGCGCCAAGACGATCAGCGACATATTGCTGGCCGAATACGGGGTCTATGTGCAGCCGATCAACTACCCGACCGTGCCGCGCGGGACCGAGCGCCTGCGCTTCACCCCCGGCCCCGCCCACACCCCCGCGATGATGACCGAACTGACCGGCGCGCTGGTGGAAATCTGGGAACGGATGGAACTGGAACTGCGCCGGGCTGCCTGAATAAGCGCCGAGTCGCGGGGGCTTGTTGATGAAGTTCACGCTGGTGCACCTGTTTTTGCCCGACTTTGCGCTCACGCAGGGTGAGGAAAGACAGCGCGAATGTAACAGGCGCGCGGCGTGTAGGAAAATGCGTCAGAACACCTTGCGCAATTCGACCATGAAGGTCCGCCCGACCGCCTCGCGGTAGACCGGCTGGTAGCTGATCGGCACAATCCCCAAGGAATTGACAACCCGCTGCCGTTCATTGGCAACGTTCTCCAGCGCAAATGTGATCCGCGTGTCCTTGGTCAGCCTGGACTTGTTGAAGATCGCCCCAAGATCGGCGAACAGTCGCATGTCGATCTTGCTGGTCGGGGCGAACACCAGCCGGTCGGGAGCAGTGAGGGTGCCCGTCTGCAGGAAGCTGCGCGCGCGCCAGTTGGCATTGATCCGGAAGCCTGTCCCGCCGTCAGTGATAGCCAGCCCGACGTCCGCAGCGTGGCGGCTGCGCCCGCCGCCCAGCCCGATCGCGCCGCCATCGAGCAGATCGACCTCGCCGAGGCCGCTGCGGATCACGGTGGTACTTGCGAGCAGCCAGGTGTGCGAGGCGTTGAACTGAAGTGTGGGCCGTGAAATCCGCCTGCGCCCAGCCCCCGGACGCGGCACGGAAGTCGTCGGCGTCGCGAGCGGAATCGTGAAGCTCATCGCGGTGCGCAGCTCCCGGCTGTGCTGCCGATCGAAATTGACGGTGCGCTGATCGACCAGCACCAGCCGCCCGCTGGCATCGCGCTGGAAACGGTCGGGGAATGCCGCGACCACTGCGGTGCTGGGCGGCGGGAGCCCACCCAGCTGATTGCGCAGATCGCTGACGATGTAATCGGCGTTGAGCTGAAGGTTGTATTTGCGCAGCGGGCTGGCGGTGAGCGAGAGCCGCCGGGTCCGCTGGGTCCCGCCGCTGAGGCCCGCCGCCCCACCCGAAACCGTCGTGACCTCGACTGTTTCGCCGGTCACCGGATCGAAGTACCGCACATTGTTGGTGATCAGCGTCGGCGCGGCGAGGAGTTCGGGGTAAACCGCCCGCGCATCGTGAATCTCACTGGCAACCACCCGCAGCCATTCGAGCGGCTGCCAGTTGAACGCGAACGAGTAGCGGTCGAGGTTGCCGAAGCGGCCCAGATCGACATGCGCCGCGTCGAGCGCGAGATCGCTACTGCCGACGAACGACCCCTTGGCCATAAGCGGGATCGTCAACCCAGCCTTGGCGGTCAATTCGGTGCGGCGGAACGAGCGGTCATCGGGCACCGGGGACACGCTGGAATCGAGGCTCAGCCATGCGGCGCCCGCGCCCAGCCGCAGGCGGACCAGACCGGCGGGAACCGCGAACAACGGGCCTTCGGCGTCGGTCGCGATCTCGCGAACGATGGTGGTGCTGCGGGTGGTGCGCGTCGTCACCGGGATCGAGGTCGCAAGGGTTCCGCCGAAGGGATTGACCGCGTTATCGACAGTGATGAAGCCACCCGGGATGGTGCCGAGCTGGTCGAAGGCGAAAGTCCGCCGCCGTTCGTCGTATTTGCCGCCGAGGGTCACGCGCCAGTCGTTGAAGTTGGCGTTGAGCGTGAGCGACAGCGTGCCGCCCTCGGAGCGGCTGGCATTCCGGAGCGGGCGCGAAGGATCGTTGAGCGCGACGAACACGGGTCGCGTGAACGGGGTAAAGGCGTTGGTCGTCGGGACCAGGAATCGCGCTCCGGGCAGTCCGCTAAAGCTGGTGTCGCGAGTCCAGTTGAGCCGCCCGTTGAACGAGAGCTCGAGCCAGGGTGCGAGCACCTTGTTTCCCGCAATGGCAGCCTCGTAGGGCCGCGATTGTCCGCGCAGCGAACGGAAGTTGGCCAGATTGCCGGGGTTAAGCGTGTTGGCCCCTACGGCAATCGCCGCCAGCGTCGGGTTACTAGTGCCCGGCAGAGCTGCTGAAGTGACAAGCCGCCCCGCCACCAGGCTGAGCGCCGGATCGATTTCGGT
Source organism: Novosphingobium sp. (assembly GCA_031421295.1). GTDB lineage: Bacteria > Pseudomonadota > Alphaproteobacteria > Sphingomonadales > Sphingomonadaceae > Novosphingobium. Next base: position 2,999 of record JANOOJ010000007.1, read on the forward strand.
GCCGGAAAACGGGCTTACGTTCCCGCCCGCCGAAAAGGGCGTGAACTGCGCCAGCGGGGTCACGTCGCGTTCGGATTCGAGCAGGAAGCCCGATCCGGCGGCGCGCAGCGTCAGATTGGCGCGGTCCTTGCCCTTGATATAGGTAAATAGGGCTTCGCCGCGCGTGTTATCCCATCCGCCTTCGGTGGCGTGCTGGTGGCTGGCGGTGAGCGTCGCGCTGCGCAGCTGGTTCGTTAGAACGATGTTATAGGCCCGCTGCCCGCTCGCGCCGCCAATCCGCGATGCCGCGCCCTTGGGCAGCGTTTCGACCTTGGCGATGGCTTCGGCGGGGAAATCGGCGATATCGCCGATGTCTTTCACCGGCTGGCCGTTGACGAGGATTGCGGGATCGTCATCGCCGTTTTCGCGCGCGATCTGCGCGAGAAATTCGCCGATCGTGCTTATGGCGTAGGATGCGACCCGATCGGACTCGTATTCCTGCTCAACCGCGATGTCTTTCAGCGTGGCGACGATCGTCCGGCTGCCGATCACCACGATCTGGCGGTCTTCGCCCGCCGTCTGGCCTTCGGCCGCCGCCGCCGCGGGCGTGCTGTCCTGCGCCAGCGCGACCGACGAAATACCCACCGACAGCGCCAGCCCCGAACAGGCGACAACCAGCGCGCGGCGGACCGGACCCATGCCGGGCTGTCGCACATCTCCGGCCGGAGCGATCGCTGACATTCCCAAACCCCTCAAAAGAAAGCCCCGCCGGAACTCTCCGGCGAGGCCATCCTTAGTCCTTCAGTGTGAACGAATTCAGGTGGCGGGAACCGAGATATAGGTTCCGTTGCTGGTCTGCGAACCGCCGCCCCATGGTGCCACATTGAACCATGCGGTGGTGCACTTGTTGCCGATGTAGCCGTTGTGGTTCGCCCAGGTACCGGGAGTGCCGCCCTTGACGGTCTTGCTCGGCGAAATGCAGACCACGACCTTGCCGGCGAGCCAATTGCCAATTTCGGTGAACGGACCACCGTTTGTTTCATGGCCGGTGCCCGATGCGACATTCGTCTCGTCGATGGTGTTGGACGTGTTCAGATCGGGGCGCGCGATCGGCGCGTTGTTGGTCCAATATTCATCTTCATCGACCGGATCGACTGCATCGCCAGTTTTTTGGAACAGACATTGCGCTTGGGGATCGCCCCAAAAAGGCAGCGAATCACCCGTGCTGTTGAAGGAGTCGCACGCGTTCTGATGCCCAGCGCTATTGCCGGGAGCGGCTGGGTCCACGTAATAGAACCCCAGCACCTTGTGCCCCGGAATGTGCACCGCGGGGTGATGGGTCTCGGTCACTTCGGAAACTTGGCAATCGTAGCTGATCGTCGTCACCGTCGAGAAATTGGCGGTAAAGTTATACTCGCTGTTTGGCCAGTTCTTGTTCGTCGCGACCTGATCGCCGAACATGTTGACACTGCCGCCGGTGCGGAAGGGATTACCAACGATCTGGACATTCGAATAGGTCGGCGTCCCGGTGCCGAAGCGCGAACCGGGCGTTTCAACGCGGGTGTTGGGAACTTCGGTCGGGGTGCCGTCGACCTGGCCGGTTTCGGCCACAACAGTCGAAAACGCCAGACTGCTATCATGCAATGTCACGGCCGCATTGGCACCGAGATCGGCAGTGCATTCCGCAGCCATTGCGGCGGTCGTGGTGCCCAACGGTGTGATCGCCCAAGCGGGGGCGGTGAGCATGGGCGAGAGCGAGGAACCGCACAGCGCGATAATCGTGAGAATTTTCATTTTCATGGTGAAGCCCCTTCAAGGTCATTGTGGGCATCCGCGCTTATATGCGTCGGTCTGCCCGGATTGCGGGCGGAGCCGTGAAGCCCCGAGTCGCGCCCATGGGTCAGTTAATAGCGCGTTAACTTACCTGGGCCGAGTCGATTAAGCACATCGCGCCATTGCGGGACTGGAGAACGATCAAACGTAAAGCGATGAGGCGAAAGCCGTTTTGGTCGCCTAACGCCCGAACTAACGCAGCGAGACGACATTGTCGCTCTGGCGCGGATCGCGGCGGTTGCCGAAATATTGGCTGGCCATCGGCTCATCGCTGACTTCGATCGCTTCCGCCGTGCCGAAGCCGTTGAACGCGGTCTTCATCGCCGCGCCATAGGCGCCGAGCATGCCGATCTCGATATAGTCGCCCGCCTTGATGTCGGCGGGGAGCAGGAACGGGCCCTTCATATAGTCGGCATCGTCGCAGGTCGGGCCGTAGAACGAGAACGCCTCGAGCGCGCCGCTGCGGTCCTCGGCCAAGCACTGGACCGGGAAGCGCCAGCCAACATGCGCGGCGTCGAACAGCGCGCCATAGGCGCCATCGTTGATATACAGCTCGTCGCCGCGGCGCTTTTCGACGCAGACGATCAGCGAATTGTATTCGGCGCACAGCGCGCGGCCGGGTTCGCACCACAGCTCCGACGAATAGGAGATCGGCAGCGATTCCGACGCACGGTGGATCGCGCCGAAGAAATCCTCGAGCGGGGGCGGTTCCATCCCCGGATAGATCGAGGGGAAGCCCCCGCCGACATCGATGATGTCGACCGTGACCGCCGCATCGACAATCGCCGCACGCACACGCTCGAGCGCCTGTACGTAAGCGAACGGCGTCATCGCCTGGCTGCCGACGTGGAAGCAGATGCCCAGCGCATCGGCGACCTGGCGGGTCGCCTGGAGCAGCGGAGCGGCGTCGGCAAGGTCGATCCCGAATTTGGAGGCGAGGCTCAGCTCGGCATATTCCGAAGAGACGCGCAGCCGCACGCAAAGATACAGGTCGGTCGCCGCCTCACCCGAATCGTCGGTGGTCGCCGCGACGATCTTGTCGAGTTCCTCGATCGTATCGAGGCTGAACACGCGGCAGCCGTGGGCGTGGTAAGCCTCGGCGATCGCGCTGCGGGTCTTGACCGGGTGCATGAAGCACAGCACGGCCTCGGGCAGTGTGGCGCGGACCAGCCGTACCTCGGCGATCGAGGCGACATCGTAATGGGTAACGCCCGCATCCCACAGCACGCGCAGCAGCTCGGCCGAAGGATTGGCCTTCACCGCATAGAGCGACTTGCCCGGAAACTTCTCGACAAAGAAGCGGGCAGCGCGCGCGGCAGCATGCGAGCGATTGAGGATCACAGGTTCGTCCGGCGCGAGCGCGCGAACTACAGCCGATGCGTCAGGATGATGGTGCAACTCAAGGGACCCCCAAACGGATTGTTTCAAAAAGCAGCCTTGCGGTTTGGAAGTCCCCATGGGGCTGCGGGGGGTCGCTATAAATTCATGCACGTGAACTGCAAGTGAAAATGTAAGGGTTTATCCCGTTTTGAGCAGATGCTCTCCCAAAGCCTCGTAAGCCGGGATCGACAGCGGATCGAGCGCGATGTTGGCGGCGATCGGATGCGAGGCAAACCGCGCGATCACCAGCTCCGCGGCGGGATCGACCCAGATCAGCTGGCCGTGGATGCCGCGCGCGCAATAGGCGCCGTGGGCGTTATGCGTGATCCACCACTGGCTGCGATACGACCAGCCGGGCAGCAGCACATAATTGGCCTTGGTGAAGTCCTCGGGGCGCCCGCCGGCGCGAATCGCCGCGACGACGCTGGCGGGGATCACCTGCGCGCCGTTGAACCGGCCATCGAGCCGCATTACTTCGCCAAACCGCGCCATATCGCGCAGGCAGGGATTGAGCCCGCCGCCCGCAAAGGCCATGCCGGTGCCGTCGATCAGGAAATCGGCGTCCTGCTCCATCCCCAGCGGCTGCCAGATCCGTTCGGACAGTATTTGGTCGAGCCGCTTGCCCTCGGTCCGGGCGATGATCCAGCCGAGCACTTCGGTGTTGCAGGTGCGGTAGGTGAACCGCTCGCCGTGGCTCCCGGCCTTGGCGATGCCGGGCATGAAGGCATAGACGTCGGTCGGTCCGGCATAGCCCGGCGGGCGCGGGGTCAGCCCCAGCGCGGTGCTGAACGCGCCGATGCCCGAGGCGGGATCGGTATATTCCTCGGAGAAATCGAGCCCGGTGGTCATGTCGAGCACCTGACGCAGCGTCGCATCGCCGAACCCGCTGGCGGCAAGTTCGGGAATCAGCGCGGCAATCGGCGCGGCGGGATCGAGCTTGCCCTCGGCGATCAACATTTCGGCAATCGTCCCGACGAAGCTCTTGGTCACCGAGAAGGCGATGTGCGGGCTGTCGGGCCGGGTGTTGCCGAAGTAGCGCTCATAGACCACCGCGCCCTTGTGCAGCACGACGATCCCGTCGGTGAAATTGTCGTGCAGCGACTGCGCCCAGGTCTTGGTCTCCTGCCCGGCGATGGGGTGGAAAGTCACCGCATCGAGATCGTCGCGCAGCGCATAGGGCAGCGCCGAGACCGGCCCCGCCCCGCGCGAGACCCGCGCGGTCGGCAGATATTCGCGCATGCTGGAGAAGCCATGACGCGTGGTGGGAAAGCGCATGTGATCGGCCTGCGCGGCATGGAGCCTTTTGTCCTCGGGCGGCGGGAAGCCTTGCATCCACCCCAGCGTGACGGGATTGCTGGTGGTCGCATCGAGCACGGGGCCCGCCATCAGAACTGCACCGCCGGATTGGCGCCCACAGTGCTGCGCTCATCGGCGGCGAGCGTGTGGAAATCGGCCGGCTGGAAGCCCAGCGCACTCGCAAACAGCACGGCGGGGAAGCTTTCGCGCGTCGAGTTATAGCGCGCGGCAGCAGCGTTGAGCGCACGGCGCGCGGCGGCGAGCTTGTCCTCGACGTCGGCCAGCTCGCCCTGCAGCGCCTGGAAATTGGCGCTGGCCTTGAGCTCGGGATAGGCTTCGCCCAGCGCCAAGAGGTTGCCGATCGACCTGGTCAGCTGCGCTTCGGCCTCGGGCGTCGATGCGCTGGTGGCACGATTGCGCGCTTCGATCACCTGGTCGAAAGTCGCCTGCTCGTGCGCGGCGTAGCCCTTCACCGTGGCGACCAGATTGGGGACCAGATCGTGCCGCTGGCGCAGCTGCGCATCGATATCCGCCAGCCCCTGCCGAGTGTTCTGGCGCAAGCCGACCAGCCGGTTATAAATGCCCACGACGAATAGCGCGACGAGCGCCAACAGGGCGATGATGACGATGACTTCCATGGCGGCGGCCTCCCCTCGGAACTGCGAATGGGTGAATGGCTATCACCTTGCCGCCACCGCGCAAGCGCGTTCTCAGCGCGTGCCAGCATGATCGAACGCCCCGACGCCGATACGCTGATGGCCGGGCCGCTGGGCAGCTGGCTGAACGCACAGAGCGATGCCCGCGCCGAAGCCAAGGCCAAGGCAAGTTACCGGCGCAAGCTGGGATTAATCGCGGCGGCGGCGGTGGCGGTGGTCGTCCTGCTGTTCTCGCGCGGCGACATCGGGCTCGCGTTGCAACTGGCGTTCTTCACCGGTGCGGGCGGGTTTGCCTGGGCCGAGCTCGCCAAGCGCCCGGTAATCACCCGGATCAAGGGCGGGATCAATGGCGCGATTGCCGAGGCACTGGGGCTGAAATACTCCGCCGACGTAACTCCCGGCGAGAACTTCGAGCGGGCCAGGACTTTCGATCTGCTGCCCAGCTACGACAATTCGAGCTTCGAGGACCTGTGGTGGGGCACCGTCGGCGAACAGCCCTTCACGCTGCACGAGGCCAGGCTCACCGAGCAGCGCGGCTCGGGCAAGAACCGCCGCACCGTGACGGTGTTTGCCGGCAGCATCCTGTCGATCGGCTTCAACCGCCAGTTCCTCGGCACCACAATCGTCGAACGCCACGGCGAGCACACCAAATTCTTCGGCGGGGAGAAAGAGGAAGTCACCGTCGGCGGCGTGCTGCTGGCGCGCTGCGACATGACCGACCCGACTTTCGAAGACCGCTTCACCGTGTGGTCCGACGACGCGGTGGAGAGCCGCTATCTGGTCCACCCCGACTATATTTCGCGGCTGGTCGCGGTCGAAGAAGCATTCGCGGGCGAGAACATCCGCGCGCTGTTCCGCGCGGGCGAGCTACTGGTGGTGCTCGAATCGGGCAATCTGTTCGAAAGCGGGAGCCTCGAACCGGGTGAGGACCGGATGCTGCTCGAACGCTCGATCGCACAGTTCGGCGCGCTGGCGGATTTGGCGACCAAGCTCAACGAACGTCCGCGCGGTAGCTTCAACTAGCTAGCTATTTAAACACATGGCTTTGGGCATTGGGGGTGATCGCCAGCAACACCCGCAGGTTTTGCCGCAGATTCATCCACGTCACACCGTCATCGAGCACAACATAGCGGGTAAAGCCCACGGTCTTGGCGTCCCGATCCCACCAGGCGCTGAGCGCGGCTTCGGCTACGTTCGAGGCGTTGAGATTGTCGGTGGTGACGGTGTCGTTCGAATCGTAGCGAACCTGCATCATGATGCCCTGGCATCCGGCTACGCCGTTCTTGTTGCAGGCGGTGCCGATCAGCACGAACAGCAGCCCATCCTTGGTCTTGCCTCTCATGCTGGGTGCTTCGAATGGATGGGTCGCGTCGATGGTGTGGCCTTCGGCCCGGATCAGAGTGGCGAGATCGGCTTCGGTAACCGAGGAGTAAAGCCGCCCCGCAGCCGGACCGATCGGAGCGACCGCAGCCCGGACGGATTGCTTCGGCGTATTCTGAGCTGATGCATCCGATGCCGTAGCAATCGCAATGCAACCAACCAGCATGGTCCGATAGTTCATGGTGACCCCCCTTTCGCCCGACCCCGCGGGGAAGCTAAGCCAAGCCGGGCCGCGCGGCAAGGATCAGCTGAGGCGGTTCTTGAAGTCCTCGTAGCCGAACTTGCGGACGCGGCGCAGTTCATCGGTCCCGCTGTCCCACAGCCAGATCGAGGGTAGCGGGACGCCGTTGAAGGTGGTGGTCTTGACCATCGAATAATGCGCCTGATCGAGGAAGGCGAAGCGCCGGCCGGGCTCGGCGGGGACCGGCAGCACGTAATCGCCGATCACGTCGCCCGCGAGGCAGGATGGCCCGCCCAACCGCACCGGTTCGCCCTCCGCCAGCTCGCCCAGCATGGCGGGTAGATAGGGGGCCTCGATCACGTCGGGCATGTGGCAGGTCGCCGAAATATCGGTGATCGCCAGCGGCATCCCGTTCCAGTGCGTATCGAGGATCGTGCCGACAAGAATCCCTGCGTCGAGCGCCACCGCCTCGCCCGGCTCGAGGTAGAGTTCGCAGCCGGTCTCTCCCTTCACCGCCTTGAGGAAGGCAACCAGCTCGTCGCGCTGGTAATCGGCCCGGGTGATATGGTGGCCGCCGCCGAAGTTGAGCCATTTGAGCTGCGGCAGCCAGCGTTCGATCTGCGGGCGAACTGCTTCCCATGTCCGTTGCAGCGGGGCGAAGTCCTGCTCGCACAGCGTGTGGAAGTGGAGGCCATCGACGCCTTCCATATGCTCGTCGGTGAGCTGGTCGACCGGGAAGCCCAGCCGCGAATGCGGGGCGCAAGGATCGTAGCGCGGCACTTCGCCGGTCGCATGGAGCGGATTGATCCGCAGGCCAATGTCGAAGGCGCAGCCCTGCGAGCGCGCCACCGCGATCTCGGGCACGAAGCGCGCGAGCTGGCGGGGTGAATTAAAAATCACATGATCGGACAGGCGGCAGATTTCGGCGAGGTCCTCGGCCTTGTAGGCCGCGCAATAGGTCGCGATCTCGCCCGAATATTCCTCGGCGGCGAGCAGCGCTTCCCACAGCCCCGAAGTGCAGACCCCGTCGAGATACTCCCCGACGATCGGTGCCACCTCCCACATCGAAAACGCCTTGAGCGCCGCGAGCACCTTGATCCCCGCCCGGTCGCGGACGTCGGCAAGGATCGCGAGGTTGGCGCGCAGTTTGGCGGCGTCCACGACGAAGGCGGGGCTATCGACCCGGGTGAGGTCGAAGCGGGCGAAAGCGCCTGGGTCTCCGGCTCTGGTTTCCATTAGCTGCCTCTACCGTTGCGCGCGTGCTTCGACAGGCTCAGCATGAGCGGGTTTTGATGGTTAGGGCCAGAAAAAAGGCCCGCTCATCCTGAGCCTGTCGAAGGACACGCGCCACGCCCGTCCAACATCAAAACTCCAGCGGCCCGGCCAGTTCCTTGACGTGCCACGGCAGCCCGTGATCGTTCAGCATTGCCATGAACGGATCGGGGTCGAACTGCTCGATGTTGAACACGCCCTCGCCCTGCCACGCTCCCGTCAGAACCATCGCCGCGCCGATCATCGCGGGGACGCCGGTGGTGTAGCTGACCGCCTGGTTGCCGGTTTCGGCGAAGGCGTCTTCATGGTCGCAGATGTTGTAGAGGTAGAAGGTCTTTTCCCCGCTGCCGTCGAGCGCTTCGCCGGTAGCGATGTCGCCGATGTTGGTCTTGCCCTTGGTGGTCGGGCCGAGCGTTTCGGGCTTGGGCAGCTCTGCGGCGAGGAACTGGAGCGGGACGATCTCCCGGCCCTGGAACTTGACCGGCTCGATCCCGGTCATGCCGACGTTCTGCAGCACCGTCAGGTGGGTGATATAGGCATCGCCGAAGGTCATCCAGAAGCGGATGCGCTCGATCTCGGGCAGATGGGTTTTGAGGCTTTCGATTTCCTCGTGGTACATCAGATACATGTTCTTGGGGCCGACACCCTCGAAGTCGAAGCTCTGGCGGATTGTTAGCGCGGGGGTTTCGACCCACTTTCCGTTCAGCCAGTGCCGCGCGGGCGCGGTCACTTCGCGGATGTTGATCTCGGGATTGAAGTTGGTCGCGAAGGCCTGACCATGATCGCCGCCGTTGCAATCGAGGATGTCGAGCGTGCGGATCGACTTCAGTCTGTGCTTCTTGAGCCAGGTGGCGAACACGCTGGTCACCCCGGGATCGAAGCCCGAGCCGAGCAGCGCCATGATGCCTTTCTCCTTGAAGCGGTCATGATAGGCCCACTGCCAGTGATATTCGAACCGCGCCTGATCCTTGGGCTCGTAATTGGCGGTGTCCATGTAGTGGACCCCGGTGGCGAGGCAGGCGTCCATGATCGCGAGGTCCTGATAGGGCAGCGCGAGATTGACGACGAGCTTGGGCTGGATCTGCTCGATCAGGCGGATCATCGCCGGGATTTCCTCGGCGTCGATCTCATAGGTCGCGATGCTTTGACCGGTGCGCTCCATGACCGACGCGGCAATCGCATCGCACTTCGCCCTGGTCCGGCTGGCGAGATGGATGTCGGAGAATATCCCGGGACTCATCGCCATTTTGTGGACGCAAACCGAACTCACCCCGCCCGCACCGATCACCAGAACCTTGCTCACACGCATCTCCTTTGGCCCATGGATTGATCGGGCTAGCCAAGCGCATATAAGCCCGCCCCATGACAACTCAACCGATGCGCGCACCCACTGCCGCAGGCGTCGCCCGCGCCGCCGCCAAGATCGCGCAACTGCTGCCGCCGACCCCGCTGCTTCCGCTCGAAGTCGACGGGACCACCGTGTGGTGCAAGGCCGAGAGCCTCCAGCCGATCGGCTCGTTCAAAATTCGCGGCGCGTGGCACCGGCTGTCCGATCTGTCCGAGGATGAGCGCGCGCGCGGGGTGGTCGGCGTCTCCAGCGGCAACCATGCGCAAGGCGTGGCCTGGGCAGCGCGCAGGCTCGGCATCGCCGCGACCATCGTCATGCCGGTCGATGCGCCGCAGGTGAAGCTCGATGCGACCCGCAGCATGGGCGCTGAGGTGGTGCTTTACGACCGTCCCGGCGGCGAGGACCGCGATGCGGTGGCAGGCAGGCTGGTGGCCGAACAAGGCGCAACCCTGGTCCACGCCTTCGCCGATGCCTGGGTGATCGAGGGTCAGGGCAGCGCGGGGATCGAACTGGCCGCGCAGATGGTCGAACGCGCAGACGGTGCGCCGACCCGGATCGTCGCGTGTTGCGGCGGTGGCGGGCTGACTGCCGGGCTCGCGCTCGCCTGCCCCGCCGCGGAGATCGTCCCGGTCGAGCCCGAAGGCTGGGACGATGTCCGCCGCAGCCTCGAGGCGGGCAAGATTGTCGATGTCGGCCCCAGCCCCCCGCCGACCGTCTGCGATGCATTGCAGACCCCCGCGACCCGCCCGATCAACTTCGCGGTGCTGCGCGCGCGCTGCGCTTTCGGGCTAATGGTCACCCCCGCCGAAGTCCGCGCGGCGCAGCGGCTGGCCTTCGGCAAGCTGCATCTGGTGCTCGAGCCCGGCGGGGCGGCGGCGCTGGCGGCGGTGCTCGCGGGCAAAGTCTCGCTCGATGGCCGCACTGCCGTGATGCTGACCGGCAGCAACACCGATGCGGCGGCCTTTGCGCAGGTGCTTGCGTCCACAGACTAGGCCACCTTTGACAATCGATCGCGCGCGGGGCAGTCTCTCCCCGGGTCGAACGAGGGGAGAATATCATGCAAGCGCAATTACTCGCGCCCGCTGCCGTGCTGGTGGCGTGGTCGCTGATCATGCTGATCTGGATGGCGGCGACACGGCTGCCGGCGATGAGCAAGGCGATGGGCGGGCTCAAGAACGCCAAACCGGGCGGGCGCGGGCAGGACCTCGAAGGGGTGCTCGACGACCGCATCCAGTGGAAATCGCATAACTACGCGCATCTGATGGAGCAGCCGACGCTGTTCTATGCGGTGATCGCCATCATCGCGATCATGGGGCCGAACCCGCACGATGTGCTGTTCGCCTGGGGTTACGTGGCCTTCAGGATCGCCCACTCGCTGTGGCAGGCGCTGGTCAACGTCGTCGCGGTTCGTTTCGCGCTGTTCCTGCTGGCAACGCTGTGTCTCGCCGTGCTCGCGGCGCGCGCGGTGCAGCTTACCGTGCTGGCCAATCCGGGAGTGGTCGCATGACCGGAGAACTGATCGGGATGGAAATCCTCAAGCCGGTCGTCGCGTTGGCGGCGTGGACCATGCTGATGTGGCTGTGGATGTATGCCACGCGCATCCCGGCAATGGGCAAGGCGGGCATCGACAGCAAGAACCTGGTCGGCGGGACCGGCAAGTCGCTCGACGATGTGCTGCCACCGAAAGTCCAGTGGATCGCGCATAATTACAACCATCTGCACGAAGCGCCGACCGTGTTTTACGCGGTGGCACTGGTGCTGGCGCTGATCGGCGCAGGCGACGGCATGAATGCGACAATTGCCTGGGCCTATGTCGGCCTGCGCGTGCTGCATTCGCTGGTGCAAGCGATCGGCAACCGGGTTATGATCCGCTTCCTGATCTTCGCGCTGTCGTCACTCGCCCTGATCGCGCTGACGCTTCACGCAGGAATTGCAGTGTTTCATTGATCCGTCATCCCCGCGAAAGCGGGGGCCGCTGGCCTCATCGATGCAAGGTTGCGTCCAAAGGCCAGCGGTCCCCGGTCAAGCCGGGGACGACGATTTGACGAATAAGCTCGCCAACTCGACATGGGTCGACCAACGGAACTGGCCGACCGGTCGCAGCTCCGCCAGCCGGTATCCGCCCGCGACCAGCATGGCGGCATCGCGCGCCCAACTTGACGGGTTGCAGCTGATATAGACGATCTTCGGCACCGTGCTGACCGCCAGTCGCTCGATCTGGTCGCGCGCTCCGGCGCGCGGCGGATCGAGCAGCACACCAGCAAAGCGGTTCAATTCCTCGGGCAGCAGCGGATTGCGGAACAGATCGCGGTGCAGCGCATGGACCGGCTTGCCCGCGCGCGCCGCCGCCGTCTTGCACGCCAGATGCGTATCGCGCGCCGCCTCGACCGCGAGCACCTTGGCCGGACCCGCCAGCGCGAAGGCGAAAGTGCCAAGCCCCGCGAACAAATCGGCTACGGTGGCCGATCCCGCCAGCCACTCACGCGCGGCGGCGACCAGCGCGCTCTCACCATCGGCAGTCGCCTGGAGGAAGGCACCGGGGGGCAGCGCGACACTGAGCCCAGCCAGCGCCACTGTCACCGGCTCGGGTTCCCACAGCGCCTCGGGACCATAGCCCTGGTCGAGCACCAGCCGCGCCAGCGTATTGTCGCGCGCGAAATCGAGCATCGCCTCGGTCGCGGCGAGGCCTTCGACGGTCAGCCCCTTGAGCGAGAGGTCCACCCCCTGCTCGGCCAGCGTCATCTCGACATCGACCGCGACGCGCTTGCCCTGCTTGGCCAGCAATTTGCGCAAGGGCGCGATCAGCGCGAACAGCTCGGGCACCAGTACGTGGCATTCCAGCATATCGACGATCCGGTGCGAGCCCTGCTCGCGAAAGCCGATCACGATGCGGCCAGCGAGGCGCTCGGCCCGCAGCGAAGCCCGGCGGCGGCTGCGCGGCGGGGAGAGGTGCGGCGGCGCGAACAGCTCAGCAACCAACCCTTGCGCATCGGCGGCATTGGCGACCCGATCGGCGACAAATTGCGCGAGCGACGCTTCGTCGAGATGCTGGAGCTGGCACCCACCGCAGCCCTGAGCCTGTCGAAGGGCGAAGTGGCGGCACGGCGGCGTGGCGTGATGCGGCCCCGGCTCCACCCGGCCATCGGCCAGCAGCAGGTCGCCCGGCGCGGCAAAAGCGGCAAAGCGCCCGGACGCGGTGACGCCATCGCCCTTGGCGCCAACGCGCAGGATTTCTTCGGGCTCGCTCACAGCGCGGCGGCGTAGGCGTCCCCGATGGCATCGGCAAGCGCGCTGGCGGTGAAGGCCGGGCCGAGCAGCCGCGCGGCCTCGCCGTGCAGCCACACGCCCTCGCAAGCGGCGGCGAAGGGATCGGCTCCGGCGGCGAGGCGGCTGGCGATGGTTCCGGCCAGCACGTCGCCGGTCCCCGCCACCGAGAGCCAGCTCAAGGCGCGCGGCGCGCTGACGATCCGGCCGTCGGGCGCGGCAATCACGGTATCGGGGCCTTTGGCGACGACGACCATGTTCCCGGCCTGCGCCAACGCCGCTGCCTGTTTGGGCTTGGTGGCATTGCCGGTCAGGCCGAACGCGGCTTCGAGCTGGCGTAGTTCGCCCGCATGCGGGGTGACGATCAAAGGCTGGCTGCGCTCGGCCAGCATCTCCGGCTCGAGCAGCATGAGCGCGTCGGCGTCGAGCACGGTGGGAATATCGGCGGAAAGCACGGCGGCCAAGCGTTCGTGTGCAACTGCGTCACGGCCTAGACCCGGCCCAATGAGCAAGGCCGCAATCCGGTGATCGGCCAGTGTGTCGGTCAGGGGCTGCCAATCGGCAACGAGGTCCGGAGGCACGGACAGCGCGGGTCCTTCGACAGGCTCAGGACGAACGGAGGTTGGATTAAGGTCCGGTCCCAGTCCCGTTCGTCCTGAGCCTGTCGAAGCACCCGCACCACTCCCGCCCAACAAAAGCTTCACATACCCCGCCCCGGCCCGCTGCGCCGCAATCGCCGCCAGCACCGCCGCGCCCGGCATTGCACCGCCGACCACGCCGAGCAGACCGCGCAAATATTTGTGCGCGGACGGTTCTGGCAGCCTCAAGGCCGGTCGGTGCAATACGCTTGCCGCCCCCGCCACTTCCGCCACCCCAATATCCACCAGCCGCAGCGCACCCATGCCTGCGCAGGCGGGCATCAGCCAATGCGCATACTTCCAGGCACCGAGTGCAATCGTCAGGTCATATCCGGGCAGACCCTCGTTGAGTGTCCCGCCGCTGTCGCTCTCGACCCCGCTGGGCAGGTCGATGGCGATCCGATGATGGTGGCTGGCGGCGAGCTGGCCCAGCAGCGCGGCATCGTCGTCGGAGAGCCGCCGGGTCAGGCCGCTGCCGAACAGGCAATCGACCAGTACCTCGCCCTGCAGCGGGGCAGCGGAAATTTCGCCCCGATACAATTGGCGCGCGGTCTGCGCCGCGACGGTTTTTGGCTCGACGGGCGCTACAATCCGGACTTCCCCGCCCCGCTCGCGCAGCGCCTCGGCGATCACATAACCGTCGCCGCCGTTGTTGCCGGGGCCGCACAGCACGGTGACCGGGCGCCTCGCCGCGAGCCGCCAGACCCATTCCGCGGCACCGCGACCGGCGCACTGCATCAGCTCATCGAACGAGATCCCGCCCGCAATCAGCGCATCCTCCGCCGCGCGCATCTGCGCGACAGTCAGGATCTGGCTATTTGGGCGCAGCATCTTTGGTGGTTACCGGAAAACGATAGCGGTCGCCATCGAGAGTGACTTCGAGCAGTCCGCCCGCGAGGCTCAGCTGGGCCACCGCAGCACCATCCGCCGCAGCGACACCGCCGCCGTCCCCCAGCACCTCGAACCGCCGGAACCCGCCATCGGGATGGTGCACGACCAGCATCAGCGTACCATCCTGCGTCGCGCGCTCGACCGAGCATGTCCGGGTGAAAGCGGCGCTGCCAGCAAGTGCGCAATCGATCGCTTCCTCGCCTTCCGCCGCTGCGCGAGTTTCGGGCGATCCACAAGCGCCGAGCAGCACCGTGAGGCAAGCGTAGCGCGCGTGCTTCGACAGGCTCAGCATGAACGGACCTTTATGAATCCCAATGACCAACCTCCGCTCACCCTGAGCTTGTCGAAGCCTGTCCTGAGCTGCGCCGAAGGGGGCACGCGCAACCGCCGATCAAATATCCGCATAGACATGCGTCTCCGCCTTTCCGCCGGGGTGCGTCACCGCGCCTTGCCACGCCGGGCCGACATTCTGGGCATAGCGCCACAGCGCGCCCGCGTTGTAATCGTGCCCGCGCGGCTGCCAGCCCTGGCGGCGTTCGGCCAGTACGGCTTCATCGACTTCAAGCTCGATCGTCCCGGCCTCTGCGTCGATGGCGATGATATCGCCCTCCTGCACCAATGCGATCGGCCCGCAATCGGCGGCTTCGGGGCCGACATGGCCGATGCAGAAGCCGCGCGTCGCACCCGAAAAACGCCCGTCGGTGATCAGCGCGACCTTTTCGCCCATGCCTTGCCCGTAAAGCGCGGCGGTGGTCGAAAGCATCTCGCGCATCCCCGGCCCGCCCTTGGGGCCTTCGTTGCGGATCACCACGACACTGCCTTCGAGGATCGCGCGCTTTTCAACGGCGGCGAAGGCATCTTCTTCGCATTCGAACACCTGCGCGGGTCCACGAAACTTGAGGCGATGCATCCCGGCGACCTTCACAATCGCCCCATCGGGCGCGAGCGAGCCGCGCAGGCCGACCACGCCACCGGTCGGGCTGAGTGGCGCTTTCACGTCGTAGATCACCTTCTGCCCGGGGTTCCAGACGATCTGCTCGATATTCTCGCCCAGCGTCTTGCCGGTGACGGTGATCGGGCTGGGATCGAGGAAGCCGCCATCGAGCAGCGTCTTCATCACCATATAGACCCCGCCGGCGTCGTACATATCCTTGGCGACATACCTCCCGCCCGGCTTGAGATCGGCGATGTAAGGGGTTGATTTGAATATTTCGGCGACATCGAACAGATCGAAGTCGATCCCGCATTCATGCGCCATTGCGGGCAGATGGAGCGCGCCATTGGTCGATCCGCCGGTCGCCGCGACCACGCGCGCGGCATTCTCGAAGGCAGCGCGGGTGCAGATGTCGCGCGGGCGCAAATTGAGCGCCAGCAGTTCCATCACCTGCTTGCCCGCGGCAACCGCCACGTCCTCGCGCGATTTATACGGAGCCGGGGCCATATTGCTGTTCGGCAATGAAAGTCCGATAGCTTCGGCGACGCAGGCCATAGTGTTGGCGGTATATTGCCCGCCGCAGGCCCCGTGACCGGGACAGGCGACCTTTTCGAGCGCCGTAAGCTCTTTGAGCGGGCAATTCCCGGCCGAAAACTGGCCCACCGCCTCGAACACATCGACCACGGTCACGTCGCGGTCGTGGAACCGGCCCGGCAGGATCGAGCCGCCATAAACGAAGATCGACGGGACATTGAGCCGCAGCATCGCCATCATCATGCCGGGCAGGCTCTTGTCGCAGCCGGCAAAGCCGACCAATGCGTCATAGCAGTGGCCGCGCACCGATAGTTCGACCGAATCCGCGATGACTTCGCGGCTGACCAGCGAGCTTTTCATGCCCTGATGGCCCATCGCGATCCCGTCGGTGACGGTGATGGTGTTGAAGCGGCGCGGCGTGCCGCCCCCGGCGATCACCCCGTCACGGCAGATGTCGGCCTGAAAATCGAGCATGGTATTGCATGGCGCGCTGTCATTCCCGGCGGAGACCACCCCGACGAACGGCTGGTTGATCTCTTCCTCGGTCATCCCCATCGCATAGTAATAGCTGCGGTGCGGCGCGCGCTCGGGGCCGACCGAAACGTGGCGGCTGGGCAGCTTGGCCTTGTCGAAACGCGCTGACATATTCGGTTCCTCAAACGGGTCGTTCACGCAATGCGCCCTGCCCTCACGTCAGCGATAGCGCAACCCTGTTGCATATGGCCGATAATCGCGAAGCCCATTCGGCCTGCTGCCTGGCGCTCGCAACTTCATCCTGGCGCAGCTCGATGCCAAGATAGGGTCGCCCTTCGCTTTCGGCGTGGCGGTTCATCGTCGCGTTGAGCAATTTGCCCGAATAGGGCTTCTGATCGCCAACGATCAACCCGTCGGCTTCGAGCAGCGGGATCGCGAGCCGCGCCGCGCGGTCGTCCTCATTATAGAGCACCCCGACTTGCCACGGCCGCAGCTCGTCCGGGTGGCTGACAAGTCTGGGGGTAAAGCTGTGGAGCGAGAGGATCAAAGCTTGTGGAGTATCCTCAAGTAGCTTTGCCAAGGCCTTGTGATACGGCTTGAAAAATCGTTCGAGCCGTTGCTCATGCCCGGCATGGTTCAAAGCGTTTCCGGGGATCGCATGGCCGTCACTGGCGATCGGCACGACGGTCGGCAAATGCTCGTCGCGGTTGAAATCGCAGACCAGCCGGCTGACGCCGCCCAGGAATGCTGCCGTTCCGGGCTTTTGCGCCATGATCCGGGCGATTTCGGCGACGCCAAGGTCGATCGCGATATGCTGATCGAGCAACGCCGGATCGATGCCCAAGTCGATGTCGTCCGGCACGCGGTTGGAGGCGTGGTCGGACACCACGAGGATGCCGCCAAAGCGCGGGGTTCCGACTATTTCATAGGCCCCACTCATCGCAGCCTACTCGCCATGATCCACCACTCGGGATAGGCAGCGCGAATATTGGCGGCAGCGGCATCGCGGCCAGCCAGATCGTCAAACAGCGCAAAGCAGGTCGCGCCCGATCCCGACATCCGAGCGACGCGTGGGGCTTGCGCCAAAAGTGACGTCACGACGTCGGAAATCTCGGGAACCGCGCGGATTGCCGCCATTGTCAGATCGTTGCGCCCGTCGCGGATCACCGCCTCGAACGAGGTCGGATCGATGATCGGACCCTGATCCACCCCGTTCCATCCGGCAAACACCGTACCGGTCGAAAGCGGTATCCCCGGGTTCACCAGCAGCACCGGCCAGCCATGGTATGCCGGGTCGTCGAGCAGCACGAAGTGCTCACCGCGCCCGGTGACGTGCAGCGGCTGCGCCATGATACACGGCGCTACGTCCGCCCCCAGCTCCGCCCCGATTGCCAGCAGAAGCTCAAGATCATCGGGCAAATCCCACAGTTCGGTCAGCGCATGCAAGGTCGCCGCTGCATCCGCCGATCCGCCGCCAATACCCGATGCGGGTGGCAGGTTCTTGGTGAGCGCAATCCGCGCACCGCGTCCCTGCTCCGCATCGAGCGCCCGCGCCGCGCGCAGCACCAGATTGTCCTCACCCGCCGATAGCCCCGCGCCAAACGGGCCATCGATCGTCAGCGATAGCGCATCGGCAGGCTCAACCGTCAGTTCGTCTCCGTCCTCACAAAACGCGAAGACCGAATCGAGCTCGTGATACCCATCGTCCCGCCGCCCGCGAACATGCAGCGCCAGGTTGAGCTTGGCGTAAGCGGTTGTTGAAACAAGCATGGCGGGGTCATAGCCGCGAATGCCCGCCTTGTCCGCTACGGCGGAGTCGTGCCGTCGGGTTTTGGTTGGCCGAGTTGCCGCACCGTCAAGCCTCGCGGCAACGGACCCAGCGCTTGCGCCCGCCGCGCCACACCGAACCGTCATAGAAGGCTCCGTTGCGGGTCGCCCGCAACACGAGTTCTTCCTGCCTTGCGTCCTGCGCGATAAGCAGGAGCTTGAATTCGCCCGCGTCGAACCACCATTGTGCGGCGGTCACCTTCACATTTCGTCCGTTATCGACAAGTCGGGACAGGAAAATCGGTGCGCCGGGAACGTGGCCAACGCCCAAGACCACTTGTATCGGTCGTGGCCCGGCCGTCCGGCAATCAAAACCGCCCGTCGCGGCAGCAGGCACTGCAAAAGCAAGCGAGGCGAGCGAGAGCAGAAGTGGCAGTTTGCCCATCGCCCGGCGATAGCAGGGGCCAGATGAACCTTGACTGGCTCTGCGCTTGAGGAAAGGTGGGCCCCCTCCGACGCTTCGCGCCACCTCCCCGTTCCGGGGAGGATTGATCGCATCACATATTCGGATAATTCGGCCCACCGCCGCCTTCGGGCGTCACCCATTCGATGTTCTGGGTCATGTCCTTGATATCGCAGGTCTTGCAGTGGACGCAGTTCTGGGCGTTGATCTGGAGGCGCGGGGTGCCTTCCTCGACGCCGATGTACTCATAGACCCCCGCCGGGCAGTAGCGCGCCTCGGGCCCGGCATAGAGCGGCAAATTGATCCGCGTCGGTACGGTGGGATCCTTGAGCACGAGGTGGCACGGCTGGTCCTCGGCATGGTTGGTGTTCGAGAGGAACACCGAGGAGAGCCGGTCGAAACTTATCACCCCATCGGGCTTGGGATAGGCAATCGGCTGGAAGAGGTCGGCGCGCATGGTTTCCGAGGCATCGGTGTGATGCTTCATCGCAAACGGCAGCCCGATCTTGATCGTCCGCATCCACATGTCGATACCCGCCAGCACGGTGCCAAGGTCGCCGCCGAATTTGGCGACCAGCGGCTCGGCGTTCTGCACGAGCTTGAGTTCCTTGGCGATCCAGCTGGTGCGCACGGCGGCATCGTATTCGCCCATCTCGTCATGCTCGCGGCCCGCACCGATCGCGGCGGAGATCGCTTCGGCGGCGAGCATCCCGCTTTTCATCGCGGTGTGGCTGCCCTTGATCCGCGGCACGTTGACGAATCCCGCCGAACACCCGATCAGCGCGCCGCCGGGGAAGGCCAGCCTGGGCACCGATTGCCACCCGCCCTCGTTGATCGCGCGCGCACCGTAAGAGACGCGGCGGCCGCCTTCGAGGATCGCGCGGATTTCGGGGTGCTGCTTCCAGCGCTGGAATTCCTCGAACGGATAGACGTAGGGGTTCTTGTAATCGAGCGCGGTGACGAAGCCGAGCGCGACCTGATTGCCCGTCTGGTGGTAGAGGAAACCCCCACCCCAGCTGTCGCTTTCACTGAGCGGCCAGCCCTGCGTATGCAGCACACGGCCCGGAACATGCTTGTCGGGATCGATGTCCCACAGCTCCTTGATACCGAGGCCATAGACCTGCGGCTGACAATCGCGTTCAAGATCATACTGTTTTTTCAATCGCTTGGTCAGATGACCTCGCGCACCTTCTGCGAACAGCGTGTATTTGGCGTGGAGTTCCATGCCGGGCTGGTAGTCGCCCTTGTGGGTGCCGTCCTTGGCCACGCCCATGTCCTGCGTCGCGACGCCCTTGACCGAGCCATCCTCGTTATAAAGCACTTCGGAAGCCGGGAAGCCGGGGAAGATTTCGACCCCCAGCTCTTCGGCTTGGCCCGCCAGCCAGCGGCACAGGCTACCCAGCGAGCCGGTGTAATTGTCCTCGTTGGAGAGCAGCGGCGGCATCGGCCAGTGGGGGATCGGATATTTACCGGTCTTGGTCAGCACCCAGTGCCAGTTGTCGGTGACCGGTGTCTCCGCCATCGGGCAGCCCTGCTCGCGCCACTCGGGCAACAACTCGTCGAGCGCGCGCGGATCGACCACCGCGCCCGAGAGGATGTGCGCGCCGACTTCCGAGCCTTTTTCGAGAATGCACACGCTGAGGTCGGCATTGACCTGCTTGAGCCGGATCGCAGCGGCGAGGCCGGCGGGTCCACCGCCGACGATCACCACGTCATAAGGCATCGATTCGCGTTCGCTCATGGCCGTTGGTCCCGCCAAAGTGATATGACTTTTCACTCGGTGAGCCTTGCTAGCGGCGGTGCAGCAGGTCAAGAGGGTAGCGGCTATGGACGCATCGACCGAACAGGATTTCGCCGCCGCCCTGGCAGGCGCACTCGACTGGTGGCGCGATGCCGGGGTCGATCACGGTTATCAGGACGAGCCGAAGCGCTGGATTGCGCAGCAGTCCGAAACGGCTGAGCCGGCTGGAGCCGCGATTGTGGTGGCCCCAGCGGCGGCGCCCAAGGTCACGGTCGCCACCGATCGCACCGGCTGGCCGACCGAACTCGGACAATTTGCCGGGTGGTGGCTGCAAGTGCCCAGCCTCGATCACACGCCTGAACGCCGCGTTCCGCCGCGCGGTCCGGTAGACGCGGCGGTCATGGTGCTGGTCGAACAGCCCGAGGCGGAGGACACCGAACGACTGCTCTCCGGCCCCGAAGGCAAGCTGCTCGACGCGATGCTCACCGCGATGGGTATTGCCCCCGACGCAGCCTATGTCGCGAGCGTCCTGCCGCGCCACACCCCGATGGCCGATTGGGCTTCCGTGAGCGCCGATGGCATGGCCGAAGTCGCCGCGCATCACATCGGATTGGCTGCCCCGCAGCGCCTGATCGCCTTCGGATCGAACATCCTGCCGCTGCTCGGCCACGATCCAGCGAATAATGCGGATTATTCACCGGTTTTTAACCATGAGAACCTCAGCATCCCGCTGCTGCCCGCAATGAGCCTCACGGCCTTGCTGGCAACGCCGCGCCGCAAGGCGGCTTTCTGGCGGGGCTGGCTCGAGTGGACGGGGACCAAAGATTGACTTTGACGACCAGGAAACGACTGCTGGGAATGGTGCTCGCCGGGACTGCGGCGGTGCTGCCGGTTGCCGCGCAGGCCAATAGCGCCGCGGTCGATTATTTCCGCAATCGCGCCAGCCGCACTGCCGTCCCCACGCTGCTGACGCAGGACGAGCGCAGCTATTACCGCGACCTGTTCGCCGCAATCGATCGCAGCGACTGGCCGCGTGTCCTGGCGCTGTTCGCGCAGCAAGCCGATGGACCGCTGCATCAGGTTGCGCGCGCCGAATATTACCTTGCCGCCTCCTCGCCCAAGGTCGAGGCCGAACCGCTGAGCCAATGGCTCGCGCAAGGCACCACTCTGCCGCAGGCCGAGCAGATCGGTGCGCTCGCCCAGCGCCGCGGCGCGACCTCGCTGCCCGCGCTGCCCGGTGCGCAGGCGCTGGTCAGCCTGCCCTACACCCCGCGCCGCACGCTGCCGCGCAGCACTGGCGACGGTTCGATGCCCGCGGCGGTCTCGGGCGCGATTCTCGAGCGGATCAAGAACGACGATCCCTCCGGGGCCAAGCTGCTGCTCGACGGGATCGACGCCACGCTGACCCCCTATGCCCGCGCCGAATGGCGGCAGAAGGTGGCATGGAGCTTCTACATCGAGAACGACAACGCCTCGGCCTATGCGCTGGCCCAGACCGCCGGTGACGGCGCCGGGCCGTGGGTCGCCGAAGGCTGGTGGACCGCTGGGCTTGCCGCCTGGCGGCTCGACGATTGCCAGGGTGCGGCCGACGGCTTCGCCCGCACCGCCAGCGCCGCCGACAACCCCGAACTCGCCGCCGCCGCGCTCTATTGGCAAAGCCGCGCGCTGGTCCGTTGCCGCCAGCCCGAGAAGGCCGCCGCGCCGCTGCGCTCGGCCGCGCGCCGCGATGAAACGCTTTACGGAATGCTTGCCGCCGAACAGCTCGGCCACAGACTGTCCGAAAGCCACGCCGCGCCAGATTTCACCACCGATGACTGGCAGAAGCTGCGCGATGTCGGCAACGTCCGCGTCGCGGTCGGACTGGCGGAAGTGGGCAAGGACAGCCTTGCCGACGAAGTGCTGCGCCATCAGGCCAAAATCGGCAGCCCCGCGCAGTACCAGCCGCTCTCGCGCCTCGCCCGTGACATCGGCCTGCCCTCGACCCAGCTGTGGATGGCGCACAACGCCCCCTCTGGCGCGCGGCCCGAACCGGCGACCAACTTCCCCACCCCCAAATGGACCCCGGTCAACGGCTGGAAAGTCGATCCGGCGCTGGTCTATGCGCATACGCTGCAGGAATCGGTGTTCCGCGCCTCGGCGGTCAGTCCGGCGGGCGCACGGGGGCTGATGCAGATCATGCCCGCTGCCGCGCGCGATCACGCTGCCAATCTTGGCGTCAGCGGCAATGCCGGGGATTTGAGCAAGCCCGAGGTCAACTTGGCCTTCGGGCAGAACCACCTCCAGATGCTGCGCGACGCATCGGGGACGCAGGGCCTGCTGCCCAAGGTCATGGCGGCCTACAACGCCGGGCTGACCCCGATCACCCGCTGGCAGGGCGAAATCCGCGACGGGGGCGATCCGCTGCTGTGGATCGAGAGCGTGCCCTATTGGGAAACGCGCGGCTATGTGAACATCGTGATGCGCAATTACTGGATGTACGAACGCCAGGCCGGCGGCCCGTCCGAAAGCCGCATGGCGCTGGTCCAGGGGATGTGGCCGACTTTCCCCGGCCTCGCCGGATCGAGCGCGGTGCGGATGGGCAGCAACGGGCTGATCCAGCGTGGCCGTTGATCCGGCACGGATTTTCAAGCCGATCAATATTGCGCTGCTGACCGTTTCCGACACACGCGGACCCGAGGACGATACTTCGGGCGACATCCTCGCGGAACGGATCAAGGCGGCGGGCCACCACCTTGCCGCCCGCGCGATCGTCACCGACGACGCCGCACGGATCGCCAGCCGCCTCAACGACTGGATCGACGACCGCGAAGTGGACGCGATCGTCACCACCGGCGGCACCGGCCTGACCGGGCGCGACGTTACGCCCGAGGCGCTCGAGCGGGTCAGGGAAATCCACCAGGGCCGAGACATCCCCGGATTCGGCGAGTTGTTCCGGTGGCTCAGCCTCCAGACCATCGGCACCAGCACCGTCCAGTCGCGCGCCTGCGCGGTGGTGGCACGCGGCACCTATATCTTCGCGCTGCCCGGCTCGAACGGGGCGGTCAAGGACGGCTGGGACGGGATTTTGGCGGAGCAGTTGGACAGCCGAAACCGACCGTGCAATTTCGTCGAACTGATGCCGAGGTTGCGCGAGGTGTGATTAACAGGCGCTAATTTCAGAAATAGCGCGAAATGAAAGATCAGAATGTCTTTTCGCTCGTTGGGCTTTTTACCGGCTTGCACGCAGCAGCGAACGTAATGGTTCCACCGTTAGACATTGCGAACTCGTCAGTGACACGCCCCGACACACGATCAAAGGTAATCGTTTTGGTTGATACGATTCCTGCTATTATCGAATCGTCACGAGAGTAGCGCACCTCAGTCGGCGAAACAACCAATCCCATGCTTCCAATACCAAAGCTCTGCGTCTTGTCATCCCAAGTTTGAAGCGTGTGTTCAACACCATCAATACGGTAAAACTCGCGCTTATGCTCGCGTGCCACCTCTCCGTTTGCCGCGTGAACAATCTGCTCGCCGGCGCACAATAGCACCACGGGCTCTTTCTCAGGATTAGACGGTACGCCGCACCCAGTCAGGAGCAGAACTCCTGGCAGAACAAGACTCTGTCGCATAGCACCACTACCTCCACCTTCGTCCCCTACGTGCTCTTTGCGGCACTTCCAATCATGTAAATGTTCCTGTATTGTTCCACGATGGCCCCCCTTGTCAAAGTCATCCACGGTCGAGGAGCACAGTCGGGCGCGATGCCGACGCGGTTCGGGCTGGCGACGCGCGAGGCCGATGGCGACTGGCTCGACGAGGCCGAGAGCATCGACGGCCCCGGCCCACGGCTGCGCACCACGGTGACCGAGGAACACGCCAAAACCATCATCAGCTTCAACCGATCGCCCGACATCCCGTTCGACCGCTCGATCAACGCCTATCGCGGCTGCGAGCATGGCTGCGTCTATTGCTACGCGCGGCCCAGCCATGCCTGGCACGACCTCTCCCCCGGACTCGATTTCGAGACCAGGCTGTTCGCCAAGCCCAACGCCGCCGCCCTGCTGCGCCAGACGCTCGCCAAACCCGCTTACAAGCCGAAGCCCATCGCGATGGGGACCAACACCGATCCCTACCAGCCGATCGAAGGGCGCTACGGCATCACCCGCGCGATCCTCGAAGTGTGCCTCGAAGCGCGCCATCCGGTGACGATCACCACCAAGAGCGCGCGGGTGACGCGCGACATCGATCTGCTGGCCGCGCTGGCGAAGCTTCGGCTGGTCGCGGTCGGGGTTTCGGTCACCAGCCTCGATCCGACGCTCTCGGGCCTGCTCGAACCGCGCGCTTCAGCCCCGGCCAAGCGGCTGGCGGCGCTGGGCGAGCTGGTCGCGGCGGGGGTGCCGGCCCACGTTTCGGTCGCGCCGGTGATCCCGGGAATTACCGATGAGTTCATGGAAGGCATCCTCAGCCAGGCGGCGGCGCTGGGGGTGCGTTCGGCCAGCTGGATCATGCTGCGCCTGCCCCACGAAGTCGCCCCGCTGTTCCGCGAGTGGCTGAGCACCCATTTCCCCGAACGCGGCGACAAGGTGATGCATATCGTCCGGTCGGTCCGCGACGGGAAGGACAACGACCCGGGCTTCTTCACCCGGATGAAGCCCGAAGGCGTCTGGGCCGACGTGTTCCGGGCGCGGTTCAGGGTGGCAACCAAGCGGCTGGGGTTGAACGCGACACGGCTTGAGCTGGATTGCAGCGGGTTCAGGCGACCCGAGCTGGATGGGCAGATGCGGTTGCTATAGCAACGCCGCACCTCCCATTCCCGTCATCCTGAACTTGTTTCAGGACCCATCGTGCCGCAAGCTCGACCCTCTCCATGAAGAGGCGCAACGCCACCGTTAGGCTTTTTGATCGGAGAGCCGGGCCTGCCGGGCAATGGACCCTGAAACGAGTTCAGGGTGGCGAATTGGCTTGGGTCAAGGATGTGTTATCAAACCCCAAACCGGATCAGCCGACTGTCGGCCACCGCCGCCGTACGGTGCGCGACGACTTCGGACTTGTAGCCCGGATCGGTGACCATCGCGAAGAAGGCCTTGCTGTTGGGGTAGCCCATCACGAAAGCCTCGTCCCACTCGCCCGGCGGGCCGGTGACGACGCATTCGAGGTCGCCCTGCCAGACCATCTTCGCGCCGAGTTTGGCCGCGACATCCTGAAACCCTTCGGCGTAGATGCGGTAAGCCTCGCGCCCGGTCACGCCTTTGCCGTGGTCGGGGTGATCCGCCGGATATTGCGCGAGGTCGTGGAACTTGATCAGATTGAGCATCCGGATCGGCGTGTCGCGCGGGAGCGATTTGAACAGCGCCCAGTTTTCGGGGCTGGGATCGATATGCGCGCTCATTCCGCAACGTCCAATTTGTAGTCCTTGAACCGTTCGCGCAGGTCCTTCTTGCTGATCTTGCCGGTGCCGGTGTGGGGGATGTCATCGACGAACTCGACCGCGTCGGGCATCCACCATTTGGCGATCTTGCCCGAGAGGAACGCGCGGATGTCATCGGCGCTGGCCTCGACGCCGGGTTTCTTGACCACCACCAGAATCGGGCGTTCGTCCCACTTGGGATGGTAGATGCCGATCGCCGCCGCTTCGGCCACCGCCGGATGCGCGACTGCCGCGTTTTCGAGTTCGACCGAGCTGATCCATTCGCCGCCCGACTTGATCACGTCCTTGGTGCGGTCGGTCAGCTGGAGTGTGCCGTCGGGATGGATCAGTGCGACATCGCCGGTATCGAACCATTGACCCTCGGTCGTCGCGTCCGCCTCGGCCTTGAAATAGCGCCTGATCACCCAAGGGCCGCGCACTTGCAACGTGCCCGAAGTCTTGCCGTCGCGCGGCAGCACCTTGGTCGCATCGTCGAGATCGACGCAGCGCAGTTCGACCCCGAACGGCACCCGGCCCTGCATCTGCTTGATGTCGAGCTGCTGTTCGAAGCTTTTGTCGGCCCAGTCCCAGGTCATGGCGCCGGTGGTGCCGATCGGGCTGGTTTCGGTCATCCCCCAGGCATGGGCGACGTCGATCCCGGCCTTCATCAGCCGTTCGAGCATGAAGCGCGGCGCGGCCGAGCCGCCGATCACCGCCAGCTTGAGATCGGGCAAGGTCACCCCGCTGGCATCCATATGCTGGAACATGCCGAGCCACACCGTAGGCACCCCGGCCGAATGGCTGACCTTCTCGCGCACCATCAGATCGCACAGCACCGCCGGATCGTTGACCGCCGAGAACACGAACTTGATCCCCGCCGCTGCACCGGACCACGGCAGGCCCCAGCTCGCCGCGTGGAACATCGGCACCACCGGCAGCATCACCGAGCGGGTGCTGAAATTGAAGATCGAGGGC
>JANOOJ010000008.1:0-13326 GCA_031421295.1 Novosphingobium sp.
AAATCACCGTGGACAGGATCGAGCGGGTGCGCCAGCAGCAGCTCATACGCCACCGCCAACACAATGATTCCCGCCACAATCGGAATATGCCAATAGGTGAAGGCCTGCCGCGCGACGAGACCGGGCCGGTCGTGCTGGGCGATGTGGAGCGCGCCGCGCTTTGCCCCCAGATCGAAATAGATCCACCACATCGCAAACGAACTTACGAAGGCATTGAGGAATGCCAGGATTTCGCCGACGCCGATTTTGGAAGCGGCGAAGGTTGCACCAGTGATGATCAGCCCTTCGCCCAGCGCGATGATGATGAACAGCGAACAGCGTTCGGCCATGTGACTGCCCGAGACCACCCAATCCTCCGGGGTCGAGCGTCCCAGCATCGGGGTCCAGAAGAACAGCACCGGTCCGAGATATTCGATCGTCAGCGCACCGATCCACAGCGCCATCCGCGTGCTCACGTCCTCGCTCCACCCGCCGGCGATCCACAGCACCGCCGATACCGCGAACCAGCACGCCACCCGGCGCATATTGTTGCCGGTCTCGGGCTTCCACTCGTTCATCGCCACCGAGACGTAGAGCGTCCGCCCGATCTGCACCGCGACATAGGCCCCGGCAAAGGCCAGCCCGCCATCGGAATAGGCTTCCGGAATGGCGGCCGACATGCCCAGGCTGGCGAGCATGACCGCGCCCAGCATTAGCCGGTTGGGGGCCCGTTCCGGCTCGATCCAGTTGGTTGCCCAAGTGGTGTACATCCATGCCCACCACACCGCAAAGAACAGGATCAGCGTCTGCAATCCGCGCAGCAGGTCAAGCTGGCCTAGCAGGAAATGCGATAGCTGGGTGACGGCGAACACGAACACCAGGTCGAAGAACAGCTCGAGATGGCTGACCGGCGCGTGGCCGCCGCCGTGATTGCGCAGCAGCGACTTGGCCGCCTGCCGGTTGACCGCTGCGACCGCCGCACCGAACCCGCCTGGCTGGCGCTTGGAATCCGGCTCAGGCGGCATCGGCGGTCCGGGTCAGGAAGGCGTCGAGCGCGGCATTGACCGCTTGCGGCGCTTCCCATGGGACGAAATGCCCGCAATCGGGCACCCGGACGATGGTCAGCTCGGTGATGATTTCGTCCATTCCTTCGAGGTTTTCTGCTGGCAGCGCGAGGTCGTCCAACCCCCAGATGACCAGCGTCGGGATGGTCAGCGCGGGCAGCGGCTGGGGCTGCCAGCCTGCGGGCAAAGCATAGGGTGCATCGAGCGGCGGCACTGCCATCGGCGTAGCGCGATACCAGTTGAGCATGCCGAAGGCCGCGTCGCGGTCCTCCCAATCGGCCATCAGCGCTACGCGCTCGTCGGGCTCCATCGCCGAGGCGCGGTCCCATTTGATGGCTTTGAGCAGCAACCCGCCCAAGCCGTGCTCGCGCACCAGCGCGTCGTTGGCCGGATCGCGGAATTCGCGCATGTATTGGCTCGATTCGCGCTGCTGTTTGCTGGTGAAGAGCAGCTTCGGGAAAATCGCCGGGTGCGGGGCATTGGCGATGACCGCGCGACTTACGCGGTGATTGGCTTGCCCCAGCAAGGCTACACCCCAGGCAATCGCGCCGCCCCAGTCGTGTCCGACGATGGTGAAGCGTTCGATGCCCAGCGCATCCGCCAGTTGGAAGATATCGCCGATCAGCTTGTCCGGCGTGTAGCTCGCGACATCCTGCGGCTTGGACGAGCCGCGATACCCACGCTGGTCGGGCGCGATGCAGCGATAGCGGCCCGCCAGATGCGCGATCTGGTGACGCCAGGTGCGGTGCGATTCGGGAAAGCCGTGGAGGAAGATCAGGGTGGGCGCATCGCGCCCATCTATTGTTCTGGGCCCGACATCGACCACATCGAGCTCGATCCCGTTGGCGAGTTTGACGCGCTGCTGGTCCATCACTCGCGGCTCTCTGCTTTCATCCGTTCGGCATAGCCAGCCGCCATCATCCCGGCGATCTGGTCGAACAGCGCTTCGGGAGTCCGCCGCAGTTCGCCCATCACGCGTTCGGCACCTTCGGCAACGATGATCTCGCGCTCATCGTTGAGCATCGCGGCGAGCATCTGGGCTGCGGCAACATCGGGGTCGATGCCATTGTCGATCGCCTTGTCGCTCGCCCCCCGGCGGCTTCCGTCCGAGGTCAGCGCGTTGCGCGATACATCGGTGCGGATCGAGCCGGGGTAAATGACATGGACCTTGATGCCGGTGGCAGCCACTTCGGCGCGCAGCGCGTCGGCATAGCCTGCCAAGCCGAACTTGGCCGCGCTGTAGGCGGTGCGAAGCGGCACCCCGACCTTGCCCGCGATGCTCGAGATCATCGCGATCCGCCCCGATCCGCGTGCTGCCATACCGGGCAGGACCGCTTGCGTCAGCGCGATCGGAGCAAGCAGATCGACGTCGATGATCCGGTCATAGACCGCCATCGCGGTATCGACCGCAAGCGAGCGCTGCGAAATCCCGGCGTTGGTGACCAGCAGGTCGATCCCGCTCGACCATTGCAGCGCCGGCTCCACCGCGCTCGGGATCGCGGCGCGGTCGGTGGTCTCGAACGGCAGCACCAGCGCCTCGCCGCAATCCGCTGCCACGGCTTCCAGCGCTGCGACGTTGCGGCCCGACAGGATCAGCCGCGCCCCGTCCTTGGCCAGTGCTCGCGCCAGCGCCGCGCCGATGCCCGATGATGCGCCGGTAATCCATGCCGCCTGTCCGGAAAAGCTCATGTGTCGCTCCTGGTTAGTGGGACTTCCGGGATGGGGACGAACTCCTCATTCGCCGGGTGCCTTTGTCTTGACCGCCAAAGCATGGACGCGCTGGCCGGGGATATCACCCAGCGCGCGGTTGACCATCCGCTGGCGCTCGAGCCGTGCGATGCCTGCGAAAACCGCGCTCTCGATTTCGATGGTGAAATGCGATTCGCCCGAGCCGTCGTCGCCCGAATGGCCATGGTGGCGGGCGCTGTCATTGATAACCGCAAGCCGGGTGGGGGCGAAAGCGGTGCGGAGAATCGTTTCGATTTCGCGAGCAAGGGGTCCGGTCATGGCTTCCATTCTAGCCATAGAATTGCCATGTGGAAGCCCGTGCAACACGATAGATTCCATGGCCGCGTGGGCGGGACGGGGCGCGACTGCGACCGGCCGGGCTGCTGCGAGGCGGGCGAGTTTCGCGCACCCGGCGGTCGGCACCCGACCTTCGACGGGCCGGGCGACTACCGCTGGTACTGCCTCGATCACGTCCGAGAATTCAACGCCGGCTACGACTGGTTCGAGGGGATGAGCGCCGACGAAATTCTCGCCGCGCATTCGCCGCTCCACGGCTGGGAGCGCGAGACGCGGGCTTTCCGCCCCACTGCGGGCGTCGACGACGCGCCGCGCTGGGCCGATTTTACCGATCCGCTCGAGGCAATCAGCGCGCGGATGCGGCGTCCGGCAGAACGCCACGATGGTCGCGCGGTAACCCCGGACGAGCGCCGCGCGCTCGATGCACTGGGGCTGGCGCTCGATGCCGACCGCCGCGAATTGCGCATCCGCTATTCCGAACTGGTGCGCAAATATCATCCCGATCGAAACGGCGGCGATCGCAGTTTCGAGGCGCGGTTGCAGGCGGTGGTCGAGGCCTATCAGCTGCTCAGGCGCGCGGCGGCTTTTGCATAGGGTGTCGGCGAACTACTACCGTTCGTGGTGAGGAGGGACAGAGCCCTTCGACCGCCCGCTAGGGCGGGCGCTCAGGATAAACTTCACCAGAGGTGAAGCGAAGGCCCGTCTCGAACCGCTTGGCGCTGCGCCAGGTCCTTCGAGACGCGTCTTCGCTGCGCTCAGCCGCTCCTCAGGACGAACGGAGATGGGATGGTCAGTCGCTTTACCACGTTGATCTACCTCCTCAAGTCTCGCACAACGCCTTGAGCTGGTCGGCGCAGACCCCCCAGCCTTCGGCAAAGCCCATTTCGGCGTGGTGCTTCATGGTTTCCTCGCTCCAGTGGCGTGCGACGGCGGTGTAGCGGGTGCCGCTAATGCCGTCAGACTCTTCCGGCTCGATCGTCCAGATCCCCAGCATGAACGGACCATCGGGCATCAGATCGGGCTTGATCGCGTCGGTAAAGGCAAAGCGGCGGCCTTCGTCCCACGCGAGCACGAAGCCGTCGTGCTTGTTCACTTCGCCGTCGGGGCCATACATGGTGACCAGCGAGACCCCGCCGGGGTGCTTCTCAAGCTTGTCGAACTGGGCGCGCCACGGTTTGGGGCACCACCATTCCTCCTGCCGGCTGGCCATGACCTCCCAGACCTTGGCGGGCGGCGCGGCGATGAACCGTGTGACGGAAAGTTCGTGTCCGGGATTGCTCATATCTGTTCTCTCTCAGTCCCGGTCGGGCGCGCCGAGCGGGAACAAGTGGCGATAAGGCCGCGCCTCGTCAACACAGCGCTTGACCGGCGGCAGGGCCAGCAGATGCGCGCCAGGGGTCGCTAGCGGTCTAGCTGCTTCGGGGACGCCTCATTGACCGCCAATCGGCGGGTTGGGGGTGGATTCCGCACAGGCGGGTTTAACGGTGAGGAACGCTTAAAGCGGACGCAATTGCTTGCGCAATTGTTTTGGTATTATCGACTGACGTATCGATCTCGAAATCGTATTTAATCCCTTCATGCACTCGCTCATACTGCCAGCGAGAAAGCCCAATCAGCCTATCACCCCTTTCGCGTTCGCGCTGTTCGAGGATCGCTAGTGGCGCATGAAGCGCAACAAACTGGAGCTGAATACCGACGCACGCGTCTAGATATGACTGCTGGCCCGCTGGGGATAGTATTACGTCATCGACAATACAGTTATTTCCCGCTATTGCCAGCGCGGCAATTGAACTCCGCATTCCTTCCATCAAACAGTCCAGATACGAACCCATTTTAATTTCAATTGATGGAACTCCATCTTTCTCAAATTGATGAAAGTTTATTCCTTGCGGATCACCCCACAGCTGAGGCGCGATCATATCGAGGAAAGCATCACCCTGTACATGCAGGAAAGGCTGCTGTGCCAGCTTCTGTAATGCTTTGGCGGTAGACGTCTTCCCGACGCTTCCAACCCCATTCAAGACAATTATTCGCCCATCCATGCCTTGTGCCTAATTGAGAGCGGCAGGAATGTCTCGTGAAATTGGCGGATTGAACGACTGCATTGGGGTCGTTTGCGGAAGGCCTGCTTATGGATGAATTCTCTGCTGTTGGGCACGATTGGGGCGGCGCGATGGCCGTAGAGTTGCAGCATCACCAAGTCCCCGCCTTCACTTGCTCGCGCCGCGCCAGCTCAAGACTACTCGGAGGCTGCGTCTCGAATGTGCCGGTCTTGAGCGGCCCGGCAGGTTCGTAGGAGGCGATCAGGCAGCCACCCGCGCCGGTGCGCTGTTCGACCAGCTTCATCGTTCGGGCGGGCGTGCCGTCGCCAAACAGCCGTTTGCCGGGGCCCAGCATGACCGGCGCGATCATCAGTATCAGCCGGTCGAGCAGTCCGCGTTCGAGCAGCTGCGGATAAAGCGTCGAGCTGCCCTGAATGATGAGATCTCGCCCGTCTTGCGCCTTCAACTGGCTTAGCGCGCCAAGGTCCGCGAGGCGGTGGCTGGTTTGCCAATCGAGCGGCATGTCCGAAGCCGTCAGAACATATTTGTCGGCCTTGGCAAACTTGGCGGCGATGGGATTGTCGGGCGGCTGGAAGGGCCAGAACGACGCAAAGATTTCATAGGTGCGCCGCCCCAGCAGCAAATCGAAATCTTCTGCGAACAGCGCGTCGATCTGGTTGTACACCGCTTCGTCGCCGACTGGCTCCAACCATCCGCCATGCGCGAAACCGCCGCTCTCATCTTCGCCGGGTCCGCCGGGTGCTTGCACCACCCCGTCGAGTGAAATGAAGGCTGCGCCGATGATTTTCCGCGACATCGGTTCAGCCCCGCACCGCCGCTTCGATTTTGGCGACGTCGATCTTGTGCATCGTCATCATCGCCTCGAACGCGCGCTTGGCGACCTCGCCGCCCTGCGCCATCGCCTCGGTCAGCACGCGCGGGGTGATCTGCCAGTTGAGGCCCCATCTGTCCTTGCACCAGCCACAGGCGCTTTCCACACCGCCATAGCCGACGATCGCGTTCCAGTAGCGGTCGGTCTCGGCCTGGTCCTCGGTGGCGATCTGGAACGAGAAGGCCTCGGTATGCGGGAATGCCGGTCCGCCGTTGAGGCCGATGCAGGGTATTCCGACAACGGTGAATTCGACTGTCAGCACGTCGCCTTTCTTGCCGCCCGGAAAGTCACTCGGCGCACGGTGGACCGCGCCGATGGCGCTGTCGGGAAAGGTCTCGGCGTAGAACCGCGCCGCCGCCTCGGCGTCCTTGTCGTACCACAGGCAGAGGGTATTTTTGGGAACCGTCATTTCCGCATCTCCTCGATCAGGGTGTTGTCGATCGCCTTGGCAGCTTTGTAGGCGGCGCGCGCCTGCAGCCGCTCGGCATAAGCGACGAAGGCGGGACGCGGCGGGATCGATCCGAACGTCAGTCCCCAATCGATCTGGCTGCCGACATAGACGTCGGCCATGGTGAAGCGCGGGCCGCAGACATAATCGTGGCCGCCGAAATGCTGTTCGAGCGTGTCGATGGTGCGCTGGTAGCTGCCGAACCCGACCATCGCTTCGCGCCCCTCGGGCACTTCCCAGCCCATCGCGCGCATGACGACCGCTTGCTCCACCGGCCCAGCGGCGAAAAACAGCCAGCGGAAATAGTCGGCGCTTTCGTCCGCCGAGGGGGCGAGGCCGGCCTCGGGCTCGTTTTCGGCGAGGTAAGCGCAGATCGCCGCCGCCTCGCTAACCGTGCGGTCGCCGTTTTCGGTATGGTGGACGATGGTCGGGACCTTGCCCATCGGGTTGGCAGCGAGCAGCGCGGCGGGCTTGCTCGCCCAGTCGACCAGCACCTGAGCGTACTGGACCCCGGCTTCGTGGAGCGCCCAGCGGCCGATCTGCCCGCGGCTCATCGGATTGGTGAAGAACGTATAGGCGGGCATCGGAGTGCTCCTGCAAGAATCGGGACGTGACTAGCACGTCATCATGGCGTCAACGCCCCGGCCTGGATGCGCCGTTAAGCGAGATCGACCACGGGCGTAAAACCGCCCCAGATCATGCGCTTGCCATCGAATGGCATCGGGTTCTTCTCCTGGTCCATGCGCGGGTCCTTGAAGTCCGGGGCCATCATGATGGCATAGGCCTTGTCGCGGGTTTCCTTGTCGGGCCATTCGATGAAGGAGAACAGCACCGCCTCGCCTTTCTCGGCCTTTACCGCCATGCGGAAGTCGGTGGTCTTGCCCTCGGGCACGTCGTCGCCCCAGCATTCCACCACCCGGATCGCGCCCCATTCGCGGAACAGCGTGTCGGCATTGCGCGCGTGGTCGATGAACTTCTGCTTGTTCGCCTCGGGACAGGCAATCACGAATCCGTCGAAATAGCTCATCACAATTCTCCTTGGTTGCTCAACCGGAAATGATCGCAGAGTCAGCGGAATGCTCGCCTGCCTTAACCAACAGAACGACTTAGCGGTGCAAACCGCTGGTCGGAAAAATCAGGCGGGCGGGCGCAACCGGGCCATGATCGCAGCTTCGCGCTCCGCCACCGCTTGCCACGCGGGCCGTTCACAGACCCTTGCATACCAGGCAGCGGTGCGCGGATGAGTTGCCGGATCGGGCAGCATATCGACATAGCCGAGCGTTTTGCAGACCGAGGCGACCGCAATATCGGCGATGCCGAAATCGGCTCCGGTCAGCCAGCCGGACTCGGGGGCCTGGCTTTCAAGATAGGCAAGGATGGGTGCCAGATCGGCCACGCCCTGTTCGGCGGCAGCATCGTCGCCGGGCATGCCCATCACCACCGGACCGACGAAGCGGTTGAACACCACCTTGCCGCCGGCTGCGGTCAGGATCGTATCGGCGAACTCCTCGAACCAGATGGCGCGCCCGCGCGCCTGCGGCTCGGCCGGGAAGATCGACGGGCTGGGGTGTTTGGCATCGATATAGGTCACGATCGCGGTCGAATCGCTCAGCGTGAAATCCCCGTCCTTGAGCGCCGGAATCTTGCGGAACGGACTTGCGGCGAGAAACTCGGGCGAGGGATCGCGCGGATTGCCCAGCACGGTTTCGACTTCGACGGACTTTTCCGCCGCCACCAGATGAACCTTGCGCACGAACGGCGACAGCGGAAACCCGAAGACCTGCATTGAACCTCTCCCATACCCGCGCAACTGAGTCGCGTTTTGCAACCTAATCCTTATTGCAGCGCTGCCCCCGCGCGTATAGGCGGTTCGGCGCAATGACCGATATTCCCAACATTCAGCCCGACAGCCGGACCAGCACGATCCTGGCCGCGCCCGACCGCACTCTCGATGTGCGCGAGCACTTCGGGATCGATATCGACATGGCTGTTCCCGCCTTCAGCGAAGCCGACGAGCGGGTGCCCGATACCGATGACAGCTATGTGTTCGATCCCGACACCACGCTGGCGATCCTCGCGGGCTTTGCGTTCAACCGCCGGGTGATGGTGCAGGGTTATCACGGCACCGGAAAATCGACGCATATCGAGCAGGTCGCAGCAAGGCTCAACTGGCCGTGCATCCGCATCAACCTCGATGCGCATATCAGCCGGATCGATCTGATCGGCCGCGACGCGATCGTGCTGCGTGACGGGTTGCAGGTCACCGAGTTCCGCGAAGGCCTGCTGCCCTGGGCGCTGCAGACCCCGACCGCGCTGGTGTTCGACGAATACGACGCGGGCCGCCCCGACGTGATGTTCGTGATCCAGCGCGTGCTGGAGACCGAAGGCAAGCTGACGCTGCTCGACCAGAACCGCGTGATCCGCCCTAACCCGTGGTTCCGCCTGTTCGCCACCGCCAACACCGTCGGGCTCGGCGACACCTCGGGGCTTTACCACGGCACCCAGGCGATCAACCAGGGCCAGATGGACCGCTGGAACATCGTCGTCGGGCTCAACTATCTGTCCGCCGCAGTCGAAGCGCAGATCGTTCTGTCGAAGTCGGAGGGCATCCCCGAAAAGACCGTGGCCGACATGGTCAAGGTTGCCGATCTTACCCGCCAGGGCTTCATCAATGGCGACATCAGCACCGTGATGAGCCCCCGCACTGTCATCACCTGGGCGCAGAACACCGCGATTTTCAAGGACGCCGGCTTCGCCTTCCGCCTCAGCTTCCTCAACAAATGCGATGAGACCGAGCGGATGCTGGTGGCCGAATACTACCAGCGGGTATTTGGGACCGAACTGCCCGAGAGCGTGGTGGGGAAGGCTTAGCGCGGCATCAGCGGCAGGCATTCGCGCGCGATCGCATCGACGTGGCGGTGATCGGTGCCGCAGCATCCGCCCAGGACGCAGAGATTGGGAAGCGCGCCCAGCAGAGCGCGATAGTCACTGGCAAGCTCGTCCGGATTGCCGTCATCCAGCTCGGTTGCCTCATCGAGTTCGGCATGGCTCATCCGCGAGGCATTGGCGCGGATTCCACCGATCCTTGCTGCCAGTTTGGCATCGTCGAGCACTGTCGCGAAATGCGAAGGATGGGCGCAATTGATCATGTGGTAGGCGACCCCGCCCACCGCATCGTCGGTTCGACGCACCGCCTCCGACAGCGTCATGCCAGTAGGCAAGCGGCCATCGGTCTCCACAGTGAAAGACACGACTGCAGGTAGCCCGGCATCTGCGGCGGCGGCGGCAATGCCCTGCGCTTCCTCGAGATAGGTCATGGTGAGCGCGGTAACGATCTCGGCCCCGGCATCCGCCGCCACGCCGATTTGCCAGCCGTGATAGGCGCGCGCCTCAGCCGCGCTCATCATATTGCCGGGATCATAACCATCGCCGCGCGGCCCGACGGGCAGGTTGAGCACGACATCGTTGGCACCCTCCAGTTCCCGCCGCACTCCCGAAATCAATTCGAGCCCGCGAATATTGGCACTGGCGAGCCGGGTCGGATCATAGCCAATTGTTGCGCCCCAATCGGGACTGGCCCGCCAGCTAGGCGCATCTAGCACAAACCCGGCCCCATAGTCGCGGGCCAGCGCGAGGAATTTGCGGTAATAGGTTTTCAGCCCTTCGATGCCTTTGTCATCATCGAGGAGGGTGAACGAGGCGAAACAGGGCAGATCGAACCCGTCGTGAAAGATCAGACATGTCTCAAGCCCCGCATCGGTCAGGAAGGGGGGTCCGCCAAGCTTTGGCAAATTGGCCATATCGTTTCTCCGTTACCGGAAGGGCAGGGGCGGCGGCCTTACCTCGTGGGCACCACCAGATACTTCTCCCCAGTCCGCCGCGCGTTGTAGTCGCTCACGGCGCCTTTCTCGAGCATCCCTGCCAGGGAAACCCGCGCTTTGTAATGGCTGGCGAACGTCGTGGTCAGGTCCTTTGCCACCCGCGCGCGCATCCTTCCGACGACTTCCATCCCGGCCTTGGCCATGAACGGGGTGAGCAGCCAGCCGGCGAGGTCCCAGGTGAGGCCGAATGCACGGTTGAGGATCGTCGGCCCCATGTCGAGTCCGCCGTAGATGTAAACCTTCTTGGCCTCCGACGAGCCATAGCGGCTGAACACGGCGCCGCGGCTGGCGGCGGCTTCCATTGCGGTGAGGATCTGCCCGGCAAGCGTCCCGCCGCCGATCGGATCGAACCCGAGCATCGCCTTGGTCTCGGCAATCGCGTCGATCAGTTGCTTCATGAAATCGGGTGCGGTCATATCGAGCACATGCGTTGCGCCGAGGTTCTTGAGCAGCGCGACCTGATCCGCGCTACGGACGATATTGACCAGCGGAATGCCGTCTTCGAGGCAGATCTTGACCAGCATCTGGCCGAGGTTCGATGCTGCCGCGGCGTGCACAATCCCGGTGAAGCCTTCGAGCTTCATCGTTTCGACAAAGCCCAGCGCGGTCATCGGATTAACGAAGCTCGAGGCGGCCTGTTCGGCGCTGGCTTCGACCGGCATGCACATCGCCGCATCGGCATAGGCATAATCGCCGTAGGCGGTGCCGGGGACACAGGCGACCCGCTTGCCCATCAGCGCTTCGGCGCCTTCGCCCGCTGCGACGACGGTGCCCGCAGCCTCGTTGCCGGCCGGCATCGCCATTCCGTGCCGCGCCTTCATCGCCCGCGTGGCGTTGTCGGGCATCCTGGCGACGATCTTGCCCGGCGAGTATTGCGCGCCCTGGGTATCGGCAGAGGCAAACAGCAGACCGAGATCCGACGGATTGATCGGCGAGGCTTCGACCCGGACCAGCACCTGACCGGCCTTGGGCACGTCCCACGTCTTGTGGTTCAGCTGCAAGGTCAGCGTGCCGTCCGCGTCGAGCTGGGTGGTGAGCTGTTTGCCTGTGAACGTCATGTGTCTTCTCCCGGATAGGTGGCTTTTACGAAATACAATCCATGTGCCGGGGCGTTGAGCCCCAGTGCGGCACGGTCTCTAGCGGCGAGCGCCTCGGCGATCCGGTCCTCGCGCCACCGGCCAAGCCCAACCAGCACGAGGCAGCCGACCATCGAGCGCACCTGATGATGGAGGTAGCTGCGCGCTGCGGTTTCGACCAGTATTAAATCGCCACCGATTTCGTTTTCGACGCGCCGGACGTCGAGCCGGTCGAGCGTCTTGACCGGGCTGGCCGACTGGCAATGGACCGAGCGGAAAGTGGTGAAGTCATGATGCCCGACCAGCGCCTGCGCCGCGCGGTGCATCGCGTTGGCGTCGAGCAGGTTGTGGACCTGCCACGCCCGGTTCGCCTCCAGGGTCAGCGGCGCGCGGCGATTGACGATGCGGTAGGTGTAGCTGCGCAGGATGCACGAGAACCGCGCGTGCCAATCGTCCGGCACCACCTCGCACGCCACCACCGCGATGGGGGCAGGGCGCATTTTGGCATTGAGCGCTTCCATCAGCCGGAACGGAGCGATGTCCTTGGCAATGTCGAGATGCGCCCGCATGGCGAGCGCGTGGACGCCCGCGTCGGTGCGGCCGGCGGCGGATAGGGTAATCTGCTCGCCGGTGACTGCGAAGGCCGCCTCCTCGATGGCTTGCTGGACCGAGGGCCCGTTCGACTGGCGCTGTAATCCGAAGAACGGGGTGCCATCGAATTCGAGGGTGAGCGCGAAGCGGTTCATGGGATGCGCGTATCCTTCGCCAAGCTCAGGATGAGCGGGCCTTTTTCTTGAACCCAAACCCGTTCAGGCTGAGCCTGTCGAAGCCCGCGGGCAACGCTCATCCCAACACCGTCCCCGCCGCGATCGCGCGTCCGCGCAGCAGCGCAGCGGTATCCATCACCGGACGTCCTGCACGCTGGACCAGCCTGGGCCGGATCGCGCCATAGCCGCAGGCGATGGTCAGGCTATCATCCAGCACCGTGCCGACCGCGCCCTCGCGCGCGACCACATCGGCGGCCAGCACCCGGTAGCGCTCGCCCTCGAGTTCGAAGAATGCGCCGGGCGCAAGGGCGAAGGCGCGGATCTGGCGTTCGACCATCTCGGCGGCCTTGCTGAAATCGAGTCTCGCCTCGGCCTTGTCGATTTTGCTGGCGTAGGTCACGCCCAGTTCGGGCTGCGCCTGCGGGCGATGGCCTCGCAAATCCGCCAGCACCTCGATCATCAGCCGCCCGCCGATCTCGGCCAGTTCGGCGGTGAGCTCGCCCGCAGTCTTTTCGTCCAGCGGGGTGCGGGCGATGGCCAGCATCGGCCCGGTATCGAGCCCGCGCTCCATCTGCATGATCGTCACCCCGGTCACCGGATCGCCCGCGAGGATCGCGCGCTGGATCGGTGCCGCGCCGCGCCAGCGCGGGAGCAGCGAGGCGTGAATATTGAGGCAACCGTGGGTCGGCGCGTCGAGGATCGGCTGCGGCAGGATCAGGCCGTAGGCGGCGACTATCGCGATCTCGGCCTCCAGCGCGGCGAACGCCGCCTGCGCCTCGAGATCGCGCAGGGTCGCAGGATGGCGGACCTCGATCCCCAGCGCCTCCGCCGCCCGCTGGACCGGCGAGAGCTGGAGCTGCTTGCCCCGGCCCGCCGGTCGCGGCGGCTGGGTATAAGCAGCCACCACCTCATGCCTCGCTTCGATCAGCGCGTGCAGCGCCGGGACGGCGAAACCGGGAGTGCCCATGAAGATGACGCGCATCGCGAATATCCAGCCTCTAAAGCCCCTCCCCACCGGGGAGGGGTTGGGGTGGGAGAGCGAGGCGTAGCCGAGCGTCGACGCTGCGGCAGTACACCCCCACCCAACCACCCCCCCACACGGGGGGGGGGGTGTTGGGGTAGTTGTTGGGGGCATGGGCCGATGCGGGCGGG
>JANOOJ010000009.1:0-16089 GCA_031421295.1 Novosphingobium sp.
CACCGCAACCGCGCGCTGGTGCCAGGAAGACCGGATGGGGGTGGAGTTTGCCAGCCAGCTGGCACTCGACGAATCCGGGCGGATTTCCATTCTGGCACCGCCGGGCCCGCAGCGCCCTGTGCTGCAACGCGCCCGGGCCGGTGCGCCATGATCCAGCGCGGCTTCCCGAAATCTCGCCAAATTAGGCAAATCGTAACCACGACTGGTTAATCCTGTCGGTCCAAAGGTAGCCATGACTGACAGCACTTCATCCTCATTTGCGCGTTTTCGCGGGCTGCTCGGCGGCAAGGGCAGTGCTGGCGGGGCCCCGCTGCCCACCGGGGACGAACTGAGGCAGGCCGTCCTGCTGCTGCGCGACTACGAAAAGTCAGGGCTCGGCTGGTTCTGGGCCAGCGACGCTCAGGGACAGATTTCCTATATTTCCGATTGCGTGGCCGACGTGCTGGGCCGCCCGCGTGCCGACCTGATCGGGCAGCCGGTGCAATCGCTGTTCATCCTTGATCGCGATGCTGACGATATTCACGAACGTACGCTTCCGCTGATCCTGTCCGCCCGCAAGACGTTCTCGGATCTCAATGTCCGGGCTGCGCTGGATAGCGATGAGGTGTGGTGGTCGATTTCGGGCCGCCCGCATTTCGCCAAGGTCGGCAGTTTTGAAGGCTATCGCGGCAATGGCAACGATGTCACCGTGCAGCGCCGCAGCAACAAGGATGCCTCGCGGCTGGCGCAATACGATTCGCTGACCGGGCTGGCCAACCGCCACCGCATGGGCAAGCGGCTTGATGCCACACTGACCGCCTACCAGGCGGCCAAGCGTAGCTGTGCGATCATGATGATCGATCTTGACCGGTTCAAGCAGGTCAACGACACGCTGGGCCACCCTGCGGGTGACGAACTGCTGAAGCAGGTGGCCAATCGTCTGGGACGCGTGATCAACGAAAAGGGCTGCGAAATCGGCCGGCTTGGCGGCGATGAATTCCAGATCATGATCCCCGATGTCGATGATCGCGGGCGGCTGGGTGAAATTGCCAAGACCATCATCACGATGGTCAGCCAGCCATACCAGATCGAAGGAAGCCGCTGCGTGATCGGCGCTTCGGTCGGGATTGCGATTGCGCCATATGACGGGATCAATTCCGAAGAGCTGGTGCGCTCGGCGGATCTTGCGCTCTATGCCTCCAAAGGCGGAGGACGCGGCCAATTCCGGTTCTATTCAAGCGACCTTCATTCCGAGGCCGAACGCCGCCGCCAGATCGAGGAAGATTTGCGCGATGCGCTCGATAAAGATCAGATGCGCCTGGCCTACCAGCCGATCGTCGATACCATGACCAACAAGGTGGTCACGCTCGAAACGCTGGCGCGCTGGGATCACCCCGATCTGGGACCGATTTCGCCAGGGGTGTTCATCCCGATTGCCGAAGA
The DNA here is from genome assembly GCA_031421295.1 of Novosphingobium sp. Lineage (GTDB taxonomy): Bacteria > Pseudomonadota > Alphaproteobacteria > Sphingomonadales > Sphingomonadaceae > Novosphingobium. The sequence continues at coordinate 1,423 of JANOOJ010000009.1, forward strand.
GGCGAACCTGATCGGTGCGCTTGGCGATTGGTGCTTGCGCCGCGCCTGCATGGAAGCGTCGCAGCTGCCCGGCAGCGTGAAAGTCGCGGTCAATGTCTCGGCGGCGCAATTTGCCAATCCCGGCTTTGCTTCGCTGGTCGCGCAGGCGCTGGCCAATGCCGAACTGCCGCCCGAACGGTTGGAACTGGAACTGACCGAATCGATCTTCCTGGGCGATCGCCAGGCGACCGAAGAGATGTTCAACGCGCTCAAGATGCTGGGTGTGCGGCTGGCGCTCGATGATTTCGGGACCGGTTATTCCTCGCTGGCCTATTTGCAGCACGCGCCGTTCGACAAGATCAAGATCGACCAGAGCTTCATTCGCGGGGTAACGCAGGAGGGCAATCGCAATGGGGCGATCATCGCGGCGATTGTCAGCCTGGCCAAAGCGCTCAAGATGGATACGACCGCCGAAGGGATCGAGGCGCACGACGAGCTGAAGGCGATGCAAAAGCTCGGCGTCGGGCAGATCCAGGGCTTTATCTACGCCTCGGCGGTGCCGTTCGAGGACGTCTGCGAGGCCCTGGCCAGCGGCGAATGGGTGATCGAGCCCGATGGCCCCAGCAAGTATCGCCAGGAACGCCGCACTGTGCTGCGCAAGGTCGGCCTGATCCACGAGGATCACCGCTACGAAGCCACGATGCGCAACCTTTCACGTTCCGGCTGCATGGTCGAAGGCTTGATCGATGTGCCGGCCGGCACCCCGTTCGTGGTCGATTTCGGCGAGGGTCAGCTGGTCGTCGCCCGGGTCCGGCGCAGCGAAATCGCGCGCCAGGGGCTGGAGTTCGAGGATGCGCTGATCAGCGATGGCTCGGACGGGCTGTGCACCCGCCACCGGGTCTCGCCCTATGTCCTCGCCGCCGCCGGGATGCCGTTGGCTGCACTGCCGCCGGGGCAATACCCGCTGGTCGGCGGGAGCAAGAGCAAGAGCTTCAGCATGCCGAAATTCGCGCAGGCCGAACCACCGGGAACGGCGCGCCGGGTGGCGTAGTTTCTACAGGAGTCGGCACCGGCCCGCTCCCCCGCCCGGCCACCCAGAGCATACAATCTCGTTGGGTGGCCGGGCGGGGGAGCGGGCCGGTACCGCAAGGCCAAGCCGGATGGCTTGGCCGCACCTCATCAATCGTAGCTGTGCCCGGCCAGCGCATCGTCGGCGAGATCGGAGAAGCGCGTGATCCGCGGCTCGAAGCGCAGGCGCACCTTGCCGGTCGAACCGTGGCGCTGCTTGGCGACGATCAGTTCGGCGAGGCCATAGACCCGCTCCATTTCGGCCTGCCACGCAGCGTGGAGCTCGTGGGTCTTGGCATCGTCGTCGCCGGTCGGGACCTTGGGCTCCTTGGCGGCGACGTAATAATCCTCGCGATAGACGAACCAGACCATATCGGCGTCCTGCTCGATCGAACCCGATTCGCGCAAATCCGAAAGCATCGGCCGCTTGTCCTCGCGCTGTTCGACCGCGCGGCTGAGCTGCGACAGCGCGATCACCGGCACGCCCAACTCCTTGGCGAGCGTCTTCAACCCCCGGCTGATCTCGGAGATTTCATTGACCCGGTTGTCCTGCGCGCGGCCCGAGCCTTGCAGCAGCTGGAGGTAATCGACCACGACCAGCCCGACATCGTGCCGCCGTTTGAGCCGCCGGGCGCGGGCCCGCAGCTGGGCGATCGACAGCGCCGGGGTATCGTCGATGTAGAGCGGCAGTTCGGCGAGCCGCTGGCTGGCGTAGGACAGCTGCTGGAAATCGTCGCGGCTGATCTTGCCCATGCGCAGCGCTTCGGAGCTGATCCCGGACTGTTCTGCAAGGATACGCGTGGCGAGCTGGTCGGCGCTCATTTCGAGGCTGAAGAACGCGGTGGCCGCACCGACCGATTTATCGTCGGCGATCCCGTCGACCCGGTCGCGGCGCAGCCGGTCGGCAGCATTGAAGGCGATGTTGGTGGCCAGCGCGGTCTTGCCCATCCCCGGACGTCCGGCGAGGATGATGAGGTCCGAATCGTGCAGCCCGCCGATCTTCTCGTTGATCGAGGTGAGCCCGGTGGTGGTGCCCGAAATATGCCCACCCGAGAGCAGCGCCTGTTCGATCATCCCCAGCGCGGTGCGGGTGGCGATGTTGAAGCCCTGCGCCTCGCTGCCGGTCGAAGCCCCCTCGGCCACCGCATAGAGCGCAGCCTCAGCCAGTTCGATCTGCTCGAGCGGGGCGACGCTTTCCGAAGTATCCATCGCGCTGGTGACGAGGTTGCGGCCGACTGAGACCAGCTCGCGCAGCAGCGCGAGGTCGTAGATCTGCTCGGCCAGTTCGCGCGGGGCAAGCAGCCCCTGCCCGTCGGCGGTCAACCGCGCCAGATAGGTGACGCCGCCCAGCTCCTTGAGCGCTTCGTCCGCCTCGAAATAGGGCTTGAGCGTGACCGGGGTGACCACTGCCTTGCGATCGAGCAACTGGACGATCCGCTCGTAAATCCGCGCGTGAATCGGCTCGAAGAAATGCGCCGGGGCAAGCTGCGTCGGCAGCTCCTCAATCACCCGGTTGTCGATCAGCACCGCGCCGAGGAACGCCGCCTCCGCTTCGATATTGGCAGGCAGCGCGCGGCCGGTTTCGGGGACAAGTCGGAGCGGTTCGGGTTCGGCCATAGTCAGCGCTCAATGCGCGCGGTGCATGGAGGGCGCAAGCGGTCTGCGGTGGACGAGTTTTGCACAGGGTGTGGAAGGCGAGAACTGTGCTTCGATTGGTTCACACGAAGACACGAAGATGCTGCGTTTGTGGCGCAGCCACACTCCAATTCCAACGTTCCGCAAGCCACAACAATAGATCGATTTATGGCTTCGCCCTTGCGTGGGGCAGCTTCGTGTCTTCGTGTGAACCAATCCACCTTGCCCCGCCATGCTGCGTCTGCGAAAAGCCGCGCCGCAATGGCCGACCCGCGCATCACCCATATCGAGCTCGACGAGGCGACGATCCTGTGGCGCAACGCCGATATCGAGCAGGAACGGCGGATCGCGATCTTCGATCTGATCGAGGAAAACAGCTTCAAGCCGGTCCGCGCCAGCGAGGCGGGGCATGGCGGACCCTATCGCCTGCGGCTGTCGGTCGAGGACGGACGGCTGGCGCTGATGATTTCGGGCGAGGACGGCGCGCTGCTCGAAACGCTGATCCTCGGCCTCGGCCGGTTTCGCCGCCCGATCCGCGACTATTTCGCGATCTGCGACAGCTATTACCAGGCGATTCGCAAAGCCACCGCCGCCGAGATCGAGACCATCGACATGGCCCGGCGCGGGGTCCACAACGAGGCGGCAGAGATGCTGCTCGAACGGCTGGAAGGCAAGGTCGAAACCGACTTCGCCACCGCGCGGCGGCTCTTTACCCTGATCTGCGTCCTGCATATCAGGGGCTGAACGGGCGCAGGGGAATTCATGGCAAGACGCGCGAAAAGCCGGACACGGCTGCGCCTGATGGGCGTGTTGCTGCTGCTCGCGCTGGCGGGCGGGGCGTGGGGCTGGTGGCATCTGCACCACTGGACGCCCGATCGCGCGGCCTATCCGATGCAGGGGATCGAAGCCGGGGCCAGCGATGGCACGGTCGATTGGCGCGCGGTCAAGGCGATCGGCGCCGACTTTGCCTATCTCGATGCCAGCGCCAGCGCCTTCGCCCGCGATCCGGGATTTTCGGAAAACCTCGAAGCGGCGCGCGCCGCCGGGCTGCAAGTCGGCGCGGTGCATCGCTACGACCCGTGCCAGCCAGCCGACAAGCAGGCCGCCAACTTCGTCACCGTGGTGCCGCGCGATGCCAAGCTGCTGCCGCCTGCGGTCGAACTCGACATGCTGGGCGATGCCTGCCCGCTCAAGGTCGGCGACGCCGCGCTGCAAAGCGAACTGACCACCTTCCTCAACCAGATCGAGACGCATACCGGCAAGGCGGCGCTGCTCAAGCTCTCGTCCGCCTTCGAAAGCCGCTATCACGTCGCTTCGGCGATCGACCGCAATCTGTGGCTCTCGCGGACCCGCTTCGCGCCCGATTACGCGGGCCGCCCGTGGATGCTATGGACCGCCAACGGCGCGCTCGCCACCGAAGCGCATGGGGAGCCGATGCGATGGGTAGTGGTGCAGCCGTAAACTGCTCGTAATTCTTCTGCTCCCCGTCCATGCTGAGCTTGTCGAAGCACTGCACTTTTCTTCGTGCGGCAGCGCACGACGCAAGAAGAAGGACAGTCCTTCGACAAGCTCAGGATAATCGGGTTTAAGATTGAAATGACCGTGGAAAAAGCCACCCTGATCGCCGCCGCCCGCGCTGCACAAGCGCAGGCCTATGCGCCCTATTCGAAGTTCCATGTCGGTGCGGCGCTGGGCTTTGCCGATGGCAGCGTGGTCGCCGGCGCCAATGTCGAGAACGCCAGCTACGGGCTGACGCTCTGCGCCGAGACCGTCGCGGTGGGAAAAGCCTTGTCGGAAGCCTGGCGCGGCGCGCTTACGGCAGTCGCCGTAGTCGGCGGAATGAAAGGCAAGCCCGGCCCGGTCGTCACCCCCTGCGGTCGCTGCCGCCAGCTGCTCAACGAAGTCGCGCAGCTTGGCGGGACCGACCCGGTGGTGTGGTGCGTCGGCGCGGATGAGGTGCTGGAACTGCGCCTGTCCGAACTGCTGCCGCACGCGTTTGGGCCGGCCAACCTCGGTTAGTTAAGAGCTTGCTCAATCTTCCCCCGATTAGAGCCGTCGTTTTCGACATGGACGGTCTGCTGTTCGATACCGAAACGCTATTCTTCGATGCCATGCAGACGGTAGGTGCAGAGCTGGGGCATCAAATTACCCATCCATTCTACCTCACTCTGATCGGACTGCCCACCGAACGCAATCACCTGCTGATGCGCGAAGAGTTCGGGGCAGCATTCCCCGCAGAAACTTTCCATGAAGCCTGCCGCCAACGCTTTTTTGCCTTGCTGGACACCGACCTGCGACTGAAGCCCGGGGTGACCGAACTGCTCGATCACCTCGAAGCCTGCAATTTGCCCAAAGCCATCGCTACTTCCTCGCAACGGATAAATGTCGATCACCATCTCGCGGCGTTCAACCTCGCTCATCGTTTCGATGCGATTATCGCCCACGGCGACTACGCGCACGGCAAACCTCACCCCGCCCCTTATCTTGCGGCAGCGCGAGCGCTCGGAATTGAACCCTCAGCCTGTCTGGCGCTGGAAGATTCGCACAATGGCGCGCGCTCGGCAGTAGCTGCCGGAATGGTGACCATCATGGTGCCGGATATGCTGCCGGACGATCCGGAGACGCGGGCGCTGGTACACGGCATTGTCGTGGATCTGCATTGCGTTCGTGCCATGCTGGGCGGCAAGGCCTAGCCCTCCAGCCACTCCGCCAGCGCCGCTAGGCAATCGCGCGCCAGCAGCTTGCTGCGTTCGGGCGACCAGCCTTGCGCCTGGTCGGGCAGATCGTCGTTGTCCTTGAACGGCATTTCCAGCGTCATGGCGAGGCAGCCGAACCGTTCGGCCAGCTGGTTGGTCGACATGGTGAGATTGGCCTTACCGGCGCGCGCGGCGGGATAGCCCAGCCGGGTCTGGAAATCGGGGGTGCGGCGCTCGAGGATCTGGCGGTAGCGGGTGTAACCCGCGCCCTGCGCTTCGGTCCATGATGGGATGCCCTCGAAGCCCGCGATGAACACCGCCGGGATCGCCTCGTCGCCGTGGATATCCATCGCCACATTGACTCCGCTTGCGTCCATCGCATTCCGAATCGCCAGCACCTCGGGCGAGCGTTCCAGTGTCGGATTGTTCCATTCGCGGTTGAGGTTCACGCCGGCATAATTGGTCCGCAGATGCCCGCGCCGCGAACCGTCGGGGTTGGCGTTGGGAACCACATGGAAGCGGCATTTCTCGCGCAATACCCGCGCCAGCGGGTCGGCCGGATCGGTCAGACAGCCCAGCGCGCCTTCGATCCACCATTCGGCCATAGTCTCGCCCGGATGCTGGCGGGCATAGAGCCAGACCTGGACCTCACCCTCGCCAAGTTCGAGGCAATCGATCGGCTGGCCTTCAAGGCTGCGCCCCAGCGTGCGATGCGTGACGCCCTCACCCGCCGCCGCATCGGCAACCAGATCGTAATGCCGCTCCATCGAATAGGGCGCGAAATAGGCGAACCAGGCGAGGTCGGCCTCGGGGGTGTAGCGAATCGTCAGCGTGCCATTGTCCGCCGCCTTGTCGAAGCTGCTGTCGGCGCGGCCCCAGTAACTGCGATCCTCGGACACCGCCGCGCGGTAGCCGGGCCAGCCATCGGGATAGGCCGAGCCGCCCAGCCCGGTGATCCGCAGCTGGAGCTCGCGCCCCGCCGCCCCGGCGACGCGGAAGTGGAACCATTGGTTGAAATCGGATTCGCGGTCCTTGCGGATCGCCAGCCGCGCGCTCGCCCCGCTGATCGAGAGCACTTCGATATTGCCCGAATCGAAGCTGGCATCGATCTGGATGTCGCTCATGGCACGACGACTGTTTCACCCGACTGGCCGGGGAAGTTCTTGAACAGCGCCTCGGCCATCTTCGGCGCGCCGAGTTGCGTTTGAGAGAGCGGCGACTTGGCGCTGACCACGTAGCTCGCGCGGCCTTCCCACAGCGCCTCGTTACTCGCGCGGTTCCTGATTATCACGCCGAGTTCGCTCGCCACCTGCTCGGGCGGGCGCCCCGACAGATCGATCCCGATGCCAAGGCCGATTCCCGAACCATAGCTGCCGGTCGATCCGCTCATCCCGACGCTGACCGGGCCCCGCGCCCGCTCGGGCCGATAGGTCTGGCGCGAGTAGCGCAGCTGCGCGACTTGCGTGCCCGCACCCGGCGCGGCCTCGGTATAGCCGAGCAGCACCAGCTGGCGCGCGATGGCGGCTTGATAGCTGCGCCATTCGAGCGAATCCGCGCTGTTGCCTGCTGCGGGCTCGACCGAAATCGTGCCCTTGCCCAGCACCGATGTGTCGGGAACATGGAAACGCGTGACCTCGACCGGGCCAACGGAGGTGACACAGCCTGCCAGAGCGGCGGCAAGCGCGGTAATCACAACGAATTTCAATGACTTCACGACTCGGCACTCCCACAGCGACCTATCCGTTGAAACTGGGTCCTGGGCGTCGGCGATGCAAGCGCTCTGTTTGAACGGCACTATGGACAGATGAAGCCGCGCACCCGGACCCGAACACCTCTGCGCCGTTACTTTCGCGCGCAGGGATGCTAGCGGCCAGCGTCATGACAGCAAAACTTCCCGTACTCGTCACCGGCGGGGCCGGATATATCGGCAGCCACGCCGTGCTCGCGCTCGCCGACGCGGGTTGGCCAATCGCAGTGATCGACAATTTCACCACCGGTTTCCGCTGGGCGGTGCCCCAGGGTGTGCCGCTCTATGAGGGCGACATCGAGGACCCGGCGCTGCTGGCGCGCATCTTCGCCGAGCAAGGGACGCGCGCGGTGATGCATTTCGCCGGATCGATCATCGTCCCCGAATCGGTCGAGAACCCGCTCAAATATTATCACAACAACACCGCCAAAAGCCGCGCGCTGATCGCGGCAGCAGTGGCTGCAGGCGTGCCGCATTTCATCTTCAGCTCGACCGCCGCGACCTATGGCGTGCCCGAGGTCTCGCCGGTCGGCGAGGACACCCCGCGCCGCCCGATCAATCCCTACGGCATGTCGAAGCTGATGACCGAGCAGATGCTGGCCGATGTCGCCGCCGCGCATCCATTGAACTACTGCGCCTTGCGCTATTTCAACGTCGCGGGCGCCGATCCGCGCGCGCGGACCGGGCAATCGACCGCAGGCGCGACGCATCTGATCAAAGTCGCGGTCGAGGCCGCGCTGGGCAAACGCTCGGGCGTAGATGTCTTCGGGACCGATTACGCCACCCCCGATGGCACCGGAGTGCGCGACTATATCCATGTCTCCGATCTCGCCGCCGCGCATGTCCAGGCGCTGGAAGCACTGATCGCCGAGCCGCGCCGCTCGCTGACGATGAACGCGGGCTACGGCAAGGGCTTCTCGGTGCTCGAAGTGCTCGACGCGGTCGACCGGGTGACGGGCCGCAAGATCGTCCGCCGGATGGGCCCGCGCCGCGCGGGCGATCCCGATTCGCTGATCTCGGACAATGCCCGGATCAAGGCGACGCTGCCGTGGGTGCCGCAATATGCCGATCTCGACACCATCGTGAGCCACGCGCTGGCGTGGGAGCGCAAGCTAAGTGACATCACGCCCGGTTGACTTCGCACCCGCTCCCCCGTAACGGCCCACCTTCAATTTTAGCGGCTCCATTGCCGCGCGAGGACATCATGAAGATTCGCAACAGCCTCAAGTCGCTCAAGGGCCGCCACCGGGACAACCGCGTGATTCGCCGTCGGGGCCGCACCTATGTGATCAACAAGACCAATCGCCGCTTCAAGGCGCGCCAGGGTTGATTGCGCGTCGTCCCGGACTTGATCCGGGACCGCTGGCCTCCGGGCGCTTTCTATGAATGAAGATGCCCGCGATCCCCGCGTTCGCTGGGATGACGTTCGCGCCGTCGTATTCGATGTGGGCAGGGTCCTGTTCGAATGGGACCTGCGCTATCTGTTCGCCAAGCTGATCGACGATCCTGCCGAACTCGAATGGTTCGTAACCACCGTCGTCACACCCGAGTGGCACTACCAGCACGATCAAGGCCGCCCGATCGCCGAGATGGTGGCTGAGCGCAGCGCCCAGTTTCCCGGTTATGCCCGGCTGATCCGCGCCTATGCCGAACGCTTCAACGAGACCATCCCCGGCCCCGTCCCCGGCAGCCTAGAGCTGGTAGCCGAACTGGCCGCGCGGGGTGTGCCGCTGTTTGCGATCACCAACTTTGGCGACGATACCTGGGCGGCGTTCCGCCCTACCCAGCCGGTGTTCCGCCAATTCCGCGCTATTGTGGTCTCGGGCGTCGAGAAGATCGCCAAGCCCGATCCGGCGATCTACGCGCTCGCCTCGCGGCGGTTCGGCCATGCGCCCGCAGGCATGCTGTTCATCGACGACAACGCCGCCAATATCGAAGCCGCGCGGGCCCTAGGCTGGCAAGTGCATCATTTCCGCGATGCCCACTTGCTGGCTAATGATCTGCGCGAGCGCGGCCTCATCGCATAAAAAATGGGCCCCCGGCGCAAGACGGGAGCCCAGTTTGAGACAGCTGCCCGGAACTTGGGGCAGCTGGGGTAGGGTGGCCTCAGCCAGCGTTGCAGCGCTGCAGCTTGTCGGCGGCGAGCTCGCGCCCGGCGATGGCGAAGCTGGCGACCGGGCCGAACTTGCGGGCGACGCGGGCGCAGGCATTGGCCGGGCTCGAGCCATCCGAAGCCGCGACGCAGCTGGTCCCTTCGCAGCGCCACAACACGCCATTGATGATTTCCTGGCGCGGTGCTTCGAGCGGGGTCGCCAGCGAGACCGAATAGCCGCCCGTTGCAGCATAGGCCGGGGTGGTGGTCGCAGCGAAGCTGGCGATGGTGCCCGCGATGGCGAGGCCGGCGGCAAGCAGCGTGCGCGAGAGCGGGTTTTGGGTCGCAGTAAACATTGGTCTTCCCCTTTGGGTCATGGGTTGAGCAGTCTTGGGCACGCAGGGATCGAAAGGGTCCTGGGGAGGAAGCATCGAATTGCATTGCGAATCACTACCTATCCCGATAGGTTTTAAGTTGCAACTCAAAACTGTGCGTTGCAGCAAAGATTTTTTTGTCGGCCTGCAAGCGCAAATCGGTTAGGTTGCAAAACGAGAGGTAATGACGATGGGCAAATTGCGCGAACCGCTGCGCGAGATCGGCAGCTGCGGGCTGCCGATGGCGCTGGAAGTGATGGGTGAGCGCTGGTCGTTCATGATCCTGCGCGCCGCCTTCAACGGGTTGCACCACTTCGAGGAATATCTCACCGAGCTCGGCATCGCCCGCAATATCCTCTCGAACCGCCTCGCCCGGCTGGTCGAAAACGGCATCATGCGGCGCGAACCGCTGCCCGACGATCGCCGCAAGATCGAATACCGCCTGACCGAAAAGGGCTTCGACCTGCTCCCCGCGATGCTCACGCTACGCCAGTGGGGCGAGAAATACGAGCTGGGGGTGCCCTCAAATCCGGTGCTGTGCGACGCGCGCGACGGCCAGCCGATCGCCCCGATCGGCATCCACGCCCACGATGGACGGTTGCTGACTCACCACGATTTGCTTTGGCGGGACCGGGCGGAACTGGATGCTGAGGTTGTGCCACTGGGTGAGGCGTGGGCGGTTTAGGCACGACTTAGGCTCGACCAAAGATCGCGCGCAGTTGTCGTTGTCGCCATTCTGGTGGTGTCCTTGGAAACGCGAAGCCAAGGTTCTGGAGTACTCCCCACCAGTTCGACTCTAGGTTCATGAACGCATTCAGCGCGATTCCTGAATATGCCCCGTCCTCGTGGATGTGACGCAGTATGAGTCCCCCTGGATCATCTTCACTCGGTTCGTCGAATTCAACGCGAACCGACCCGCCGACCCATTGACCCTCATTGAATCGCGAGTGTTTGGCAGTGTTTGCGATCGCTTCGCACATCGCTTGTTGCAAAACGTGAGCGTGGATGTGCTTGACGACTTCTGCTTCTGTGACCTTCCGACCGCTTTCGCGCGTCTTTGATACGAAAGCGGAAACCGCCCAATCCCGCAGGCTGCTAGCCGCGATACAGACGTTTATGGCGGCATATGCCAACGGCTCGATCAAGTCGGGCTGGTTTCGCTGAAGATCATCAAATTGGATTATGTCCCACGACAGCTTCCAGAACATGCTTTCAACATCAGAAACCACCACCGTGTGGCGTGACGGCAATTCACTGGTGGGGGACCGTCTGATCACTGTGCCTAGCTCCGCGGTGCCTGACGCCGATAGCTCAACGCCTCGGCCACGTGAATCCGCCCGACCGTCTCTACCCCCGCCAGATCGGCGATCGTCCGTGAGACCCTAAGCATGCGCGTATAGCCGCGCGCCGATAGCCGCATCGCTTCGGCGGCTTGCATCAGCAGCTTGCGGCCCGGTTCGTCCGGGGTGGCGTGCGCCGCCAGCATGTCGCCGTCGAGCTGCGCGTTGCTGCGCATTTTGGTTCCTTCGAGCCGAGCAATCTGGATCGCCCGAGCCGCTGCGACCCGCGCCGCGACTTCGGCCGAGCCTTCGGCGGGCGGGGGCAGCGCGAGATCGGCGGCGCTGACCGGGTCGACATCGACATGCAAATCGATCCGGTCGAGCAGCGGCCCCGAGACCCGGCTCTGGTAATCGGCCGCGCAGCGCGGCGCTCTGGAACAACCCAGCGCCGGATCGCCGAGATGCCCGCAGCGGCACGGGTTCATCGCCGCGATCAGCTGGACCCGCGCCGGGAAGGTCACATGGGCATTGGCCCGCGCCACGCTGACCTCGCCGGTCTCGAGCGGCTGGCGCAGCGAATCGAGCACCGGGCGCTGGAATTCGGGCAATTCGTCGAGGAACAGCACGCCGAGATGCGCGAGGCTGACCTCGCCGGGGCGAACCTTCAGCCCGCCCCCCACCAGCGCCGCCATCGAGGCCGAATGGTGCGGGCTGCGAAACGGCCGCGTGCGGCTGATCCGGCCATCGACCAGCGTCCCCGCAACCGAGGCGACCATCGAGACTTCGAGCGCCTCGGCGGGAGTCAGCTCGGGCAGGATACCGGGCAGGCAGCTCGCCAGCAGCGACTTGCCCGCGCCCGGCGGCCCGATCATCAGCAGATTATGTCCGCCCGCCGCCGCGATCTCGAGCGCGCGCTTGGCGGTCTCCTGCCCTTTGACCTGCGCCAGATCGGGTCCATGCGCGGGCGGCTCGGCCTTGCCCGGTTCGGGGACCGGCAGCACCGAGGTACCCTTGAGGTGGTTGAGCAGCGAGATCAGATCGGGCGCGGCGAGGACGGGCACGCCGCTCGCCCAGCGCGCCTCCGCGCCTTGCGAGGCCGGGCAGATCAGCCCCTTGTCGAGCCCGCTGGCATGGATCGCGGCGAGCAGCACGCCGGGCGAGGTAATCACCCGGCCGTCGAGCGCCAGTTCCCCCACCGCGATGTAATCGCCGAGTTGCTCGGCATCGGTCACCCCCATCGCCGCAAGCAGCGCCAGCGCGATCGGCAGGTCGTAGTGCGAACCTTCCTTGGGCAGATCGGCGGGCGAGAGGTTGATCGTGATCCGCTTGGGCGGGAGCGACAGCCCCATCGCCGAGAGCGCGGCATGGACCCGCTCGCGGCTTTCACCCACCGCCTTGTCGGGCAGGCCGACGACCTTGAAATGCGGAATACCCGGCGCAATCTGGCACTGCACCTCGACGCTGCGCGCCTCCAGCCCGAGATAGGCCACCGTCGATACCAGCGCGACCAAATCCGCCCCCCGAAATACTTGCCGTTCGACTGATGGCGAAGCGCGCGGATACTGTCGAGGGGAAGTATATCGAATGTGCTCGTCATCCTCGCGAAAGCGGGGATCGGTGGCCTCATCGGCCCGTCCTCGCGCGATGCCGCCAGCGGTCCCGGATCAAGTCCGGGACGACGATGAATTAACCACATCGGCTGGCCGATCTTAACCTTTGCCGTTGGCGATACGGTAAAGCGCTGCGGCGCATTGCAAGCGCCATGAAGCGCATCGCCGCCTTGCTCCTGCCGATTCTCGCCACTCTTACAGCGATGGGCCTGGCCACGCCCGCGCTGGCCGAAACGGTTACTTACGAGACCGTCGAATATGTCTCGGACGGCGGCAGCGAGCGCTTTGTTTCCGCGCCGCCCGCTGCGGTGCCGGTCGGGATCGCCAGTTATGGCCCGTTCCGCGTGCTCGATGGTACCCGCGCGGCGATCGTCGGCCTGACCGATCAGCGCTCGCCCGCCGAGTTCAGCGCGATGCTGCGCGACTATCCGGGCATCTCGCTGCTCGAGATGGTCGAGTGCCCCGGCACCGAGGACGATCGCGCCAATCTCCAGCTGGGGCGGATGATCCATGCGCGCGGCATCGCGACGCATGTGCCCAAAGGCGGCTCGGTCCGCTCGGGCGGGGTCGAACTGTTTCTGGCGGGCGCGCGGCGGATTGCCGATCCGGGCGCCGAATTCGCAGTCCATGCCTGGGCCGACGAGGACGGGCTAGAGCCGGGCGACTATGCCGCCACTGCCCCGGAGAATCGCGCCTACCTCGATTACTACCGCGAAATGGGGATGAGCGCGGCCGAGGCCGCGGCGTTTTACGCGATGACCAATTCGGTGCCCAATCAGGACGCGAAATGGCTCAGCGCCGAGGAGATGGGCCGCTGGGTGCGGCTCGATTAGATTGGTTCACACGAAGACACGAAGATGTTCCGCTTGCGGCGGAGCCGCTCTGAAAATTCCAACCTCAGCACGACCAGCGAGACTCGCTTTGGGAATTGATGCCTGCGGCGCAATGCGACATCTTCGTGTCTTCGTGTGAACCCCAAATTCCCTCGTCGCCGCCCCGCAGTTCCGCCCGAATGGCTTGACTCGGCCACCTCCGTCCCGTAACGGCCCGCCTCTGTAGGACGGTCGCCCAGCTGGCGGCCCTTATCATTCGATTTCGAGGTTCCGATGAAGCGCACATTCCAGCCCAGCAATCTCGTGCGTGCGCGCCGCCACGGCTTCCGCCATCGCAGTGCGACTGTCGGTGGCCGCAACGTGCTCCGCGCTCGCCGTGCGCGCGGCCGCAAGAAGCTCTCGGCCTGAACCAGCCGGGCCTCCCGCGTCTGGCCATCCTGACGCGGCGTTCCGATTTCCTCGCCGCCAACAAGGGCCTGCGCGTTGCGCGGCCCGGTTTTGTGCTGCTCGCGCGGCCCAACGGGCTCGAGCAGATGCGCTTCGGAATCACCGTCACCAAGAAGATCGGCAATGCGGTGGTCCGCAACCGGATGAAGCGCCGCTTCCGCGCGCTGCTGCGCGAGTTGCTGCCGGTCCATGGCCTGACCGCCAGCGACCACGTGCTGATCGGGCGCGATGGCGGGGTCGAGCGCAACTTCGCCGCGCTGCGCGAAGAGCTCGTCGCCGCCCTCACCCGCGCCGCCCAGGGCAAGGGCGATCCGCCGAGGCGGCGCAAGTGAAAGGGTTCACGCAGAGGCGCAGAGGAAGCAGAAGGCGCAAAGGGATTGTGTTTGCGGCGCAGCCGCTCCCATTTACAAACGGTTCGTCAGTGGCAACGCCTGGTCGATTCGAATTGCTTGCAGCAAAGCGCAGCACCTCTGCGCCTCACTTCTCCTCTGCGCCTCTGCGTGAACCACTGTCTTGAAACGCATCCTCATCCTGATCGCGCGCGGTTGGCAGCTTGGGCCTTCGCGGATCCTGCCGCCGTCGTGCCGCTATGCCCCGTCGTGCTCGCAATATGCGATCGAGGCGCTGGAAAAGCATGGTGCGATTAAGGGTGGCTGGCTGGGGCTTAAGCGTATAATGCGCTGCCACCCTTGGGGGGGTCACGGTTATGACCCGGTGCCTTGAAGCATTTCAACTCCGCCCCATTTCCGTGACGAACTAACAGGGACGCCTCCGTGGACAACCAGCGCAATTTGATCCTCGCGGTCGTACTGACCGGGCTGTTGCTGTTCGGCTGGGACGCGGGGGTGAAGTATTTCTACCCCAACGCCAGCAAGCCGGTTGCCAGTGCTCCGGCCAGCGCGCCCG
>JANOOJ010000010.1:0-25469 GCA_031421295.1 Novosphingobium sp.
CGACCTCGACGACCCCCGAGGCTGGACCTTGACCGGCGGGCTGCCATTCTTCGGCGGGGCCGGGAACAACTATTCCTCGCATGCGATTGCCGAGGCGGTGGCGCGCTGTCGGGCCGATCCGGGCAGCTACGCGCTGGTCGGGGCGAATGGCGGAATCATGAGCAAATATGCTGCCGGGGTCTATTCGACCGCACCCGCCGACTGGCGAAAATCGCGCTGGCAGAGCCTGCCCAAGATCCAACCCGCGTTCGCCGTGCTGGCTGACTACGATGGCGAGGCCGTTGCCGAGACCTTCACGATTCAGCCGGGCAAGGCGGGGGAGACGGCTACATTGGTGGCGCGGGTGCTTCGACAGGCTCAGGGTGAGCGCGAGGCACGGGTTTGCGCCAACAGCAACGACCCGGAGATAATGCGAGAACTGCGAGCCGGTCCGGTCACGGGGCGACGGGTGCGGATTGAATCCGGCGAGGGCGGGGTCAATCGCTTCTGGATGCTCTGACAGCCTTCGTTCGGACGAACGGGTAGTGGCTAGGGCTTCCTTGCCAGATCAACCAAAGTCTCCGGCCCGAGCAATTGCGGCAATTGCTGCGCCGCGCCGCCGCCCGCCGGATACCAGACGTAGAGCGGCACGCCGGCAACACCCTGCGCGGTGAGGTAGCGGGTGATCGCCGGGTCGCGGCGAGTCCAGTCGCCGCGAAGGACGGTCACCCCGGCTTTGGCGAACGCCTCGCGGGTCGTCTCGCGCTCGATTGCGACGCGCTCGTTGACCTTGCAGGTAAGGCACCAGTCGGCGGTGAAGTATGCGAACACTGGTTTGCCCGAGGTGCGCGCCTGAGCGAGCGCGGCTTCGCTGAAGGGCTGTGCGTCAAGCACTCCGGCGGACTCGGCCGAAGGCGCGGCAACCGCGCGCGGCAGCACCAGCGCGGAGACTATTGCCAGCGCAACCGCACTGACCGCAAACCGCTTGCCCGATGCTTCGCCCGCGCGCTGCGACCGGCCCACCAGCCACAGCAGCGCAACGGCAATAGCCGCGACGATCCCGCACAGCGCCGCGAAATTCATGCCGCCGACCCGGCTCGCCAGCCACAGCAGCGCGAGCGCGGTGAGCGCCATCGGCAGCGCCATCCAGCGGCGGAACCACACCATCCACGCACCCGGTTTCGGCAAGGCGCGGCGCAACGCGGGGACGTAGGCCAGCGCGAGAAATGGCAGCGCCAGTCCCAGCCCGAGCGCGCCGAACAGCAGCAAGGCCGAGGGTACTGGCAGTAGCAGCGCCGCACCCATCGCCGCCGCCATGAACGGGCCGGTGCAGGGTGTTGCCACGAAGGCGGCGAGCAGCCCGGTGGCAAAGGCCCCGCGCCGCGATCCGGCTTGCGCAAAGCCGGGGATCGCGAATTCGTAGAGCCCGAGCAGATTGGCGGTGATCGTTACCGCGAGAACCAGCAGGGCGGCGACCACCAGCGGCTCCTGCAACTGAAACGCCCAGCCCACTTCCTGCCCCGCCGCGCGCAGCGCCAGCATCAGCGCGCCCAGCGCGAGGCAAGCCAGGATTACGCCGGCGCTGTAGGCCAGCCCTTCGGCCCGGGCCTGCGCTTCGCTCTCGCCCGCGCGGGCGAGGCTGAGGGCCTTGAGGCTGAGGATCGGGAAGACGCAGGGCATGAAATTGAGCAACAGCCCGCCGACCAGTGCGGCGAGCAAAAGTGCGGGGAGCGCCAGCGGCGCGGAATTGTCGTCGGCCAGCGGCGTCCCATCGCTCGGCACAGTTCCCGGCTGAACCGAAACCAGCACCCCATCGCCCGCGCGGTTGAGTCGCAGCACCCCCGAAAGCCCCGCTGGATCGAGCGCATTATACTTCGCGCGCGGCAGTTCGACGATCAGCAGATCGCCCTTGCGGCCGAACTTCTGCGGCGCGGCATAATCGACCACGCGATCCTCGCTGGCGAAGAAATGCGGGGCCTCCAGCGCGACGCTGGCCGGAAGCGGGATGCCGATCCGCAGGGTTTGCCCCGCAACGGCAAACTGCCCCTGGCTTCCCAGCGGCGCGGGCAAACCCATGCGCCAGCGGTCGAAGCGCGGATCGGGCTTTCCGCCCGCACCCACCCTCACCGTGGTTTGCAGCAGGCCGCGCTCGGGCACGCAGATCTTGTCGGTGCAGGCGAGCCAGTCGGCCTTGAGCGAGATCGGCAGGACCGTGCCCGGCGTCGCATTCGCCGGGATGGTCAGCGGCACAAGCACCGCATAATCATGCTCATAGACGTGGTTCATCAGCCCGGCGATGAGCAGCGTTTCGGGCACCGGATAGAGCGGTGCGCCCGCCTTGACTCCGCTCGGCAGGGTCCAGTCGAGCGCCATGCCCAGCCCGGCATCGCCCGGGTTGGACCAATAGCCGTGCCATCCCGCCTCGGGCCGCATATGGATCGCCAGCGTGACTGTCCCGCCCGGCGCTGCAGCCGACTCGGCGACCAGCTCGGCGGCAATGTGGTTGGGCGCGGCGAGCGCCGGGACGGCAATCAGCAGCAGGGCGAAGTGCCACACCATCGCAACAATGCGGCGATAGCGGAACATGGGTCAATTCTCCTGGCATTGCGGTCTGCGGGCCTTGCGCTGCGCGCGCCGCCTCGGCATCAGGGCTGTGGCGCTTCTGTGCCCAACATTCAAGGAAGTCCGATGCGCCGTTTTATGGTTCCTCTGGTTGCCGCTGCCGCGCTGGCGCTGTCGGGATGCGCTGCGGCGCCCACGAGGACGAATGTCGCGCTGGCCCCTGCGCCGAGCGGTCCGCCCAAGCTGCTGGTCGCGGTGTCGATCGACCAGCTCTCCGCCGATCTTTTCGCGCAATATCGCCAGCACTATACCGCCGGGCTCGGTCGCCTGCTGCAAGGCGCGGTATTCCCCTCGGGCTACCAGTCGCACGCCGCGACCGAGACCTGCCCCGGCCACTCGACGCTCCTGACCGGCACGCATCCCGCGCGCAACGGGATTATCGCCAACAGCTGGTACGATCCCGCAATCGCGCGTGCCGACAAGCGGATCTATTGCGCCGAGGATGAAACCGACCCGGCCAGCACCTCGCGCGATCCCGTAGTCTCGGCGGTGCATCTCAAGGTGCCGACGCTGGGCGAGCTGATGAAAGCCGCCAATCCGGCCAGCCGCAATGTTGCGATCTCGGCCAAGGACCGGGCGGCGATCATGATGGGCGGACACGCCATCGACGCCGTCTATTGGTGGAAGGGCGGCGGGTTCGTCACGCTGGCTGGCCGCACCCTCTCACCGGCGGCGGTGGCGCAGAATACTGCGGTGGCGGCGCTGCTCAAAAGCGGTGCTCCGGCCATGGCGGTCCCCGCCTGGTGCGCCCGGCGCGACCGGGCGATGGCCGCGGGCAAGCTGACGATCGGCAACGGCCGGTTCGCGCTCGACAAGGACAAGCCCGACCTATTCCGCATCTCGCCGCGGATGGATGGGGCAACGGTCGATCTCGCCAACCGGCTGGTCGATGAAATGGGCTTGGGCCAGGGTGCCGCGCCAGACATCCTCTCGGTCAGCCTCTCGGCCACCGATTATGTCGGCCATGCGGTGGGCACCGAAGGGCTCGAAATGTGCATCCAGATGGCCGAGCTCGATCGGGCGCTGGGGCGGCTGTTCGCTCACCTAGATGCGCGCGGAATCGATTATGCGGTGATGCTCACCGCCGACCATGGCGGGCTCGACACGCCCGAGCGGCTCGACGAGCAGGCGCTGCCGCGCGCGGTGCGGGTCGACAAGGCGCTGTCGATTGCCGAGCTGACCAAGGCAATTGGGACGCGCACCGGGATCGCCGCATCCCCCTTGCTATATGGCGATGGCGCATCCGGCGATTTCTATTTCAACAATAGCCTGACCTCGGTGCAAAAGTCGCAGGCGGTCGCGGCGCTGGTCGCCATCGCCCGCGCGCATCCGCAGGTCGCGGCAGTGTTTACGGCTGACGAGCTTGCCCAGGCCCCGGTCCCCAGCGGCTCGCCGCAAGACTGGTCGCTCAAGGACCGCGCGCGCTCGTCGTTCGATCCGGCGCGGTCGGGCGATGTGGTGGTGCTGCTCGATCGCGCGGTGGTGCCGATCCCCGAACCCATGCCGGGCTATACCGCGACGCATGGCAGTGCGTGGGATTACGACCGGCGGGTGCCGATGCTGTTCTGGCGGCGCGGAGTTGCCGGGCTCGAACAGCCCGCTCCGGTCGAGACGGTGGATATTGCCCCGACCCTGGCAGCGCTGATCGGGCTCAGGGTGGCTGACGGCGCGTTCGACGGGCGCTGCCTCGACGTCGACGGCGGGGCCGGAAATAGTTGTGACCGGGTGAAATGAGTACCGAGAAACGCGACCTGATTATCCTCGGCGGCGGGCTCGTGGGCATGACCCTCGCGCTAGCGGCGGCGCGGCAGGGGATCACCAGCCACGTGGTCGACAAGGCCGATCCGGCGGAATTGACCGCCGAGGGCTTCGACGGCCGCGCTTCGGCGATCTCGACCGCGAGCTGGAACCTGTTCGCCAACATCGGCCTCGCCGAGCGGCTCGAACCGCTGGGCTGCCCGATCGCCTCGATTGCGGTGACCGACGGGATGAAGCCGGGGCGGATTGATTTCCGGCCCGAACCGCATGAGGGCTCGCTGGGCCGGATGTTTTCCAACCGCGACATTCGCCTCGCACTGTTTGAGGCGGCGTCTGCGGAAACGGCGATTACCTTGCACAGCCGCGCCGAACCGGTGGCGCGCGAGCGTGGGCCGCATGGAGTGAAGGTGACGCTGGTCGATGGGCGCGTGCTCGAGGCAAGCCTGCTGGTTGCCGCCGAGGGTCGCCAGTCACCGACCCGCGAGGAAGCGGGGGTCAAAGTCGCCAAGTGGGACTACCACCACCGCGCGCTGGTCACTGCGCTGGCGCATGAGAAGCCGCATGACAATGTCGCGTGGGAAATCTTTTACCCGGCCGGGCCGTTTGCGCTGCTGCCACTGCTCGATCTGCCCGATGGGCGGCACCGCAGCGCGCTGGTCTGGACTGTGGCGGAGCGCGACGCCAAGGGCTATCAGGCGCTGTCGGAAGCCGCGTTCCTGGGCGAAGTATCGGCGCGGATGGGCGGCATGTTCGGCAAGCTCGAACTGGTCGCACCGCGCATGGCCTATCCGCTCAACTTCCATCACGCCGGCAAGATCACCGGCGAGCGGCTCGCGCTGATCGGCGATGCGGCGCATGGGATCCATCCGATCGCCGGGCAGGGGCTCAACCTGGGCCTGCGCGATGTCGGTGCGCTGGTCGAGGTGATTGGCGACGGGATGCGGTTGGGACTGGAACCAGGCGATGCGCAATTGCTCGCGCGCTACGAAAAATGGCGCAGCCTCGACAGCTTCACCGTCGCTTTGGCGACCGACGGGCTGACCCGGCTGTTCGGGCTGCCCGGGCGGATCCCCTCGGCGATCCGGCGGCTCGGCATGGGCGTGGTCCAGCGCGCGCCCACGCTCAAGCGCTTCTTCATGGACGAAGCCCGCGGGGTTTCGGGAAATCTTCCGGCGTTGCTGCGCGGCTAGGGACTAGCGGTCGGGGACTGCATCGGTGCCGCGAGCGGGCTGGGCTGCAGGACCTTCTCGCCCGCCCCGTCCTGCAATTCGCGCGGTTCGAGGATCGCGGCGGTCTCGATCAAATCGAGCGCTTGGCCTGCTGCGGCATACCGCCGCGCTGCACCGAGCCAGTCGGTCGCCGCTGCCGCGCCGGGCAGTCGGCTAATTTCCGCGACCGCCGCATCGACCTGTCCGGTCTGGAGCAGCAACCGTGCCTGCGCGAGCCGATCTTCGATCCGTGCTGCCGGGGCATTGTCGCGGCGGATCGTGAACAGCCCGCTGATCTCCTGGCGCAACCGGCCCCAGCCGCTCTGCGTCGATGGTTGCTGCGTCAGCTTGGGGGCCAGCAGATCGAGCTGTGCGACCAGCCGGTCGAGCGTCGTCGGCTGGCTCGCCGCAGCGATGATCGTCTGGACGGCATTGGGCTGGGCCGCGCCGAAGCGGAGCTTGAGCTGATCCTCGAGATAGCCGAGCGGAGCGCCGCGTTCGATCACCCGCCGCGCAGCCAGCGCAATCAGCAGCCCTTCGGCACGCGCGGCATTGCCGGCGGCGGCCTGGGCCTGCAGGTCGAGCCGCACGATCCGGTCCTCAAGGGCGACGACGCGCTGATCGAGCACCGCCTCGACCGCTGCCGAGCTCGAAGGGGCGGTGGGAATGGCGGACGGCGCGGGTAGCGGGCTGGGCGCGCCGTAGTTCGCGACAGCAGTCGGACGATCCGTGACGGGCGTGCTCCCGAGGGTCAGCGTGCCTTTCCAGGCGAGCCACCCGACCAGCGCCGCGCCCAGCACGAAGGCGAGGAATGCGACGATCAGCATCGTGCGCCCGGTACCCGAACCGGGGCGAGGCGTGGGAGCGCGGGGCTGGGTAAGGAATTCATCCGGCATCGAATGCGTTGCGTCCGTCAGTTTCTCATCGGCCCAAGGTTTGGCACAAGTTCCCGGCCAAGGCCAGCAGCGCGGTGTCGTCGGGCCGGGAAGCCGCTGCGACCTGTGCCCAGCCGGTACCCGCCGCCGCCGCAACGCGTGATCCGATAGCCGCCAGCGCGATCCGGCTGCGGCCGATTGCCCGCGCATCGCACTCGCCAGCGAAGTGCCGCGCTGCTGCGGCAGAATGGAGCAGTACCACCGCCGGACTGGCCAGTTGCCGGGCCAAGGCATCGGGCATCGGGACGGGATCGCTACGGTACACCACTTGCTCGATGATTTGAACGCCGGTGGGCCGCTCGAGCGTCACACGTTCGTGCCCACACAATCGCAGCAATCTGGCGTGCGCAGGGTCGATCTGGTCGAGCATCGCCTGCAGCCCGCCCGATCCAACCGCGGCAACGCAAAAGCCTGCAAGTTCAGCCGCCGCAGCGGTCGTGGCCCCGACCACATAGACGGGCTTGTCGCGCAGCCCGGCCAGCTGCGAGCCGCCATGCCGAAACGCATTGGCGCTGCCAACCAGCAGCGCATCCACGCGTTCGTCAGGCAATGCCCACTCGGCGGGATGCACTGCGAACAGCCGGTAGCCCTGCACGTCCAGCCCCAGTTCGCGAGCAGCAGCCACTGTTGCAGCGCAGCCCGGCTCGGGCCGGATGACGATCAGCGGGATCATGCCGGTCCGGAAAAGTGATCGGCGATGGCGGGCACGGCACGCGCCAGCAATTCCGCCGCCAGTCGGGCAGGACCGGTCGGGTCACTCGCGGCAAAGCGCAGCGTGGCTTCCACCCGCTCGGAACCGTCGGGACTGAACAGCACTGCGCGCAGCACGAGTTCCTCGCCTTCGATGCGGGTCAGCGCAGCGATCGGGCTGTGGCAACTACCGCCCAGCGCCGCGAGCAGCGCCCGCTCGGCTCGCACTGCAGCATGGCTGGGCGCATCGTCGATAGCGGCAAGAAAAGCCCCGGTTGTGCTGTCACTTGTCCGACATTCGACCGCGATAGCCCCCTGCCCCGGGGCGGGGAGCCATTGGTCCGGATCGAGCCGGTGACCAACCCCCGTTTCTCCCAGTCGGTTGAGTCCGGCGGCGGCCAGCAAGGTCGCCTCGGCCTCGCCCGCTGCCAATCGCGCGAGCCGGGTGGCGACATTGCCGCGAAACGGCACAACCACGCAATCGGGCCGGGCATGGAGCAATTGTGCAGCGCGGCGCGGGGCGCTGGTGCCGACCCGCGCGCCTTGCGGCAGCGCGGCAACGCTCGTCGCGCCGACCAGCACATCGGCCACGTCCTCGCGCGGCAGGACTGCTGCAATCGTGATCCCGAGGGGTCGGATCGTTTCGACATCCTTGGCCGAATGCACCGCGAAATCGATCTCGCTAGCGAGTAGCCAGGCATCGAGTTCCTTGGTCCACAGCGCCTTGCCGCCGATCTCGGCCAGCGGCCGGTCCTGGATCCTGTCGCCGCTGGCAGTGACCGGGACCAGCTCGATCGCGTCTTTGTTCCAGCCATGCGCGGCGCACAGCCGCGCGGCGCATTCCTCGGCCTGCGCCATGGCGAGCGGCGAGCGGCGGGTGCCCAGGCGGAGTGGTCGAGGCGGGAATGGGGCGGTCATGCGCGGCTTGTGCTAGTCGGCATTGTCTCTAAGGAAAAGTCGGGATGGGGATTGTCCTCGGAATTGAATCGTCTTGCGACGAGACCGCTGCGGCGCTGGTGGACAGCGATCGGCGGATTATCGCGCAGCGCATCGCCTCGCAAGACGAGGCACATCGGCCCTACGGCGGGGTCGTTCCAGAAATTGCCGCCCGCGCGCATGTCGAAAAGCTAACGCCGCTGATCGAAGCGACCCTGGCCGATGCAGGCATGACGCTGGACCAGGTCGATGCCATTGCCGCGACCGCCGGGCCCGGCCTGATCGGCGGGGTGATGGTCGGGCTGGTGACGGCCAAGGCCCTGGCGATGGCGAGCGACAAGCCGCTGATCGCGATCAATCATCTGGAAGGCCATGCGCTTTCGCCGCGGCTGGCCGATCCCACACTCGAATTCCCTTATTTGCTGCTGCTGGTGTCGGGCGGGCATTGCCAGCTTCTGCTGGTCGCGGGGGTCGGGCAGTATCGCCGTCTCGCCACCACGATCGACGACGCGCTGGGCGAGGCGTTCGACAAGACCGCCAAGATCCTCGGGCTGGGTTACCCCGGTGGCCCTGCGGTCGAGCGGCTCGCGGCAGAAGGCAACGCCAAAGCCGTGCGCTTGCCGCGTCCGTTGCTGGGCAGCGCCGAGCCGCATTTCTCCTTCGCCGGGCTCAAAAGCGCAGTGCTGCGCGCCAAGCAGGCGGGCATCCATGCCGATGCCGACATCGCCGCCGCGTTCCAGCAGGCGGCGGTCGACTGCATCCTCGACCGCACGACGCGGGCGATCCAGCACGCCGGCAGTGTCACCGCGCTGGTGGTGGCGGGCGGGGTGGCGGCCAACCAGGCGATCCGCCAAGCACTGGAGCGGCTGGCGAGTGCCAATGGTCTGCGCTTCGTCGCCCC
The DNA here is from genome assembly GCA_031421295.1 of Novosphingobium sp. GTDB lineage: Bacteria > Pseudomonadota > Alphaproteobacteria > Sphingomonadales > Sphingomonadaceae > Novosphingobium. The sequence continues at coordinate 9,030 of JANOOJ010000010.1, forward strand.
GCCGCTGGCCTTATGTACCGACAATGCCGCGATGATCGCCTGGGCCGGGATCGAACGGCTGGGACAGTCGGACCCGCTCGACATATCCGCCCGCCCGCGCTGGCCACTCGATCCCGATGCCGCCCCGGTGCGCGGTGCAGGGGTCAAGGCATGACCCTTCGACAGGCTCAGGGTGAGCGGAGGATTGGTGTCGTGGGCGCAGGCGCGTGGGGCACCGCGCTGGCGCAGGTACTGGCGAGCGACGGCAGCGACGTGTTGCTGTGGGCGCGCGAGCCTGAACTGGTTGACGAGATCAACGCGCGTCACACCAACAGCCTGTTTCTGCCCGACGCTGATTTGGCGAGAAACATTATCGCAACTAACCGTATTGGCGATTTGGCCGAGATGTCCGTCCTGCTGCTGGTCACCCCAGCCCAGCATCTCGCGCGCGTACTAGTCGGCCTCCCCGACCGCTCGCGCGACCTCGTGCTCTGCGCCAAAGGCATCGAGGCGGGCAGTGGCCGTCTGATGGCCGACGTTGCCGCCGAGGCCGCCCCGTCAGCGACCATCGCGGTGCTGTCCGGCCCGACTTTCGCGCATGAAGTGGCCGCCGGCCTGCCCACCGCAGTGACCCTGGCTTGTAGCGGCGGCGAGGCGCAGTGGCAGCGGTTGGCCCCGCTGATCTCGCGCCCGACCCTGCGGCCCTATTACTCCGACGACGTGACCGGCGCCGAGATCGGCGGTGCGGTGAAGAACGTGCTGGCGATCGCCTGCGGGGTGGTCGAAGGGCTGCGGCTGGGCCAGAATGCCCGTGCTGCGCTGATTGCGCGCGGCTATGCCGAGATGCTGCGCTTCGGACTGGCTCGCGGCGCGCGGGCGGAAACGCTGGCGGGGCTATGCGGGCTGGGCGATCTGGTGCTGACCTGCTCCTCGACCGCGAGCCGCAACTTCTCGCTCGGCAAGGCGCTGGGCGAGGGGCAGAGCGCGGCTGCGGCGCTTGGCGGCAAGGCCAGCGTGGCCGAAGGTGCCGCCACCGCGCCGATCCTGGCCGAGCTGGCGCGCCGCGACGGCATTGTCCTGCCGATCGTCGAGGCGGTCTGCCGCCTGCTCGAAGGGGCCGAGGCGCACAAGGTCGTGGCCGAACTGCTCGCACGGCCGCTGACTGCCGAGCGCGCCGCGTGACGGACACCGCCCAGCAGGACATCGCTGCGCTGGCCAAGGGCGGGCGGACCAATTTTTTCGGCTTCCTGCTGCGGCTGATGGCGCGCATCCCGTTCCTGTTCATCGCCGGGCGGCTCTACGGCGCGGAAGCGCTGGGCCGCTTCGCTTCGGCGATGGTCGTAATCGAACTGGCCGGGCAGCTCTGCACATTGGGCCAAAAGCGCGGCCTCGCGCAGCGGCTGTCGGTCGAGGAGCGCGCTCCCGCCAATATCGTCGCCGATGCGATGCTGCTCTCTCTGGGCATCGCGGTGGTGACGAGCGCCGCGCTGTTCCTGTTCCCGATGCCGATGTTCCCCAGCGGCGAGTTTTCGCGCTGGGATCTGCTGCTGCCGCTGGCGATCTTCCCTGCGACCATGACCGACATTGCGCTATCGGCGCTGGCCTATCGCTATGATGTGGCGACCACAGTCCGTTCGCGCGCGGTGGTTGAGCCCTGGACGCTCTCAATCGTCGCCGCCGCGATGTTCTTCGTGGTGCCCGAGGGCGGGCTGGCGATCGCCTATATCGCCTCGATCTATACCGCAGCGATCGTCGCGCTGGTGCCGCTGGTGCGCAGCTATGGCCTGCCGCAGCAATGGCGACCGCGCCCTGCACTGTTGGGACGGCTTGGCTGGTCAAACCTCCCACTCGCCGCCGCCGATGCGGTCGAGTGGGGCACCCGCAAGCTCGACATTGCGATCCTCGGCTTCTTCGCCTCGCCCGCTGCGGTGGGGGTCTATTACGTCGCGCAGCAGGTTGCCAGCCTGCCGCAGAAGCTCAAGACCAGCTTCGAGCCGATCCTGGGTCCGGTGATCACCCGCAACCTCAAGGAACAGAACTATGCGGCGATTGCCCAACAGGTTTGCCAGGTGGGCTTCTGGATCGTCGCGGCGCAGGCCGGGATCGCGCTTGCGCTGGGGATCCCGGGTGAAGCGGTGATGGGCCTGGTCGGGCCCAATTTCGTCGGCGGGACCGGGGCGCTCGCCTTCCTGCTCGCTGCCGAAGTGGTCGCCGCGACTGCCGTGGTGAGCGAGGCGGCGCTGATCTATGTTGCGCGGATGCAGAACCTGTTCGTGTCGCTCGGCACGATTGCCTTGCAGGCGCTGCTGACCATTGGCTTAGTCCTCGCGGTGCGTGCGGCACCGGGCTGGGACTTGCCCGGCGATCTCCGCTTCCCGGCCGACAAGGTCGATTTCTACCAGGCCGCGGCAGTGGCGCTGGCGCTGGCGATCTCGCTCGGCATGGCCTCGCTGGTCAAGTCGCGGATGCTCTCCCGCTTCCTTGGCCAATCGATCAACAACTGGCGCTGGCCGCTGGTCTGGGCCGCTGCCCCGGCCATCGCGCTGGGCTGGTTCGTAACGCGTTATCTGCCCGAATGGGCCGAGCTGGCGCTTGGTGTCCCGACGATCCTGGCGGTCTATTGCTGGATCATCTGGCACAAGGGCTTCGGCCCGGAGGACCGCGTGCTGTTCCGCAAGAACGTCGCCCCGTAACGCTTCATCGCTCGTAGAGGGCGTTCAGTCGCGGTTCACTGGCTGGGGAGCCTCTTCGCTTCGGGAACCACGAAGCGAAGGAGCGGATCATGCGCAATTTCCGGGAGAATCTCACCGGTGGCAGCCTCGCCACTTTGGCCACCGCCAGCTTGATGGCGCTGTGGGTCGCGGGCTGCAGCGTCCAGACCGCCCCGCAATCGGCCAGCGGGGGCAAGCCCGCCGAAACCCGCTCAGTGATGGTCGACCTGCCAGCCCCGCCGCCACCCCCACCGTCGGTCGCTTATGAGGAGGCGGACGAAGCCAACATCATCGTCACCGGTTCGGCCGTGCCGCAGTCCGCCATGCGCGCCGCGCCGCAGATGCGCTACGTCGCCCCGGTGATGGTGCCGTCCGATCCTGGACGCGAACGCTACACTGGCAAGGATGTCAGCCCGGTCCATCAGGCCGCGACCGATCCGGTCTCCACCTTCTCGGTCGATGTCGATACCGGCGCTTACGCCAATATGCGCCGCTTCCTGACCGCCGGGCAGCTTCCGCCCAAGGACGCGATGCGCAGCGAGGAGCTGATCAACTATTTCCGCTACGATTATCCGGCACCCGAAGCGCGCGGTACGCCCTTCACGGTCAACACCGATCTCGCGGTGAGCCCGTGGAACAGCCAGACCCGGCTGCTGCGGATTGGCCTGCGCGGCTATGATTTGCCGCGCGCCGCCCGCCCGCCTGCAAATCTTGTGTTTCTGGTCGATGTCTCGGGCTCGATGGGCGAGCCGGACAAGCTGCCGCTGGTCAAGACCGCGCTGGCAGGTCTGACGAGCGAACTCAGCCCGCGCGACCGGGTCTCGATCGTGGTCTATGCGGGCGCGGCCGGGCTGGTGCTCGAACCGACCAGTGACCCGCGCCGCATCCGGGCCGCACTCGATCGACTCGAATCGGGCGGATCGACCGCCGGCGTAGCGGGGCTCCAGCTGGCCTATCAAGTCGCGCGCGACAGCTTCATCGAAGGCGGCGTCAACCGCATTCTGCTGGCGACCGACGGCGATTTCAACGTCGGGGTCAGTGACGACAAGAGCCTGATCGCGATGGTCGAGCGCGAGCGCGACAGCGGGATCACGCTCACCACCCTCGGCTTTGGCGAGGGCAATTACAACGAAGCAATGATGGAGCAGATCGCCGATCACGGGAACGGGAACTACGCCTATATCGACACCGCGCTCGAGGCCAGAAAGGTGCTGGGCGAGCAGATGAGTTCGACTCTGTTCACTATCGCCAGGGACGTGAAGATCCAGGTCGAGTTCAACCCGGCGCAGGTCAGCCAGTACCGGCTGCTGGGCTACGAAAACCGCGCGCTGCGTGAGGAGGACTTCAACAACGACAAGGTCGATGCGGGCGATATCGGCGCGGGCCACCAGGTCACCGCGATTTACGAGATCGTGCCAACCGGGGCGCGGGGCTGGACCGATCCGCGGCGCTATGAAACCACCACCCCGACAGCAGGACGAGGCGGCGAGCTGGCCTTCGTCAAGCTGCGCTACAAGCTGCCGGGTGGCAGCACTTCGCGGCTGATCGAGCGCGCGGTTCCGGCCAGCCTGATGGCGCGCAGCGGGACGCCGACCGGCGACTTCGCTTTCGCCACGGCGGTCGCTGCCTTCGGGCAGAAGCTGCGCGGCGATCCGCTGCTGGGTGGCTACTCCAACGCGCAGATCGCCGGGCTGGCCGGGCGGCAGGGCGATTTCTGGCGACAGGAATTCGTCCGCCTCGTCGGCGTCGCAGGCTCGCTCGAACGCGACGAACGGCTCGCTGCGAAGTAAGCTGTGCTCGGTGCTAGCCCGGCCTTTGCCATTGCGGCCCAACCTTTGCCATTACTTCGGGGCCGGGCTATCGCCGAGGCGTGAAGACCAATTCCCCTATCCTGATCCTTGCGGGCGCAGTCGCCACTGTCGTGCTCGGTCTTGCGAGCGAGGTGGCGCATGGGCCGACGCTGATCGCCGGGCTTAACGGCAGCGCTTCCGCCGCGCTGGCGCAAGCTGGCGGCACCGGCATCTCGGCCAGGTTCCATAACGATAGGGGCTGGCTGACCCGCCACCCCGCGCTGGCGGGCGGCGATACGCTCGACGATGTCACGCGTGCCCGCGCCGCTGAGGGCGTGTCCCACATCCCCGGGGTTGGAGGAGTGCACTGGGCCCCGTCGCCGCGCCGACGGAGCGCCGAAGCCAGCGATACCGCGCCCGGGCTGCACTGCCAGCAAGACGTCGAGGCGGTGGTCAAGGCGCGCTCGATCCGCTTTGCCGAGGGCAGCGCGGCGTTCGACCCGGCCAGCGAGGAAGTGCTCGACGAGGTCGCCGCTGCGCTCAAGCCCTGCGTCGGCAGCATCATCGCGATCACCGGGCACACCGACGCGGCGGGGGACGAAGCGGGCAATGTCGAATTGTCGTTCGAACGGGCCGAGGCGGTGCGCAGCGCGCTGGTGGGCCGCAGCATTCCCGCGGACGGCTTGCGCGCACGCGGAGTCGGCTCGGCCAAGCCGCTGGCGGGGCTCGACCAGACCGATACCGCCAACCGCCGGATCGAATTCTCGGTGATCGCCACCGTCCCGCTCGCGCCGACCCCGGTCGACACGCCGGGCGCGGGTTGAGCAGGAGCCAAGCGAATGTCATTGTGGATTGAACTGATCGTGCTGTTGCTGCTGACCTATGCGGGCGGCTTTGCTATCGGCTGGGCGATCTGGGGCCGGGGAGACATGACATGATGCAAGTGGTGGAAGCGAACTGGCTGGCCTTTGTGCTGGCCTTGCTGATCGGGCTGCTGGTCGCATACTGGCTGTTCCGGCGCGGCAGCACCGCTGCCCCGCGCGCGCACCGGCCCGACGTGCTCGATGAAGGCGCGGCCCCGGCCGCCCGCAATCAGGCGCTGATCGACGCTCCGCCCGCCGCCGCCGCCATCGTGCCGCTCCCCGCGTCGATCGGCATGGCCGGGATCGGCGAAGTGATTGCCGTCGCCGCGCAGGACAATGTCGAGGAGGCTGCGGTTGCGGGCCTAGAACCCGCTGACGATCTGCTGCGCATCAAGGGTGTCGGCCCTAAGCTGGTCGCGCTGCTCGCCAGCCTCGGCGTCACGCGCTTCGCCCAGATCGCCGCGTGGGACGAAGCCGAGATCGATCGCATCGACGCCCGGCTCGGCACTTTCGCGGGCCGCATCCGCCGCGACAGTTGGGTCGAACAGGCGAATTTCCTCGCTTCGGGCGATGTCGCGGGCTTCGAGGCGCGCTTCGGGAAAATGTAAGCAGCGCGAAAGGTCACACAAAAGTCTCACCGAAACGGCCGCGCGGCGCCCCGAAATTTCCGCTCGCGGGCAATAGGTTGGCGCTCGCGGGACGGGCCGCGCATGATCGGCGGGAATGCCGGAACCGACGATTTGAAAGAGCTTCCGCGCCATAGCGCAACACGGCGGTGTAGGAAAATGTCCTGTACTTCTGACTCCGCTCTCCACCGGGAGGAGCCTGTCGGTCGGTCACTTGCGCATCGACTTGGCATTCGGGTTGCGCTGCCAGTGCTTGCCATCCTTGTCCGACGACCAGTCAGTGTCGAGGTCCCAGCGCTTGCCCGCGAAGCGGTCGCCGTCGAGCGTCGCAGACAGGTGCTGCCTGACCCGCCGCCGCAGCCTGCGCGCGACGGCCTTCTTCCACGGATGATCGGTTTCGGCACCGGTGTGCCCGAAAATCGGCGTCTTGCGGCGGGAACGGGACACGGCGAGGCACCTTGCAAAGTGCCGCAAGTCGCCAGCCGGTTCGGGATTGAAAGGCTGCCTGCGGCTAATGCCGCAGGCGGTGTCTGTGCTTGTGCAGAGGGCGGGGCATTGGGTTCTTCCTAGTGCCTTGCGTAGATTGCCGGGCTGTAGCGCGCTTCTGGGATCGGCTGGCCGGTAGCCTCGCTAGCTTCGCGCCAACCTTCGATCGCGTTCCGCAAATTGGCGACTGCCTGTTCCGGTGAATCACCATGCGCCGAACAGGGCCGCAGATCGGGCACATCGGCAATCCAGCAAGCGTCATCCGCCGCCCAGAAAACGTTGATGTGGTAGCGATGATCTGTCATTCCGCCCCATCGCCTTCTGCCTGCATCTTGATGCGCTGCTTGCTGAGATAGTCCTTCACCAGCAGTGTCAGATGGTCATCGGCAGAGATGCCAAGTTTGGCCGCCTCCTCGCACAGCATCTGATAGTGCTCTTCTGGAATGTCGTCGACGATGATGTCGCGCATTTTGGCGTGCCGTGCAGTTGTGTTGTGCCAACCATGCTACTGGTTCAGGCCGTCGATTCAAGACCAACTGCACCCAGAATGGAGCTATGCGGTTTCCCGTAGTGGATAGCTTCGCTCAAGCCGCGCGGGGCAGAATTTTGTCCAGCTCGCCATTGAGCGCGCGCTTGGCTTCGAGCAGTTCGTACTGGTCCTGCAAGCGCAGGAAAAACCCTTCGGACAGGCCAAAATAGCGGCCCAGCCGCAGGTCCAGTTCTGCATCGATCGGGCGCGCTCCATCGACCACCGCAGCGACCCGCTCCGGTGCAACTCCGATCTCGCCCGCCAGCTGCGCCACGCTCAGCGCCGTCGGCTCAAGAAACTCGGCGACCAGCAACTGCCCGGCGTGTTCGTTCTCGAGCCAGTCCGGGTCAGTGGTAGTCTGTGATTTCGACGTCATATGCGTCACCGTCCTTCCAGACGAAGCATATACGCCATTGCCGGTTAATCCAAATAGCATGTTGGCCCGCGCGGTCGTCGACCAGCGGATGCAGCTTGTTGTTTGGCGGACTCTTCAGATCGTTAAACGCCGTGGCTGCGTCGATCAGCCGCAGTTTGCGGCGAGCGGTCTTGTCGATCTCGGCGGGAAAGCGGCGACAGCGTTTGCCGTTCCAGACGTCCTCGGTGTCAGCGTTGGCGAAGGAGCGGATCACCTTAAGTAGTCCAGTCGGAACCAGTTTTCGTCCGATGGGCGCTTGGCTTGCCAAAACCGTAGTCCGTTGACGTTTGTGCCTGTAATCCTGTGAGCAGCTGAGGACGGACTCGAACAAGTGCGACCCTCATCGTCAATCCATTGACCACTTTCGATCTTAGCGGTGTGTACCTTCTGTCTATAGGTTGCTTTTAACAGAGTGCCGTTGGGCAAAAAGAGATCCCTGCTTGAAAAGCCACTTGCTGCTATCAGGCCAAATCCCAAGCCGCGCGGCTCACTATTTCCTTCAAAAATCATTTCGGCTGCGCTCGCAGCTTCCAGCGCGGAATCAAGTTCAAGCAATTCCCTCATGACTTCATTGTATGAGTGATTCTCGTGCACTCTCTTCGATGTGAGAAGCTTCCAAACCTCGAAGTCGATCTCGATCTGTGGCATTGAAATTCTCCGTTTAGTGCGATTAGCACTAAACGTCCTAACGGTCAATCACCGCCCCCACTTCATCTTGCTCGCCTTCCCGAACCGCCCCTTACGGGTCCCCGGCTTACCCTCATTGCTCCGCCCCACCCGCGGGGCTTTGGACTGCTCGTGCGGCGGGGGCAAACCAAGCTCGTCCGCCTCCAGCCGCCTAATTTCGTCGCGCAATCTCCCGGCTTCCTCGAATTCCAGGTCGGCGGCGGCATTGCGCATGCGCTTCTCCAGATCCTCGATGTAGTGGCGCAGATTGTGGCCGACGAGGTTGTTGATGGCACCGTCCTCGATCTCGACCAGCACGCCATCGCGTGACGCGGTATGCGCGACGATGTCCTGGATGCCGCGCTTGATGCTTTCGGGGGTGATATCGTGTTCGATATTATAGGCGTGCTGCTTTTCGCGCCTCCGGTCGGTCTCGGCGATCGCGCGTTCCATGCTGCCGGTCATCCGGTCAGCGTAGAGGATCACGCGGCCGTCGATATTGCGCGCGGCGCGGCCGATCGTCTGGATCAGTGAGGTCTCGGAACGCAGGAAGCCTTCCTTGTCGGCGTCCAAGATGCAGACCAGCCCGCACTCGGGAATATCCAGCCCCTCGCGCAGCAGATTGATGCCGACCAGCACGTCATAGACCCCGAGCCGCAAATCGCGGATCAGTTCGATACGTTCGAGCGTCTCGACGTCCGAGTGCATGTAGCGGACCCGCAGCCCCGCCTCGTGCATGAACTCGGTCAAATCCTCGGCCATCCGCTTGGTCAGCGTGGTGACGAGGGTGCGGTATCCGGCCTGCGCGACCGTGCGGCACTGGTCGATGCAGTCCTGGACCTGATCCTCGACCGGACGGATTTCGACCGGGGGATCGATCAGCCCGGTCGGGCGGATCACCTGTTCGGCGAAGACCCCGCCCGATTGCTCCATCTCCCATCCGCCCGGCGTGGCCGAAACCGCGACCGTCTGCGGGCGCATCGCGTCCCATTCGTTGAAGCGCAGCGGGCGGTTGTCGATGCAGCTCGGCAGGCGGAAGCCGTATTCCGCGAGCGTGATCTTGCGGCGGTGATCGCCCTTGGACATCGCGCCGATCTGCGGCACGGTCTGGTGGCTTTCATCGACGAACAGCAGCGCATTGTCCGGCAGATATTCGAACAAAGTCGGCGGCGGCTCGCCGGGGAGGCGGCCGGTGAGGAACCGGCTGTAGTTCTCGATCCCCGCGCAGGAACCGGTGGCGGCGATCATCTCGAGGTCGAAATTGGTGCGCTGCTCAAGCCGTTGATGCTCGAGCAGCTTGCCCTCGATTTCCAGCTCCTTGAGCCGTTCGGTCAGCTCGAAGCGGATTGCCTCGGTCGCCTGTTTCATCGTCGGGCCGGGGGTGACGTAGTGCGAATTGGCATAGACCCGCACGGAACTCAGCTTGCCCCCGGTGCCCTCATCCGAAGTCGCCCCTGCTTTGCCAGTAAGCGGATCGAACTCGACGATGCTTTCGATCTCGTCGCCGAAAAAGCTGATCCGCCAGGCCATGTCCTCGTAGTGCGAGGGGAAAATCTCCAGGTTGTCGCCGCGCACGCGGAAATTGCCGCGCTGGAACGCCGCGTCGTTGCGCTTGTATTGCAGCGCGACGAGCTTGCGGATGATCTCGCGCTGGTCGGCGCTGCCCCCGACCTTCAGATCGAAGATCATCGCCGAATAGGTCTCGACCGAGCCGATCCCGTAGATGCAGCTGACCGAGGCGACGATGATCACGTCGTCGCGTTCGAGCAGCGAGCGGGTGGCCGAATGGCGCATCCGGTCGATCGCCTCGTTTACGCTGCTTTCCTTCTCGATGTAGGTATCGCTGCGCGGGACGTAGGCCTCGGGCTGGTAATAGTCGTAGTAGCTGACGAAAAACTCGACCGCGTTGGCGGGGAAGAAGCTCTTGAACTCGCCATAGAGCTGCGCGGCGAGGATCTTGTTGGGGGCGAGGATCAGCGCGGGGCGCTGGAGCAATTCGATCACCTTGGCCATGGTGAAAGTCTTGCCGCTGCCGGTGACGCCGAGCAGCACCTGCGTCTGATCGTCCGCCGCGATGCCTTCGATCAGATCGGCGATCGCGGTCGGCTGGTCGCCGGCCGGCTCGTATTCGGATTGCAGCACGAACGGCCGCCCGCCGTCGGATTTCTCGGGCCGCGCGGGTTTGTGGGGGACGAAGACGCCGGAGGTATCGGGCTCTTCAAGGCCGCGGCGGATGACGAGTTGGGACATGGCGCAGGATATGGGGAACGAAACGGGGACGGGCAAGGGTGCCGCACCGATCCAAAGTGCGATCCCGGTTACGGTCCGCTATTCGCCGGGTTCACGCTCGCGGATGCGTCGGGGGGGTTCGGGCCCGCCATCAGCGCCTCGAGTTCCGCGACCAGCCGCGCGGAGGCGTTTGGCTTGATCCGGACCGGCAGGTCGGGAAACTGCGTCGCCAGCGCGGGCGGCAGGCCGATCCCGGTTTGCAGGATGAACGGGATCCCGGCCGCGACCAGATATTCGACCACCGGCGTGATCTCGCCATCGATCAGGTTCACATCGAGGATTGCGCCCGCAACCGGATTGCCGACCAGCAAATCCAGCGCTTCGCGCACGCGCGATGCGGGGCCGACAGCCGTGCCGCCCGCATCCTCGATCGCCAGGACCAGGTCGAGGGCAATGAAGGGTTCGTCTTCAGCGACCAGGATAGCGTGCTGATGGTGCAAGTCATTGTCCGGACGGAGGGTCGAAGGCGCAATTCAATTCAACCGTTCAGCGAACCAGACGTTCCGCCGCAGTCGACAAATGCACGGTCAAGCCCTCGGGGTTCCAGTGGTAGGTCAGGCTGCCTTCGAGCTGCGCCTCGATACTTCGCCGCGCCAGCATGCCGCCAAACCCCTCGCGGGCAGGCACGCCTTTGACGCGCGGGCCGCCCGATTCGGCCCAGATCAGTTCGAGCCGACCCTGCTTGATCGACCAGACGATGTGGACTCGCCCGCCGGGCTTGGAGAAGGCTCCGTATTTGGCGGCGTTGGTCGCCAATTCGTGCAGCACCATCGCCAGGCTGGTGACCGCCTCACCGCTCACTGCGACCTCGGGCCCCTTGATCACCGCGCGCGACCGATCGGTGGAATCGTCCATGCCGGCATAGGGGCGCAGCAAGGTTTCAACGATACTGGCCAGGGTTGTCGGGGTTTGTGCCGATCCGCCATCTACCCGCAGGGGCCGGACCAGCTGGTGGGCGCTGGCCATCGCCGCCAGCCGGCCTTGAACGGTTTCAGTCATTTCCTGCGGCGTTGCCGCCGATCGCGCGCTCAGCGAGACGACCCCGCCGACGATCGCAAACAGGTTCTTGATCCGGTGATCCATCTCGCGCAGCAGCAATTCCTGCTGTTCGTCGTGGTGCTTGCGGTCGCTGATATCGATGAAGATCACGCCGAGCTTGGGTCCGGAGCCGTCGTCGAAGCGAAACGCGAACGATTCCAGCATCCTGTTGTGCGTGACGAATTCGTGCTCGAACCGGGTCGGTTCGCCGGTGACCATGACCTGGTCGTAGGTGTCGAACCACTCTTGCGGCTCGGTCGGAAACATTTCGCGGATCGTCCGGCCGACCACGTTGCTGGCGCCGCTTTGCAACGCGAATCCGGGATTGGCGGAAAGGTACCGGAAGTCGCTCAAATCGCCGGGCTTGGCGTCGACCTTCTCAAGCGTGCAGAACCCTTCGTCGATATATTCGAACAGCATGCGGAATTTGGCTTCGCTGGCGCGCGTGGCTGCATCTGCCGCCCGGCGATCGGTTATGTCGATGAAGGTCAGCACCACGCCGTCGATGACGTTGTCGATCGTGCGATACGGACGGATGCGCAGGACGAAGCTCATCATCGTGGTTTGCAGCGTCACTTCGCGTTCGATCGTCGCGAGCTTGCGCAGCACCGTCTTCACATCGCGCTGCAAATCGGCGTAATCGAGCAGGCTGACGATCTCGGTGATGGGTCGGCCAACGTCCGCATCGCGAATATGGAAGACCTCGCTCACGCCGCGGGTGAAGCGGCGGATGCGCAGGCTTTCGTCGAGAAACAGCGTCGCGATATCGGTGCTCTCGATCAGGTTGGAAAGGTCGCTGTTCAAGTGGATGAGCTGCTCGTTCTTGGCGATCATCTCGCTGTTGATTGTCTGCAACTCCTCGTTGACCGATTGCATTTCTTCCTTGGCCGTCTCCAGTTCCTCGTTCGACGATTGCAGCTCTTCGTTGACCGACTGATATTCCTCGTTCGAGGACTTCATTTCCTCGTTCGCGGTTTCAAGCTCGTCGATCGTCGATTGCAGCTGGTTCCGCGTGGTGCGCAGTTCCTGTTCCAGCGCATGCGTGATTTCGGGCGATGGCGGGGCATTCTCGGCCGATTTGGCGCGGGCTACGCCGGGGCCGCCGTCCTGCAGGGTGAGAACCACCAGATCGGCGTCCGGCCCGTCGCGCGCCAGCCGTTCGGCAATCATGCGGATGAACCGGGGCTTTCCGTCGATCCGGATCGGCACGTCGCCTCGCTGCACCGGCTCGGTCGCGGCACGAACTTCCTGCAGCAATTCGCGCGCCGCGGGCCGCAGCGCCTTGCGCAGCATATCGAACAGCGCAAAGCTGGGCACGCCGGGCGCGGGTTCGAGATATTGCCCCACCGACCCGCCCGAGAAACGGACGATCTGGTTGGTGCGATCGAGCACGAGATGCGGCGGATTGTGCTTGTCCACCACCCGGCGCACGCTTTTGTCGATGCGATCCTCGCCGGGGCGGGGGTGCGCGCCCAGCACAGCACGCTCGCGCTGCCGAGCGGGCGAGAACGGCGGCAGCGCGGTGCCCGGAACATCGCGGCGCTCGAAAATACGGGACTTCTTGTCGCGCGCGCTGAACAGCTTGTTCGCCCGCGTCACCGATTCCGAGGATCCCAGGAACAGCGCAGCTCCGGGCTTCAAACCATAATGGAACGTGCGCATCACGCGATCCTGCATCGAGGTGTCGAGATAAATCAGCAGGTTCCGGCACGAGATCAGGTCGAGCTTGGAAAACGGCGGATGCTTGATCACGCTATGCACCGAAAAAATGCACATTTCGCGGATCTCGGGAACGACGCAGCAATCGTCGCCTTCGTGCTTGAACCAACGTTCGGCGCGTTCGGCGGAAAGTCCTGCGATCGGCTTGCGATAGCGCCCGAGGCGGGCAGCCGTGATCGCGCGTTCGTCGAGATCGGTACCGAACACCTGGATCCTTGGTCGCGGCCGGCGCGTTTCCAGGGCTTCGCGCAGCAGGATGGCGATCGTATAGGCTTCCTCGCCCGTGGCGCAGCCCGGCACCCACACCCGGATTTCCTGGTCGGCACCCTTGCCCGCCACAAGGCCTTTGAGCACACTGTCGTTCAATGCCTCGAACGCGTCGGGATCGCGGAAGAACTGGGTCACCCCGATCAGCAATTCGCGCAGCAGCGCGTCGAGTTCCTCCGGCTTTTCGGAGAGCCGCTCCAAATAGACCTCGGGGGTTTCGACGTGGAGCACCTGCATCCGGCGCTGGAGCCGCCGCGTCAGCGTCTTTTCCTTGTACTCGCTGAAATCATGGCCGGTGCGCGCGTGGAGCGCGCGCAGGATTGCGGTCATGTGCGTTGCCGTATCCTGCCGGATGCCGTCGTCGTCCTTGCCCGCGGCGACGGCTGCGAGATGCGCCTGGTAGGACACAATCCGCCGGGGCATCGCCTCGACCGCAAGCACCTCGTCGACCAGCCCGGTATCGGCCGCGCTTTGCGGCATTCCGGACATGGCATGGCTGTCATACTCTGCCTGGGCGAGGGTCAGCCCGCCATGCTCCTTGACCGAGGCCAGCCCTTGCGCGCCGTCGCTGCCGGTGCCCGACAACACGATGCAGATCGCGTTGTCGCCCTGGTCCTGAGCCAGCGACTGGAAGAAGGTGTCGATCGGCCGCCGCCGGTCGCGCGGCGGGGCCGGCCGGACGATCTGGAGCGTGCCACCGGCAATCGTCATGGTCGCATCGGGCGGGATGACGAACACGCAGTTGGGTTTCACCGTAACCCCGTCCTTCGCCTCGATGACATCCATCGTGGTCGTCCGGCCGAGCAGTTCGGCAAGCATGCTCTTGTGATCGGGCGAGAGGTGCTGGATCAGCACGAACGCCATGCCGCTGTCGGCCGGCATCGCCGAAAAGAAGCTCTTGAACGCATCGAGCCCGCCCGCCGACGCTCCGATGCCGACCGTCAGGAACGCGCTTGTGCTGCCTGCACCGCGCGCACCGGTCCCGCTCCCCGCAGCCGTGGCAGGCGCTGGTACCCGATCTTGCGGAGCTTTGGCCAATGCACGCCCCCGTCGTTGTCTCCCGATATCATTGTCATAGCACCGGAATATCGCAGAGTCCGAGTCATATATGGGTTCGAGGCGGCGGAGCGCATGGTCGGCACCGGGGGATAGCCCAACCCGGGACACCAGCTACCGCAGCGCGACGCCGGGCAGCCTATCGTTCAGAACCCCTTGCCCGCCCCGCGCGGGCTGATACGCTGCCGCATCAGCAATCCCCGGGGAGGCCCATCATGCGCACCATCATCATCCTGCCGCTGCTCGCCGCCGTCACATTGGCCGGGTGCAAGAACGAGCCCGCCGGGCCGAAGAGCGAAGACCAGGTCAAGGCCGAGGTCGCGCAGATGGTCAAGCCGCGGCCGGGGCTCTATTCCTCCAGCGTCAAGATGATCAATTTCGAGGTGCCGGGAATGCCGCCCGCGCAGGCCGAGCGGCTCAAGGGGATGTTCTCGCAAACCGCGCAGGCGCGGCAGTTCTGCCTGACCCCCGAGGAGTCCGAAAAGGGCTACCGCGAGATGACCAAGAAGCTCGCACAGGGCAATTGCACCTATGACAGATTCGAGGCGCAGGGCGGCACGCTCGACGCCAAGCTCACCTGCCAGACCGCCAAGGGGATGAGCGCAGTGATCGAGATGCAGGGCACGATGACCCCCGAAGGCTCGCAGATGCACATGAAGATGGACCAGTCGATGGCCGCGATGCCGGGCAAGGGCGTGAAGATGGAAATGGAAGTATCGTCGACCCGGGTGGGCGATTGCAAGTGATGCTGCGAAGTGCGGCGAATTAGGGGGCTTTCGCTAATTTCTGAAGGGGGAGGGGCAAAGGTCCCGCCCAATTTCGCATTCGCAGGATAAGTCGCTTGGCAAGCTTGGTGGCATACGGCAGTCTTTGCCGCGATGACCAGCCCGCCGCCGTGCTACGACGAGATGTATGATGCCGACGGCGGCGTGCGCGCGGGCTATAGTGGCTATTGCGACTGGTATCATGCCCAGGACCCGGGCTGGCTGCGCCGCAAGAGCACCGAGGCCGAGGGCTTCTTTCGCCGCACCGGGATCACTTTCAACGTCTATGGCGAGGATGCGGGCGAGGAGCGGCTGATCCCGTTCGACATGGTGCCGCGCGTGGTCACCGCCGTGGAATGGCGCAAGCTGTCCAAGGGCATCGAGCAGCGGGTCCGCGCGCTCAACGCCTTCCTCCACGATATCTATCACCGCCAGGAAATCGTCCGCTCGGGGCGGCTGCCGCAGCGCCTGCTGGCGGCGAATGCGGCGTTCCTGCCCGAAATGGTCGGCTTCACCCCGCCGGGTGGGGTCTATACCCATATCGTCGGGATCGATCTGGTCCGCACCGGGCCCGATGAGTTCATGGTGCTCGAAGACAATGCCCGCACTCCCAGCGGGGTCTCCTATATGCTGGAGAACCGCGAGACCATGATGGCGATGTTCCCCGAGCTGTTCACCCGGGTCAACGTGCGCCCGGTCTCGGACTATCCGCGGCGCCTGGCGCGCAGTCTGGCTGCCTGCGCCCCGCCCTGCGCGGCAGACCGCCCGGTGGTCGCGGTGCTGACCCCGGGCATCTACAATTCGGCTTATTTCGAGCATGCCTTCCTCGCCGACCAGATGGGGGCCGAGCTGGTCGAGGGCAGCGATTTGCGGGTGGTCGACGGGCGGGTCGCGATGCGCACCACGCGCGGCTACCGGCCGATCGACGTGCTCTACCGCCGGGTCGACGATGAATTCATCGATCCGCTCAGCTTCAATCCCACCAGCGTGCTGGGCGTCGCGGGGATCATGGACATCTACCGCGCGGGCGGGATCACGCTGGCCAATGCGCCGGGCACCGGAATCGCCGACGACAAGGCGATTTACAGCTTCATGCCCGACATCGTCGAGTTCTACACCGGCGAGAAGCCGATCCTCCAGAACGTCCCGACGTGGCGCTGCTCGGAGGCCGATAGCCTGGCCTATGTGCTTGAGCATCTGGCCGAGCTGGTGGTCAAGGAAGTCCACGGTTCGGGCGGCTAT
>JANOOJ010000011.1:0-3711 GCA_031421295.1 Novosphingobium sp.
TAGCCATTCCACGGCATGAACGCGACGAGGCTGTTGCGGCCCAGCGCGAGTTCGCCCAGCTCGGTCGAGGGACCGTCGGCGATGATGTCGGCGGTTTCGACCACGTCGCCGACCTTCACCAGCGGACGCTGGTTGATGCAGGTGTTCTGGTTCGAGCGCTGGAACTTCTGCAGCGTGTAGATATCGACCCCCGACTTGCCGGGTTCGATATCGCCCGCGGCGCGGATCACGATGCGGGTGGCGTCGACCTGGTCGACGATCCCGCCGCGAAGGGCTCCGATCGCCGCGCCGCTGTCACGCGCCACGGTGGCTTCCATGCCAGTGCCGACGAACGGTGCTTCGGCCTGGACCAAAGGCACCGCCTGGCGCTGCATGTTCGAGCCCATCAGCGCGCGGTTGGCGTCATCGTTTTCAAGGAACGGGATCAGCGAAGCGGCGACCGAGACCAGCTGCTTGGGGCTGACGTCCATCAGCGTCACGGTATCGCGCGGTGCCATGACGAATTCGCCGCTGTCGCGCGCCGAAATCAGTTCCTCGGCAAAGCTGCCGTCCTTGTTGAGCTCGGCCGAGGCCTGCGCCACAACGTGCTTCTGCTCTTCCATCGCCGAGAGGTACCGGACCTCGCCGGTTACCTTGCCGTCGATCACCTTGCGGTACGGGGTTTCGATGAAGCCGTATTTATTGACGCGGGCAAAGGTCGATAGCGAGTTGATCAACCCGATGTTCGGGCCTTCGGGGGTTTCGATCGGGCAGATCCGGCCATAGTGGGTCGGGTGAACGTCGCGGACTTCGAAGCCCGCACGCTCACGCGTCAAGCCGCCTGGCCCGAGCGCCGAGACGCGGCGTTTGTGGGTGACTTCGGAGAGCGGGTTGGTCTGATCCATGAACTGCGAGAGCTGCGATGAACCGAAGAACTCGCGCACCGCAGCGACCGCAGGCTTGGCGTTGATCAGATCGTTGGGCATCACGGTCGAGACGTCGACCGAGCTCATCCGCTCCTTCACCGCGCGCTCCATGCGCAGCAGGCCGACGCGGTACTGGTTCTCGAGCAGTTCACCGACCGAACGGACGCGGCGGTTGCCGAGGTTGTCGATGTCGTCGACCTCGCCCTTGCCGTCCTTGAGGTTGACCAGCTCCTTGACCACGGCGAGGATATCCTCGGTGCGCAGCGTGGTGATGCTGTCTTCGGCGTCGAGCGCGAGCCGCATGTTGAGCTTGACCCGGCCAACGGCCGACAGGTCGTAGCGGTCGCCATCGAAGAACAGGCCTTCGAACAAAGCTTCGGCGGTTTCGCGCGTCGGCGGTTCGCCCGGGCGCATGACGCGATAGATGTCGGCCAGCGCGTGATCGCGGTCCTCGGCCTTGTCGGCCTTGAGCGTGTTGCGGATCCACGGACCGGTCGAGACGTGATCGATGTCGAGCAGTTCGAGTGTATCGATCCCCGCCTTGTCGAGCGCTTCGAGGTTCTCGGGGGACACTTCGTCGCCCGCCTCGATATAGATGCGCCCGGTCGATTCGTTGATCAGATCGGCGGCGGCATAGCGGCCGAAGATTTCCTCGGTCGGGATCAGCAGCTCCTTGAGCCCGTCCTTCTCCGCCTTGTTGGCGGCGCGGGGCGAAATCTTGGTGCCGGCCGGGAAGATCACTTCGCCCGACTTGCCATCGACGATGTCAAAGGTTGGCTTGGTGCCGCGCCATTGGTCGACCGCGAAGGGTACCTTCCAGCCGCCCTCGGCCCGCTTCCAGCTGACCGTGGTATAGAAGTGGTGGAGGATCTCCTCATTGCCCAGGCCCAGCGCGTGGAGCAGCGCGGTAACCGGCAGCTTGCGCTTGCGATCGATCCGGACGTTGACGATGTCCTTGGCGTCGAATTCGAAATCGAGCCACGAACCGCGATACGGGATGACCCGCGCGGCGAACAGATATTTGCCCGAGGAATGGGTCTTGCCGCGATCGTGATCGAACAGCACGCCCGGCGAACGGTGCATCTGCGAAACGATCACGCGCTCGGTGCCGTTGATCACGAAGGTGCCGTTCTTGGTCATGAGCGGCATATCGCCCATGTAAACGTCCTGCTCCTTGATATCGAGGACCGAGCGGGTCTCGGTCTCGGCATCGACCTCGAACACAATCAGGCGCAGCGTGACCTTCATCGGCGCGGCATAGGTGATCCCGCGCTGGCGGCACTCGGTGGTGTCGTATTTGGGGTCCTCGAGTTCGTAGTGAACGAAATCGAGCTCGCTGGTGCCGGCAAAATCGCGGATCGGGAAGACCGAACGCAGCGTCTTTTCCAGGCCCGAGACATAGCCGGTGGCCGGATCGGAGCGGAGGAACTGCTCATAGCTCTCGCGCTGGACCTCGATCAGATTCGGCATCTGCACCACTTCGTGGATGTCGCCGAAGATTTTGCGGATGCGCTTGTTGGCCGAAGAACGGCCGATTGCGGTGGGAGCAGCCGCAGTGGGTTGCTTTGCCTTGGTCGCCATGGAGGAGGAGTGCCTCTTGCTTGAGCCGGAAGTGCCGACTTTAAAAATGTCGCGCACGGGTGACGACATCCGCAGCGACGCAAAAAGGCCGCAGGGCATGGCTTCCCGCTTGGGGAGCTGTAGCCCGCAGCCTTTGCGTCGAATCGGAAACCCGGCCGCTTCCTTCCGTGGAAGGTCCCCGCGCATGGACCCGCCTTGCTCGAAGCGTCGAGCGAGGGGCGCGTATAGGTGCGCAGCGGAGCGAAGTCAAATCGCCGCCTGCTTTCCGCAATTCGATCAATGACATATCGTTATTCGATATTGCTGCTTGACGAAATGTCGCCGCGATCTTATTGATTGTCGATATAGACCATATTGGAGAACGACAATGACCCGTACCGCCCGCCCCTTTGCCCTGCTCTTCGCCGCACTGATGATGCTGACCTTGTGGGCCCCCACGCTGATGGCTCCGCCCGCCGCCGCCACGACCCCTGCCACGCTCCTCGCCTGACCCGCTCCAGCACCGAAAGCGAACCATCATGAAGCATTCCAAACCGCGCGATCCGCTGCTCGGCGCCGCGCAAATTGTCCTGATATTGTTCACGATTATGGTGATTTTTGCCATGGTCATGATCGGTATCGGCATCGCCGTACTCGTGACCATCGGCCGCGACGAAGTGCTCACCCGGATTACCGCAGTCGATGCCCCGCCGCTCGCCTTCTGGGGGGTCATCGCCGCCTTCGTCCTGCTCGAGGGGCTGCTCTATCTCGCGCTGCGCTTTATCCGCGAGCTGAGCGGGATCGTCGGTTCGGTGGGCGACGGCGATCCGTTCCGCCCGGAAAATGCCGACCGGCTGGGCCGGATGGGCTGGATTGCCGTCGGCGCGCAGGTCGTAGCCTTCCCGCTCGCCGCGCTCACCGCGTGGTTCACCCCCTACCTCGAGAAGGCCGGCGAGCGGGTCGATGTCGATTTCGGCCTCGATGGCGAAGCGGTGCTGCTGATCCTCATCCTGTTCGTGCTCGCCCGCGTGTTTCGCGAAGGCACCCGGATGCGCGACGAGCTTGAGGGGACCGTATGATGCCGATCACCGTAACCCTCGACGAAATGCTCTACCAGCGCCGCATGACGCTGACCGAACTGGCCGAACGGGTCGATATTACCCTCGCCAACCTCTCGATCCTCAAGACCGGCAAGGCCAAGGCGGTGCGCTTCTCGACGCTCGAGGCGATTTGCCAGGCGCTGGAA
>JANOOJ010000012.1:0-1544 GCA_031421295.1 Novosphingobium sp.
CGACGATCACGAGGACGATCCCGGCGATGCCAAGGGCGATCTTACCCCGCTCGAGCGCCAAATGGTCCGCAACCTGCTCCATTTCAGTGAGCACGATGCCGACGACGTGGCGATCCCGCGCGGCGAGATCGTCGCCGTCCCCGCGTCGGCCAGCTTCGATGAACTCGTCGCCACGTTCGCCCAGCACGGCCACAGCCGCATGCCGGTCTATGGCGATTCGCTCGACGAGATCGTCGGCATGATCCACATCAAGGACGTTTTCGCGATCATCGCCAGCATGAATATGGGCGCCGAACCGGCACCCAGCGACTGGAGCGTGCTGATGCGCCAGCCGCTGTTCGTGCCCCAGGCACGCGGCGCGCTCGACGTGCTGGCCGACATGCGCGCCAGCCGCACCCATCTGGCGATCGTGATCGACGAGTACTCGGGCACCGACGGGATAGTCACGATCGAAGATCTGGTCGAGGAGATCGTCGGCGATATCGAGGACGAGCACGACGATGCGCCGACCGCGCTGCTGGTCCGCCTGTCCGCGCTGGAATGGGACGCCGACGCCCGCGCCGAACTCGACGATGTCGCCACCGAAGTCGATCCCCGGCTGGCCGAGGTCGAGGAGGATATCGACACCATCGGCGGGCTGGCGGTCGTGCTGGCGGGCCACGTTCCGCCGGTTGGGAGCATCCTCGATCACCCCAGCGGCTGGCGGCTGGAGGTCACCGCAGGCGACGAACGCCGGGTGGATCGGCTGCGGCTCCACGCTCCGTCCGAACCCGATTTGAACGCCTGAGCGGACCGCGATGCCGATGCGCCGCCTCCCGCCCCTGCGCTCGCTCGAAGCCTTCGTGCGGGTGGTCCGGCTCGGCTCGGCCAAAGCCGCGGCGGGCGAACTGGGGCTTACCCCTTCTGCGCTTTCCCGGCGGATCGGCCAGCTTGAGCTGTTCGTTGGCAAGAAGCTGTTCCAGCGCGCCCACCAGCAGATGAAGCTCAACGACGCGGGCGAGGCGTTCTACGAAACTGTCGCCCCGGTGCTGGAGGATCTGGCCGACAAGATCGGCGAGCAGATGGACGACAGCCGGATCCTGCGGATGCGGCTGGGGCTGCCCGCGCTGTTCGGCAGCCAGCGCCTGTTCCCGCGCCTGCCCGAGCTGCGCCGACAATATCCGCTGCTCCACATCGACATCGATTCGATGCCCAACGCCGAGGCCAAACTGGGCGACAGCATCGACGCCGCGATCGTGCTCAGCGAACAGCCCGACCCTGGCCTGCATTCGGTGCGGCTCGACCACAACCGGGTGTATGCAATCACCTCGCGCGCATTGGCCGACGAAATCGGCCCGGTCCCCGACATCGCCCGCCTCGGCAAGCAGACCTTCCTGATCCACACCGACCTGCCGCGCAGCTTCAACGCGTGGAAGTAAGCGACCGGGCTCGACGAGCTCGATCCTGCGGCGATCGATCACTATGATTCGGGCCAGCTGATCCTCGAGGCCGCGGCGCAGGGTCTGGGCATCGCGATCATGCACGACGATCACTTCACCCGCGCC
>JANOOJ010000013.1:0-10124 GCA_031421295.1 Novosphingobium sp.
GCGGCGCTTTGCCGATGCGCAGGGCTACAGCGTCGATTGGGAATCGGTCGCGCGGCTCGACGATGTCAGCTTGATCAACGGCGTCAGCCAGATCGCGCCGTTCGATGCGGCCGCGAAACAGGCGCTGCTCGAGGCCGACGACATCCCGGCACGCTGCGAATTGCTGGTCCAGCTGATGCAGTTCTTCGGGCGGCGGGATGCGGATGACGACCGGGTTACGTTGCAGTAGCACTTGGCTCGGACGTTGCGCGCCGCCTTCGACAAGCTCAGGCTGAGCGGGTCTTGGAAAAAACTTCCGCTCATGCTGAGCCTGTCGAAGCACGCGCGCTGACCTTACCCCAACACCGCCTTCACCCCGTCGATCACATATTGCGCCGCCAGCGCCGCCAGCAACACGCCTAGCAACCGCGTAATCACTGCCTCGACCCTTGTGCCGAGCAGCCGCATCAGCGGGCCTGCCGCGACCAGCGCCAGCGCGGTCAGCACCAGCACTGCCGCCAGCGCGCCCAATATCACCAGCGTCTGCTCGGTCCCTTCGGCGCGGGCCATGAGCAGCATGATCGTGGCGATCGAGCCGGGTCCGGCGATCATCGGCATCGCCATCGGGAACACCGAGACGTCGTCGACCTCGGGCGTCAGCTCGTTCTGGGCACGGACTTTCTCGGCGCGCTCCTCGCGGCGCTGGGTGCGTTTTTCGAACACCATGTCGAGCGCGATCACGAACAGCATGATCCCGCCCGCGATGCGGAAGCTGTTGAGTTCGATATGCAGCGCGCCGAGCAATTTCTCGCCGAACACCGCGAACACCAGCAGGATCAGCGCGGCGATGAAGCTGGCGCGCAGCGCCATCGTGGTGGCCTGCCGCGTGGTCGCGCCCTTGACCAGCCCGGCATAGATCGGCGCGCAGCCGGGTGGATCGATCACCACGAACAGGGTGACGAAGGCCGAGAGGAAGAGGTCGAGCATGGGCTAGCGCTGGGCTGCGACTTCTTCGATGACGACCGGCGTCATCGCGCCGCCGGTGACCATTTCGGCGGAGAAGTTGTGCGCGCCGTCGGGCTGGGCGGTGACGGTCCAGGTAAGCGTGCCGTCATCCGACCTGCCGCTGCGCATAGCGGGATCGAACGGCGCAGAAGCAACCCGCGACGCTGGCGGGCCGGAGCGGCGCGGGGGACACTCGGCCACTTT
The DNA here is from genome assembly GCA_031421295.1 of Novosphingobium sp. Taxonomy (GTDB): domain Bacteria; phylum Pseudomonadota; class Alphaproteobacteria; order Sphingomonadales; family Sphingomonadaceae; genus Novosphingobium. Next base: position 1,189 of record JANOOJ010000013.1, read on the forward strand.
GGCGGTGATCATCTCGGGCGCATCGAGCGCCAGGGCGAGGGTGTCGGCGTGGTCGAACAACCACTTGTAGCCACCGTCGCGCTGACGCTGCCACACGGTCGTGAAATAGCCGACCGTGTTGTCCGGCCGCTGCCACGCGCCGTGCGTGACCGCCACCGAGCCGTCGCAGCTCGACCAAACCTGATGCGGCTGCCACTTCACCGCGACCGGCGGATCGGCCCGTCCCTTGAGCCAGTCCTGCGCGCGGACCATGGCGGGTGCGAACATCACCGCATCGCCGGTCGCCGTCGCGCGGAACGCGGACCATTGACCTTTGGTCTGCGCGAGGCTGGCAAACGCAAGCTCGGCGGCGATCACCGCGCTGGGGTTGGCCGTGGGGCGCAGCCGCGACCGGTCGAACCGTTCGTCCCCGGCGCAAGCGGTGAGAGTCAGGGCGATCAGGGGGATGAGGCGCTTCATGCGCCGCAGTCTAGAGCGCGCCCTCGGCCAGCGCCACCCCCGCGTTGCGGTGCGCGGCGACTACGCAATTGCGCAGCAGCACTGCAATGGTCATCGGGCCGACCCCGCCCGGAACCGGGGTAATCGCGCCCGCAACTGCACTGGCGCTGGCGAAATCGACATCGCCCACCAGCCGCGTCTTGCCCTCGGGCGCAGGAACGCGGTTGATGCCGACGTCGATCACGGTCGCGCCGGGTTTGAGCCAGTCGCCCGTCACCATCCCGGGCCGCCCGACCGCCGCGACGACAATATCGGCGCGGCGCACCACCTCGGGCAGGTCGCGGGTGCGGCTATGCGCGATCGTCACCGTGCAGCTTTCGGCGAGCAGCAGCTGCGCCATCGGCTTGCCGACCAGGATCGAGCGACCGATCACCACCGCATTCAGCCCGGACAGGCTCCCCAGCCGGCCCCTCAGCAGCATCAGGCTGCCCAGCGGGGTGCAGGGCACCAGCCCCGGCAAGCCCAGCGCCAGGCGGCCCGTGTTGACCGGGGTCAGACCGTCGACATCCTTGGCCGGATCGATCCGCTCGACCACCGCCTGTTCGTCGAGGTGTCGGGGCAGTGGTAGCTGGACGAGGATGCCATCGACAGCGGGATCGGCATTGAGCCGGTCGACCAGGGCAAGCAGCGCCTCTTGCGTGGTATTGTCAGGCAGCCGATGCTCGAAGCTCTCCATCCCCGCTGCCAGCATCGCCTTGCCCTTGCTGCGGACATAAACCTGGCTCGCCGGGTCCTCACCCACCAGCACCACCGCCAGCCCGGCCTTGCGGCCTGCGGCGGCTTCGAAGCTGGCGGCACAGGTGGCGACTTTAGCGCGGAGTCCTTCGGCGAAGGCCTTGCCGTCGATCAGGGCTGCGCTCACGACATACTCGCAATGGCGACATTCTTGAGCACGATCTGGAGGATCGTCAGCCCGATGATCAGCACCATCGGCGACAGGTCGATCATGCCCGTTCCCGGCATGATCCGCCGCACCGGCTTGAGGATCGGATCGAGCAGCGCGTTGCACGCCCGCCAGATCGCCGCGACGAAATCGTTGTGCATGGAGACCACGTTGAACGAGATCAGCAGGCTGAGCACGAACTGGACGATGACCAGCATGACGATGATCGAGATCAGGTAGCCGACAATCTCGAACAGGGTGAGGAACAGCACTGGGTGCGCCTTTCGCTTAGGAATGGAGCCGCAGTTAGCCGAACATGCCGCAGCGGGGCAACCGGAGCCTTAGGATTGCAGCGTGGCGCTTCCAATATGCGCCAACCGCTTTCATGCGTGGATCAGCGTGCCCGCGCCGCGCGCGGTGAAGAATTCGAGCAGCATCGCGTGGGGCACCCGGCCATCGAGCACCACCGCCGCCTCGCACCCGGCCTCGACCGCGTGGACGCAGGTCTCCAGCTTGGGAATCATCCCGCCCGAGATCGTCCCGTCGGCTTGCAACCGGGCGATGTCGGCGGGGGTGAGATCGGTCAGCAGCTCGCCGTCCTTGCCCAGCACGCCCGCGACATCGGTCAGCAGGAACAGCCGCGCCGCGCCCAGTGCAGCGGCAATCGCCCCCGCCATCGTATCGGCGTTTATATTGTAGGTGTTGCCATCGGTCCCGGCCGCGATCGGCGCGATCACCGGGATCATCCCCGCCGCGCAGGCAGTCTCGAGCAGCGTGATGTCGACCGTCTCGGGCTCGCCCACAAAGCCCAGATCGATCACTTGCTCGATGTTGCTGTCCGGATCGCGCGTGGTGCGACGAACCTTGCTGGCGGTGACCAGCCCGCCGTCCTTGCCCGAGATGCCGAGCGCCTTGCCGCCCGCCCCCGCGATCCAGCCGACCAGTTCCTTGTTGATCCCGCCCGACAGGACCATTTCGGCGATTTCGGCGGTCTCCTTGTCGGTCACCCGCAGACCATCGACGAACCGCGATTCGACGCCGAGCTTCTTGAGCATCGCGCCGATCTGCGGGCCACCGCCGTGGACCACCACCGGGTTGATGCCGACCGCTTTGAGCAGCACGACATCCGCGGCAAAGTCGCGCGCCAGTTCAGGGTCGCCCATCGCGTGGCCGCCGTATTTGACCACAAAGGTGCGCCCGGCGTAGCGCTGCAAATAGGGCAGCGCCTCGATCAGCGTTTCGGCCTTGCTGAGGGCCAGCGAGTTGGGGGCGTCGGACATGGTCGGCGCTTTAGGCGGCAGCGTCCCGCCCGTCCAGCCTGCGGCCCAGCGCCACGAAGACATAGATCAGCGGCGGGACCATGATCGTCGAGAGCACCAGCTTGGAAACGATCTGCCCTTCCATGATCGCGCCAATCGGCAGCGCCGCGCCGGTGGCAGCGTCCACCACCCCGTAGAATGAGATCGAGATGAACAGGATCGTATCGACGATTTGGCTAAGCAGCCCCGCCACCCACGCGCGTAGCCACAGCAGTCTGCCGCCCTCCGCCCCCTTGGCCATGCGCGAGAACACCGCAACATTAAGCGTCTGCGACGTTCCGTAGGCGATCAGCCCCGCGAACTGCATCCGCGCGCCCTGCCCCAGCAGCCGCGCAAAAGCCTCCTGATCGCTCCAGAACGGTGCGGGCGGGACAAGGTGGATCACCACATTGAGCAGGATCATCGAGACGATCAGCGGGATGAAGCCATAACGGACCAGCCGGTTGGCCATGTCGCGCCCGTAAAGCTCGGCAAAGGCGCTGGCGATCACCACCAGCAACAGGAACGCGAAGATCCCGGATTCGACCGCCAGATCGCCCAGCACCGGCCAATGCCCGAGCGAGGCGAGCTTGGTCCCCAGCACCCCGGCGAGAATCGCAAGGCCGCCATACAGCAGCGAGAAAATGAACAGGGCGCGCGGGATGGCGGGAGGAGAGGTCTGCATGGCCGATCTCTAGCGATGATGCGGGGACGTGGGAAGTGCATGGAGGACAACGGCGGAAATGGGCTAGGCGCAAGCGTCTGGGCCGATTACCACTAGGCGCATTCGGTCGCGCGGGGGAATCCGTCCAATGCATATCGTTTACAGCCTGCTGGGCATGCTGGTGATCCTCGCCATCGCCTTCCTCCTTTCGGCGGACCGTCGCGCGATCCGCCCGCGCGTGGTCGGCGCGGCCTTTGCGCTGCAGACCGGGTTTGCCGCGCTGGTGCTTTACGTGCCTGCCGGAAATCGCGTGCTTCAGGCGGTCGCGGGCGGGGTCTCGGCGCTGCTCGGCTATGCCGGCGAGGGGACCAAATTCCTGTTCGGCAGCCTCGCGACCGATCCGCTCGGCCAGAACTTTGCGATCCAGGCGCTGCCGGTGATCATCTTCTTCGCCGCGCTGATCTCGATCCTCTACTACATCGGGGTGATGCAGCTGGTGATCCGCTGGGTTGGCGGCGCGCTGGAGTGGGTTACCGGGATCAGCAAGGTCGAGAGCCTGTGCGCGGCCTCGAACATCTTCGTCGGGCAATCGGAATCGCCGCTGGTGATCCGGCCCTATCTTGCCGCGCTGACGCCAAGCCAGCTGTTCTGCGTGATGACCGTGGGCATGGCGGGGGTCGCGGGGACAATCCTGGCGGCCTATGCCAGCATGGGCATCCGGATCGATTACCTCGTCGCCGCCGCGTTCATGTCCGCACCGGGCGGGATCGTCATGGCCAAGCTGATCATGCCCGACCCGAAGGGCGGCAGCGAAGACCAGGTGATCGAAGACGGCGTTCCCGTCGCGCTGCATGATGAGGAACGCCCTGCCAATATCATCATGGCCGCCGCCCAAGGCGCGCAAACCGGCGTGCGACTGGCGGTTGCGGTGGGCGCAATGGTGCTGGCCTTCGTCGCGCTGGTTGCGCTCGCCAACGGGTTGGTCGGCGGGATCGGCGGCTGGTTCGGCCATCCCGAATGGTCGTTCCAGATGGCGCTGGGCTATGTCTTTGCCCCGGTGTTCCTCCTGCTCGGCGCGCCCGACTGGGCCGAGGCGCTGCGAGCCGGGAGCTTGTTCGGCACCAAAGTGGTGCTCAACGAATTCGTCGCCTTTATCGATCTGGGCCAGGCCAAGGATCTGTCCGAACGGACCGTCGCGATCGTCACCTTTGCACTGTGCGGCTTCGCCAACTTCAGCTCGATCGCGATCCAGATGGCGGTGACCGGCAGCCTCGCGCCCAACCAGCGCCCGGTTATCGCGCGGCTGGGGATCAAGGCGCTGGTCGCCGGGAGCCTTTCCAATCTGATGAGCGCGGCGCTCGCCGGCCTGTTCCTAAGCCTCTGAAATGGCCGAAAACTAGGCACTTCCCCGGATAGGCTGAAGGGGTCGGGGCGCGCGATAGGCGCGCATGGCCCTGCCCCTGCTCCTCGCCGCCACCTTTGCGCTCTGCGCGGAATCCCCCCGGATCACCTGCGTGGTCGATGGCGATACTTTCTGGCTGGCGGGGGAGAAAGTCCGCATCGCCGACATCAACGCGCCCGAAACGCACGGTGCCGAGTGTCCGGCCGAGCGCATCCGCGGCGATGCGGCGACCCTGCGGCTGACCGCCCTGCTCAACGCGGGGCCCTTCGTGCTCGAATCCGCCCCGCGCGACCGCGATCGCTATGGGCGGGCGCTGCGCACCGTCACCCGCAATGGCCGTAGCCTGGGCGCGCAGCTGGTTGCCGAAGGCCTCGCCGAACCGTGGCGCGGTCGCCGCTCGGGCTGGTGCTGACTATGCCACCCGGCAGACGCGGTTGGGAGAAACCGGGGCGAAGCGCTTGCGCTCCGCCCCGCATCGCTCAGAAGCGGAACTTGATCGTGCCGCGGTAGCTCTGCATCTTGATGTCCTGGCGCGCGATCGTGGTGTCGGCACTGACCGAGAGTTCGAACGGTCCGGTGTCGATGGCCAGCCCGCCGCTGACTTCGAACCAGTCACGATCGGTCCCCGCCAGCGCGAAGATCACATTGCCGCCCTGACCTCCGACGAAATTGGCAACGAAGCCGCCCGGACGATCCTGGAACTCATGAACGTAAGAGGCCGAACCGAATGGCCGGACCGCGCCCGTCCCCTTGAGCACCAACCCTGCCCGCCCTTCGAGGCTGGTCATGGTCTTGCGCGCAAGCGTCAGCGCGGGACCGCCGCCGGTCTCATTGGTCCGCGAGAAGCCGATCGAGCTGCCGCGCAGCGCAACCCGCGGGCCGAACTCGATCCCGCCGCCACTGCCGAGCATCGCGCCGAGCCCAACCTCACCCGACACCGCCAGTGCATCGTCGACCGAACGGAGCGTATAGTTGGTCGCCAGCAGCGCCACATTGCGCTGGGTCCGCGAGGACAGCAGCCCCGCGCTGAGGATGCCGTCGGCATAGATCTGGCCGAAATTGGCCTTGGCGTAGAGCGTGCCCTGATACAGCTTGCTCTCGGCGGTCTGCGAGGCGAGCGTCGTCTGCCCGTCGATGTCCGAATAGGACAGCGCAAAACCGAGCGCGCCGTTCGGCCCCATTTCGACCTCGATGCCGCCGGCCAGATAATAGCCGTCGAACTGATCGCGCCCACCGCCTGGAATGGCTGTGGCCATTGGCAGACTGTCACCGTCGAGATAACCGCCGGCCAGGAACCCGCTCATATTCTCGGGCAGCTTGCCTTCGCGGACGGTGACCGAATCGTCGCTATCGTCGCTCTGACCGGCGAAGTTGTTGGCGACGACCGCCTGGCCGGGCAGCGTCGCGCGTTGCACCGCCTGAAGCGGCTTGCCGATATAGGCCACCGTCCCGCCAAGCCCGCCCAGATCGAGTGAGTTCAGCCGCTCACGATAGAACCGCGACATATTGTCCAGCACGGCGCTGGCCATCGAAGTCTTGAGCGTTTCGGTCCGCGGCGCCCACGATTCGAGCGTCGTCTGGATCGTTCCGGCCGACTGCAGATCGAGCACGTCGAACAGCCCCAGCAGGCCGGTGTTTCCGGCCAGCGCGCGGTTCTGATCGAGCAGTTGCGCATAGGCGAGCTGCACCGGGGAATTGCCCGATACGACATTGCCGTAGAGCCCCGCTTGGAGCCTCACCAGTACCGCGTTGGACGAATAGATGAAGGTCGGGGTCAGGATTGCGCTGAGCGCTGAGCCTTGCGAGAAGGTACCGGTCACGCTGGCCGCATTGACGATCGAATAGGTGTTTCCGGCCCGCGGCGTGGACCCGGTGGCGACCGAGAACAGCACGCGACCGCCGACATTGGCGATGCCGTTAGTCGGCGTCGTGCCGCTGAACGTGGTCGGCTGGACCACGATCCTGTCCGAAATGGCATCCGCGCCCAGATCGACCAGCAGCGTGGTGCCCGAAGCGAAGATCGTGTTGCCGCGGAAAGTCAGCGTGCCGATCGTGCCCGTAGCTCCAGTGGTCCCCGGCGAGATCGTGCCTGCCGCGCTGGTGAAGAACGCGCTGGTGATCGTGCCGGTGCCGTTGAGGCCGCCCGCCATCATGAAGTAATCGCCCGGGGTCAGCAGCGTCCCGTTGACCTGCATCGTGCCGGTCATCTGGGTAATGCTGATCAGGCTGGTCAGCGACCCGGTCGACTGGATATCCAGCATCGCACCGGCATTGGCCATGGTGAAGCGATCGATCACCACCGTGCTGTTAAGCGTGGTGGTGCCCGCCGCGCCCAGCGTCACGTCGAAATAGCGCGGCGCCGCAGCGGTCAGACGGTTGCCGTCGAAATTGTTGGGCACGAAGTTGGTCGCGCCGGGCAGCCCGCTGGCGAGCGTGGCCGGGGGCAGCGCCTGATTACCCTGCTCGCCTTGCGCCACCGCTGTGCCGCTAGGCCGCCCGCCGGTGAGCGCGGCAAGGTCGAACTCGGACACCGCCTCGCGATCGACGATCTGCGCAATGCCGACCGTCGCCGCGTCGTCGCTGGCTTCGCCGATCGCGACCGTGGCGGCGTTGTTGCCAACGGTGCCGATGGGGTTGGTATTGATCGTCACAGTGTTTGACGCGACGTCGTAGCACTCGCTCGAGGTCGTGGTCTGGAAGCAGGCTTGGCCGAACCCCGGCTGATCGGCGGTTTGCGCGCCGACATCGCCCGGGATGCCGTTGACCAACTGGCCGTTGACGATGATCTGGTAATTGGGATCGAGGTTGGTGACCCAGTGGGTCGGATCGGTCCAGTTGCGGCTGCCCGCGAGCGAGCCGACATAGTGATAGGGATTGTTCGCCGCGATCCAGTCCCAGTAGAGATAGAGCGGCTGGTAGAAGGCCGCAGTGCCGTAGCCGTTGGCAGGCTGTCCGTTGAAGAACCGGGTGTACCCGCCCGAGAGCACGCCGATGACGACCGACTTGGCGAAGTTGCGGTCGATGATCAGCGGTCCGCCCGAATCGCCCCCGGCGGTATTGCCTTCGTTGGGCAGGGCATTGTCGCGCCAGGCGTTGAAATCGAACGGCGAGGCGCTGGGGGTGCCGCGGCGCGGATCGTCGAAATCGATCCAGTAGAGGTTCTGCGCGGTGGTGGTCGATGAGGTGCCGAACAGGAAGTTCTGGAACTCGTCGAGGCTGGCGAGCGCGCCCAGGGTATTTTCGGCGACGCGGCGACGGAAATCGATCGGCGCTGTTCCGGTCTGCCCGGTACCGTTGCCGCCGTAACCGGCCATGCCGACATGATAGCCGGTGCCCGCCGCCGTGATCGGCACCGCCGGCAGCTGCGAGAACAGCAGCGCCCAGGTCGGAATGGTGTTCGGGGTCGGGGTGTCGAGCGAGGCGGTTGCGATATCGGCATAAAGGAAGCCGCGCGCATTGGGCTCGAGCGAGCGGGGATTATAGGCGATGTAGTTGGCATTGTAGAGCGCCTGCGCGACATTGGTCTTGCCCAGCCCCGGCCCGGTGCTGCCGCCGTTGAACCAGTTGAGCAATTCGTCGGGTTGCCCCGGCGCATTGGCGCGGGTGTTGGTCTCGAACCCGAAAGCGATCGGGACGCCGCCCGAATTGTTGCCATAGGCCCCGGCGGCGCGGCCGTTGACGCAGTGCGCCGCGAAAATCACCATGCGCGGGTTGACCAGCGTGCCGGTGCACAGCCCGATCGAACCGTTTCCGTTGTTGACGAACATCTGCCCGACGCCGGTGATGTTGGCAGGATCGCGCGCGGTGGTCGGCGTGCCGGGATTGGCAATCAGGATCTGCGGTTCGGGTGCGATCCGGGTGACGCCGAAGGTTGGGCCGGGGATCGTGGTCGAGAACGGCACGGGCTGGCTCGGATCGAGCAGCGCGCCGGTGCTGCCATAGGCTTCGGGACCGACCGCGTCGGGGCGGACCAGCGGACCGGCGGTTTCCTCGGCAAAAGCGGGGACCGACAGGGTCAGGCCGATTACGGCGGTGGATACGAGAAGCGCCGAACGGCGACGTGCTGCGCCGTGGAAAGCCTGAGACATCTGGAAAACCCCCATTTGCGGCCAACAGGCCGACATGAAGGGAATGCTAACCACAGCCTCGGCGCAGGACAAGAGGATTTCCGGGAAAATTTGCAAGTGTGGC
>JANOOJ010000014.1:0-2740 GCA_031421295.1 Novosphingobium sp.
CAGCGTGGATGTCGGGAACTTCGTAACACATGTGGTGCTGCCCGCCCGCCGGGTTCTTTGCAAGAAAACCCGCGATCGAGGTATTGCCGGGCAGTGGCTCGACCAGCTCGATCTGGGTTCCTCCCGAATCCGATTGCCCTGAGCCTGTCGAAGGGCCGGGCGTATCGACGAAGCAGACCTTCACGCCCTGTTCGGACAGATCGAACGGCTCATGGATCTTGGTCGCACCCATCACGTCGCGGTAAAACACCACGCTCTCGGCGATCGACGGCGTGGCGACGCCGATGTGATTGAGCCGCCCTAGTTTCATTCCGCAGGCTCCACTGTGACGGGGAAGTTGACCGAATTGGCGATGTAGCACAGCGCATGCGCCTTGTGGTGCAGCCCCGCGATCTTGGCCGCATCGACCGGGGCGGCATAGCTTATCCGGGGCCGCAGCGTCGCGCCAAGCATGGCGACCACGCCGTCGTCGCGCTTGCCGAGCCCCCCCATCGCGTGATCGACATAGGAGGTGACGCTTACCCCCGAACGTGAGGCGAGATCGAGGAAGAACAGCATGTGGCAACTCGCCAGCGCGGCCACCAGCGCCTCCTCGGGATCGACCCCTGCCGGGTCCGAAAAGACCGTGCCGACCACCGCCGGAGAGGCCGAGGCCGGAACATCCGCTCCGCCATCGAAGGTCCAGCGATGCGCGCGGCTGTATTCGCGAGTCTCGAAGGATTCCCCTTCGCCCAAGTACCATTCGACGGTTGCTTCGTAGGTGCTCATGCTCGATCAATTTCTTCGATAGCTGAAATGATGACGCTCAGATTGACATCCACGGCTAGTCCTTCGGCAAACGCTTCTGGGCCGATTGCGCCATATTGTATCCATCGATTGCGCCTTCGATCCGGCTGACCCGGTCGCGCAAATTGGCGTGACTGTCGGCAAGCCGCTCCAACCGCTCGCTCACCGACGCAATCGACGCGGCGATGGCATCCATCCGCTCTTGGTAAGTGAATACCATCTTGACCGCGCTCAGTGCCTTCTCGGACGCGCTCACTGCAAGTCACCTTCAAGCGCACGATCGACCGAATCGCTGGCCCGCTTCAAATCCGACTCCATCGAATCCATCTGTCGGCTCCATTTGGCGAGCATGGCTTCGAGTGCTGGGATGAGCAGATCCAACGCTTCCTCGTGTTCGTCCTTTTGCTCGGGCGGCTGGGCGATATAACTTGCCGTCGCCTCACGCACGACGTGGCCCACGCTTTCGCCGCGTGCTTTGGCAAAAGCCTCCAGCGCGGCCTTGTGTTCGGCGCTGGTCAGATAAGTTACGCGTTCGGTCTGCATGGCGGAGGACTCCTTCACATTATAAGGTCATTATAATGTTTGAGCCGAGCGCACGCAAGCGCCCATGACATCGCGGTAATGCGCGACCGAGGTGGCGATTGAGGGCGTGGCGATACCGATGTGGTTCAGGCGGCCTAGTTTCATTTTGTGTCACCCGGAATGCTCGCTGAAACAAGAAGATATTCATCAAAATCTCCGGTCTTCAACGTATCGCCATCAAACCAAACGCATCTGTATTCTCGCCAGAGAATCTCCTTCAGCCCGCTCCACGACAGTTTGAAATGGCCGCTTTCTTCACCGGGGTATCTGTCAACCGTCATCAAGGGACCGCCTGATTTGAGTCGAACTAGATCCCCTTTTTCAAATTTTGGCATCGACCTGGAACTCCTCACAACGGAATATTGTCATGCTTCTTCCACGGGTTCTCCAAACTCTTCCTCCTCAGCTTCCGTAGCCCCAGCGCAATCCGCCGCCGCGTCGAGTGCGGGTGGATCACCTCGTCGATGAAGCCTTTGCTTGCCGCGACGAAGGGGTTGGCGAAGCGGTCTTCGTATTCCTTCGTCCGTTCGGCGATCTTGTCGGGGTCGCCGATGTCCTGGCGGAAGATGATCTCGACCGCGCCTTTTGCGCCCATCACCGCGATTTCGGCGGTCGGCCATGCGTAGTTGAGATCGCCGCGCAGGTGCTTGCTGGCCATCACGTCATAGGCCCCGCCATAGGCCTTGCGGGTGATCACGGTGATCTTGGGCACGGTCGCCTCGGCATAGGCGAACAGCAGCTTGGCGCCGTGCTTGATGATCCCGCCGAGTTCCTGCGCGGTGCCGGGGAGGAAGCCGGGGACGTCAACGAAGGTCAGGATTGGCACGTTGAAGGCATCGCAGAACCGCACGAACCGCGCGGCCTTTTTGGAGGCGTTGATATCGAGGCAACCCGCCAGCACCATCGGCTGGTTGGCGACGACCCCAACGGTGCGCCCCTCGATCCGCCCGAAGCCGCAGATGATGTTGGCGGCGTGGCCCGGCTGAATTTCGAAGAAATCACTCTCGTCCAGCACTTTGCGCACCACTTCGTGCATGTCGTATGGTTGGTTGGCACTGGCCGGGATCACCATGTCGAGGCTGGCCTCGGTGCGGTCCCACGGATCGGCGGTCGGCCGCTCGGGCACTTCCTCGCGGTTCGACAGCGGGAGGAAATCGAAGAAATCGCGCGCAGCGAGGAGCGCCTCGATGTCGTTTTCCAGCGCCAGATCGGCGACGCTGGTCTTGGTCGAATGGGTGATCGCCCCGCCCAGCTCTTCCTGGGTGACGATCTCGTTGGTCACGGTCTTGACCACGTCGGGGCCGGTGACGAACATATAGCTCGAATCCTTCACCATGAAGATGAAGTCGGTCATCGCCGGCGAATAGACCGC
>JANOOJ010000015.1:0-23040 GCA_031421295.1 Novosphingobium sp.
TCGCCGCCCATCATCATCCGGCGGTTCATGTTGACCACCTCATGCTCGGCCACGCCGAGCTTGGTCGCGATGGCTGTCACCTGATTGGGATGGAGATCCGAATCCTCGTAAGCGTCCATGTTTTTCTTCATCCGGCGCAGATTGAAGAACAGCTTCTTCTGCGCCGCAGTGGTGCCCATCTTGACGAGCGACCAGCTGCGCAGGATGAATTCCTGCATCGAGGCCTTGATCCACCACATCGCATAGGTGGCGAGGCGGAAGCCGCGCTCGGGCTCGAACTTCTTGACGCCCTGCATCAGGCCGATGTTGCCTTCGGAAATCAGCTCGGAAACCGGCAGGCCATAGCCGCGATAACCCATCGCGATCTTCGCCACGAGCCGCAAATGGCTGGTGACCAGCTGGGCCGCCGCTTCGGGATCCTGATGCTCGGCATAGCGCTTCGCGAGCATATATTCCTGCTCGGCGGTCAGCACCGGGAACTTGCGGATTTCCGACAGATAGCGGTTGAGGCTCTGCTCACCGCCCAGTGCCGGCATCGTCGTCAGATTGCGTTGCGTCTTGGTCACTTAAGCTAACCCGTCCTTCCGAATTGTCAGCGTACCTATGGCAGGACCCTATATAGGCATCCGCCGATGGCAGCCACACAGGCTTTCATTTATAGCACATAGCTCAACTTGAAGCTCGTAATTCGACCAACAGTTCCCGCAAATCGGCAGGCGGCGCGCTCTCGAAGCGATGGAACTGGCCCGAAACGGGATGGATGAAGCCCAGCACCGCAGCATGAAGCGCCTGGCGGGCGAAATCGAGCCGGGTGAGGAGCGGCCGGAGCCGCGAAGGTGCGCGTCCATAGGCAGGATCGCCCAATAGCGGATGGCCGATTGATTCGAGGTGAACGCGGACCTGGTGGGTTCGCCCGGTTTCGAGGCGGCACTCGACCAGCGCGGCGTCGCGAAAACGTTCAAGCGTTTTGTAATGTGTCACCGCATGCTTGCCCCTGCCATCAGCGACCAGTGCCATCTTCTTGCGGTTGGTGTTCGAGCGGGCAATTGCCCCGGTGATGGTTCCAGCAGGCGGCATCGGCTGGCCGGAAGTAACTGCCAGATAGGCGCGCTCGATCGAATGGTCGGCGAACTGTTTTGCCAGCCCCTCATGCGCGGCGTCGGTCTTGGCGACCACCAGCAGCCCCGAGGTATCCTTGTCGATCCGGTGGACGATCCCCGGTCGCGAAACCCCGCCGATGCCCGACAATTGGCCTCGCCCGCTTTTGGCGCAGTGGTGAAGCAGCGCGTTGACCAGCGTCCCGTCGAGATTGCCTGCTGCGGGATGAACCACCAGCCCGGCAGGCTTGTCGATCACGATCAAATGTTCGTCCTCGAACACGATATGGAGCGGAATATCCTGCGGCGCGGCTTCGGCGGTAGTCGCGGCAGGGACGGTAATGGCGAATTTGGTACCACTGGCGAGCTTCGTCGCAGGCTGCCCGGCGGGCGCACCGTCGAGCGAAATCGCCCCTTCGCCGAGCAGCGCCTTGATCCGTTCGCGCGACAGCCCGCTGGCCTCGGCCAAGGCCTTGTCGAGCCGCTGGCCGCCTTCCAGAATCACGCCTTCGATGATTGTATCGTTGTCCTTGGCCCCCATGCTAATCAGATGGGAATGACCATCGAAGTGACAAGTGGCGCGATTGCAACACTGCGGGCCGAAGCGGCGCGTGCCGGAAACGAGGAGTGCTGTGGATTGCTGCTCGGGTCCACGGCGAGCCGCGACCGGATCGAATTCGTCCGGCCTGCCGCCAATGTTGCTACGGACCGGTTGCGCCACTTCGAAATCGATCCTGCCGCACTGTTTTTCGCCCACCGGGCGGAGCGCGCAGGCGAACTCAAACTGCTAGGCTATTATCATTCGCATCCCAATGGATCGACCGCGCCCTCTGCGACCGACCGCGCTGCGACCAGCGGTGACGGGCGCATCTGGGCGATTGTCGCAGATGGCACGGTCGGCTGGTGGCGCGATGGGGCGGACGGCTTCGTGGCGCTTTCAACGCGAGTTGTGGAGGGGTAAGGCGAGAAAAAATGCCGACCGGGACCTGCAATGGGAGCAAGTTCAAAAGCCGGAAAGATGCGCATTTTTACGGGTGGTGTCAGCCTGCGCGTTTGTTGCGAAGAAATTCCTCAGCGGCAAGAAAGGTCTGAAAACCAGCATCGGGATCGGTTTCGAGCAGGCTCAGGAACTCGCGAGCACACAATGCCTGCGGTCCCGCGATCGAAATTGAGTCGGCGATCGCGCGTTCTGCGGCGGCGCGCCGGTCGGCCTTGGTCGTTGTCTGGCGAACCTCTACATTCGCGAAAACCGACCGGATCACGCGAAAGCGATCCTCCCACAGCTCCTCGCGATCGTTGAGGCCAAAGAAGTCGATCGTCACGCGCGCGCGCCGGTGCTTTTTGCCCGTCTCCGCTTTGGGGTGGATGAGGATGCCCTCGAAGCGGAACAATTCCGCCGGATCGTCGCCCCAGTCGCCGAACGGGAAGACGATCAGCGGCTTTTCGGCGGTGTTGAGCTGCTTGAGCGTCAGCGTGGCATCGCCGCGCGTACCTGCGATAGGAAAGGAGTCCGACTTGCGCGTCGAATTGCATGGTTTGCACGAGGCGGCGTAATTCTGGATCGAGAAAGCCAGCCAGTAATAGCCGTGCGGCTTCGGATCGCCCGTGGAGAAACTGTAGGACAGGCCGCTGTTGGCTTTCGGCCAAGCAGAAATCTTGCCCTTCGGTCGGTAATGCTCGACATCCTGCTCGACCTTGCCCGCGACAAGGCCCGCGAGCGGCCGCTCGCAGTATATGCACTTATTGAATTGCGCGCGCATGTAAGCGGGCTTGATTTCGCTCCAGACCGAAACTTTGTGCTTGAGCGTTGCTTCCGCGATATTTTCGGCGGTCATCGTGTCAGCCCGCTGCCGCCATGTGGCACTTTCAGCGTCGATCTTCGTATTGAGATCGGCAAGCGCGATTGGATAGCGGACCATCGCGGTTCAGCTCTTTTGTGCCATTTTCTTGAGCCAGTCGGGCGTCGGTGGCGGCTCGGCCTGAGCGGCCTGTTCGGCACCCGCGCCCAGCGCTGCCTTGCGCATGAACGCTACCGCTGCGCCTTCCTTGCCGTCTTCGGCGTCCTTGCGCGTCGCGAGCAGATCGGCGCGGAACGCCGGGTCGCGCGTCGATTCGAGCCCGAACAGATCGGTCCGCAGGATTTGATCGGAACTCAGCCCGTACATCTCGACTTCGGGCGGTGCGACGACCGGCGCCCCGGTGCCCTTACGCGAGACGACGTTGATGTTGGCGCGTTCGAGCGTGCCGGTGATCAGCGGGCTGTGGGTGGTGAAGATGAACTGGATACGCGGCAGCGCATTCGCCAGCGCGGAGACGATCTCCTGTTGCCATTCGGGGTGGAGGTGGGCGTCGATCTCGTCCACCAGCACCACCCCCCTTGTGCTGCGCAGCGTCTGTTTCGGTCCGGTCACCTCGTCCAGTCGATAAAGCAGATCGCCGACCCAGCCGAGATGGCCGCGGTATCCGGCCGACAGCGCCGCGAAGGGCAGTTCGAGCCCGCGATACTTGAAGATCATCTCCCCGCTTTCGACCTTGCCCTGGAAGCGAACCGTCGAGGGCGTCATGCGATTGATGAGGTCGACGATCTCCTTGCGCCGCGCCTTATTCTCAACGTTTGGAAACCAGCTGCTCAGCGGGATCAGCGTGGCGCTGTCCTCGAACAGCGAATAGACCCGGTCGTAGCGCGGTAGCCGGATTTTCTGCCGGCTCTGCAGTTCGCCCTGCGACGCGGCCTCGGTGCGTCGGAATACACCGTAGCCCATCAGCAGAAACGCAGGGCTGCGATCGGTGTACATCTCTCTGAACAGCTTGCTTTCGGCGGGCGGGCCGCGCAGGAATTCGTAGTCACCGGTCTTGTCGATGCTGCACTGGAGTGGCTCGACCAGCTCCTTGCCCAGTTTCCAGTGCGGAACATCGGCGGGATGGATCGCAAGCTTGAGGTTGATCGTAGCGTTGGTCAGCGGCGCGCCATGGCGCCGGCGGATCAGCGTCCGCGGCGTGTACCCGCTCTGCGAAACCATCGACAGGAAGGCCAGCGCGCTGGCCTCCAGCACGGTGCTCTTGCCCGATCCATTGACGCCCAGGACGACGTTGATGTTACCATGGCGCGGATCGACCAGGTTCTGTCGTTCGGCCGCTTCGAACGGGTGCGTCGTCAGCTTGCGACCGGGGTATAGGAATTCCAGCTTGGCTTTGGTGAAGGCCCGCAGATCGCGAAGCTCGAGCGAACGGATGTACATATCCGCGAAAGCTATCAGAGCCGCCAGCGGTAGGAAAGCGCCGACTGCCGCCGAACCGAGCGACGAGCGCTTTCCACGCGAGTCGTCGCCGGGTAAGGGAGGGCAAATCTGCCGAATCCAGGAAACCCGATGCCCGAATCCCTCGACCTCGCCAGCCTGCTGTGTTCGCGGCTGTGCCACGATTTGCTGAGCCCGGTGGGCGCGCTCAACAACGGACTCGAACTCCTCGCCGAGGAAAAAGACCCGGAAATGCGCAAGCGCTGCTTCGAACTGCTCGAGCAAAGCGCGAAAATCTCTGCCGACAAGCTCAAGTTCTTCCGCCTCGCGTTCGGCGCGGCTGGCGGCTTTGGCGAGCTGGTCCCGGTGCAGGAGCCCAAGGCGCTGGTCGATGCGCTGGTCGGCAATAATGAACGCGTGACGGTCACCTGGGCACTGGGCGGCGATGTGCTGCCCAAGCCGGCGGTCAAGACGCTGCTCAACCTCGCGCTGATCGGGATCGAAGCGCTGATCCGGGGCGGCACTTTGGAAATCGGTGCGGAACTGCGCGAAGGGGCAAGCGAGATCGTGATCCGTGCCAGCGGTCCTCGGATTGCCTTCGACCCGGTGATCGGCCGCGCACTCGACGGCACTTTGGCCGAAGGCGAGCTGTCCAGCCGCACCGCGCCTGCCTTCATGCTCCACCAACTCGCTGCGGGCATTGGCGGCGGGCTGCAATATGCACTGAGCGAGGATGCGCTGGTGATGGGTGCGGTGCTTCCCGTCGCCTGATGTCCGAACTGATCCACCACCAGCGCCCGTCGCCCAACTGGAACGAGCGCGATCAGCCAGTGTCGATGGTGGTGCTGCACTACACGGGTATGGAGAGCGCGGAGGGCGCGTTGGAGCGGTTGTGTAATCCCGAAGCGGGGGTTTCTGCGCATTATGTGATCGATGAGGATGGCACCGTTACCCAGCTGGTCGATGAGGCCCACCGCGCCTGGCATGCGGGCAAGAGCTTCTGGCGCGGAGTGAGCGATGTCAACGCCGCCAGCATCGGCATCGAGCTGGTCAACCCGGGGCACGAGTTCGGCTATCGCCCGTTCCCCGAGGCGCAGATGGAAGCGCTGCTCCCGCTGCTCCACGCGATCGTCAAGCGCTACAAGATGCCGTTTGCCAATATCGTCGGCCATTCCGACGTTGCCCCGGCGCGCAAGGAGGACCCCGGCGAGCTGTTCGACTGGGAACTGCTCGCCGCGCACAAGCTGGCCTTGCCGCGTCCCAAACTGACGATGCCCAGCCCTTACGAGAACGACGCGGCGTTCTTCCTCGCGCTCGAACGCTACGGTTATGACATCTCAGTCGGCCCCGCTGCGATGCGCGCATTCCAGCGGCGCTGGCGCCCGCATGTGATCGACGGGCTGGTCGATGGCGAATGCTCGGCGATCCTCTTCGCGCTGCTGTTGGATCGGGACAGCGGGAAGACGCGGTAGGTGCGGAACGGGCGGTCCTATGTTAGAGTGGGTCCATAGGGGCAGCAGGGGCCAAACAATGCGCTTTTTCGCACTTTCGATACTCGCGGCAGGTCTGGCGCTGTCGATGCCAGGTTCGGCGCAAACCATCGACGCACCCAAGATGCGTGAGGATGCTCGCTACCTCGACGTGACCATGTGGAAGTTCATACCCAACAGCACGGCGCGCGCGAAAGACATTTGGCACAACATCTACCTGCCGGCGATGCGGGAAGCCGGAATACCCCTGCCCACCGTGTTGCATCCCGACACCGGTGAGTGGGACATGGTGATCATTTTTCCATTGCCAGGCGGCTATTCCGATTTGCATTACACCAACTTCTCGCCGTCGGATGCGAAGTGGTGGGCAGTCGTCGGGCGAAAGGTTGGCGGCGCCGCAAAAGCCGAAGCGCTCGGCGAAGAGATGGAACGGCTCATCGCCCGCAAGGATAGATACCTTGCTCACGAGCATCTCGATGTCGGCAAGTGAAACTCAGACCTCAAATGGGTCAGCATGCGGGGTTGTGATCGGGCACTCGAATCCCTAAACTCACCCACGCCAGGGGGCCGGGCAGCCGCGTCACGCAAGTGCCGAGGAAAGTCCGGGCTCCACGAAACAAGGGTGGCGGGTAACGCCCGCCGGACTAGCGGTTTGCTGCGAAGTCCAGGGAAAGTGCCACAGAGAGCAGACCGCTCCTTCGACAAGCTCAGGATGAGCGGGTCGGTGGAGTAAGGGTGAAAGGGTGCGGTAAGAGCGCACCGCGCCGCTGGTAACAGTGGCGGCATGGCAAACCCCACCCGGAGCAAGACCGAATAGGGGCGGCGCGTCTGGTCGCAAGACCAGGCTGGGGTGTTTCGCCCCGACCGCCCGGGTTGGTTGCTTGAGCGCTGCGGCAACGTTGCGCCTAGAGGAATGGCTGCCGGTGCAGGAGCGGTCCGCAAGGATACCGACTGCGCTACAGAACCCGGCTTACAGGCCCCCTGGCAAATTCCCGCGATACGCCCAGCGATTGGCGGACCGTCGCTGTTTTCAGCGGCGGATGGAACCATTCGCTCCTTGCCGACTTTTCCTGATTCAGCGGCAGAGTGGGTCGGAGTGGATGATGCGTGAAATTGCTGCCTATCTGATCATCCTGTCGCTGTGCCTTGCCGCGCTTGGCCTGCTGATGAGCTATCGCCGGACCGAACGCAGACGGCGGGACAGATTCTTTACCAACCAGCCGATTGATCTGCATCATCAATCGCACGACGCCACAGGCGGCTAAGTCCCACGACGCGACGGGTGCGCGTTACGGCTCCTCGCGGCTGAACCACGTATGCGTTTCCACGATCACCGAGCGCACTGCGCGTCCCGCCCTGTCGCGGGCGGGGCGAAAGAAGAAGCGTTGTTCGATCAGGCGGCAAGTCATGGCATTGGCGAGCGGAAGATCGCTCGGCTGGTCGGTGATACAACCCGTCACCCGACCGTCGACGTCCACCGTGTAGCGGACCCCCACCCGCGCTTGCTGGCCGGGCTGGAGCAGGCCGCCGGGCAAGTCGCGAAAGGACAGTTTGCCGCGGATCTGGCGTGGGCCGACAACCGGAACGCCGCCACCATCGCCGTTCCCGCCCAGCCCGCCGCCGCCAGTGCCGTTACCATCGCCGCCGGCCCCCTGGCCCGGTCCGGGCAGGTCGGAGGCGCCTTGCGATGCAGCGGCACCGGTCCCGGCGAGCGGCGCGGTGATAATTGGGGGCGGAACGATCAGAGGAACCACCGGCGGCGCGACAATCGGTGTCGCCTCGTTTCGGAGCGCGCGCGGCGCGGCGGCGTTTTTCGGGGCACTCTCGCGCGTGCGCTGGCGCGCGGGCGGCTCGGGCGGACGGGGTGGCGGCTGGTTCGGTTCCACATTGACCGAGATGAGCGCAGCAGCCTTGGGCGGCAGCCAGCCGACCCTCAGCCCCAGCACCAGCATGATGATGAAGCCAAGCACGATCGCGGCCGAGGCCAATGCGGCGACCACCTGTTCGCGGCGTGATGCGTACACGGCGATCGGCCTTTCTGCGATTGCGGTTCAGGACTGGAACGGCGGAGCGCGCAGATGGCTCCCGCCACATTCATCGTTGAACCGGGCGCGGGTGTCGGCAATCGAGAGCCACCATAGGCGTCAGGGGCGTCCGATGCTGGTATAGGTGAACCCTGCGCCGCGCATTTCGGCCGGTTCATAGACGTTGCGCAAGTCGATCATCACCGGCGTCTTGAGCAACTGCTTGACTTTGGCAAGGTCGAGCGCGCGGAACGCATCCCATTCGGTGACCAGCGCGACCGCGTCCGCGCCTTCGATCGCGGCATAGGCGGAAGCTGCCATCGCCACGCCGGGCAGCATGGGCTTGGCGAGTTCCATCCCCTCGGGATCATAGGCGACCACCTCGACCCCGGCATCCAGCAGCGCCTGCGCGATCGCCAGCGAGGGCGCGTCGCGCATGTCGTCGGTGTTGGGCTTGAAGGTCAGGCCGAGCAGCGCGACGCGTTTGCCGCTCGCGCTGGCTTCACCGCCCAGCGCGGCGATCACCTTGCGGCCCATGGCTTGCTTGCGCTCGTCGTTGACGCGCACCACCGCCGCGACGATCTGCGAGGGGCTGCCATAGTCCTCGGCGGTCTTGAGCAGTGCCAGCGTGTCCTTGGGGAAGCAGCTGCCGCCGTAGCCCGGGCCGGCGTGGAGGAACTTGGTGCCGATCCGGCCATCCAGCCCCATGCCGCGCGCCACGTCCTGCACGTCCCCGCCGACTTTCTCGCACAGATCGGCCATCTCGTTGATGAAGGTGATCTTGGTCGCGAGGAAGGCATTGGCGGCGTATTTGATCAGCTCGGCGGTGCGGCGGCTGGTGAACAGGATCGGCGCGCGATTGAGGAACAGCGGGCGATAAACCTCGCGCATCACGCCGCGCGCCCATTCGTCATCGGTGCCGATCACGATCCGGTCGGGGCGCTTGAAATCGTCGATCGCCGCGCCTTCGCGGAGGAATTCGGGATTGGAGGCGACCGCGAAGTTGGGCGGCGGTGCGGCCTTGCGCAGGATCGCCTCGACCTCATCGCCGGTGCCCACCGGTACGGTCGACTTGGTGACGATCACTGCCGGGTCCAAGAGGTGCTGGCCTACTTCCTCGGCCACCGCATAGACGAACGACAGATCGGCGTGGCCGTCGCCGCGCCGCGAAGGCGTGCCGACCGCGATGAAGATCGCCTGGGCCCCGGCAATGCCGCTGGGCAGATCGGTAGTGAAGCTCAGCCGCCCGCCGCGCACATTGTTCGCGACCAACTCGGCTAAGCCCGGCTCGTAGATCGGCATGACCCCGGCGTTGAGGTTGGCGATCTTGGCGGGATCCTTGTCGATGCACACCACCTCGTGCCCGAAATCGGCAAAGCAGGCGCCCGAGACCAGGCCGACATAGCCGGATCCGACCATCGCAATCTTCATATAACGTGTCCTATTCCGCAGGTCTGCTGGCGCAGGCGATGGCTCCGTCTTCGTCCTGCCGCGCTTCGATCAGCCAGCGCTGGGTGCCTTCAAGCGCCAGCGCGGTCAACCGTCCCGACGCATAGGCACCGGTGTCGAGGCCGATCCGGTTGGCGCGGATCACCGCATCGTCGGTGATCGTATGGCCGTGCACCACGACCGGGCCATGCGACTGGCGATGGCTGAGGAAAGGTTCGCGAATCCAGCGCAGATCGCCCGGCGTCTGCTCGTCGAGCGGCACATCGGGGGCGATTCCGGCATGGACGAACAGATAATCTCCGATCGCGATCTGGTCCTCGAAGCTGCGCAGAAAGTCCAAATCCGCTGCCGGAACGTGGTGCCGCATCAGCGCGCGGGCTTCGGACATGTCGGCTGCGTTGTAGGCGGCGGGATCGACCGGGTAGCTCAGCACAGTCTCGCGCCCGCCGAAGCGAAGGAACTGGCGGAGCACTTCGGGCTTGTCGAACGCGCCGAGGAACATCTCTTCGTGGTTGCCCAGCAGGATTCGCACCGCGCGGCGCTGCTGCCAGGCGCGCGCGAAAGCGATCACTCCGGCGCTGTCGGGACCGCGATCGACCAGATCGCCCAGCAGGATTATGGTCGCGGTGGCCGCGCCGCGCGTCCGGTCGTCGCCTTCGATCGTTGCGGCCAAGGCCTCCAGCAAATCGAGGCGGCCGTGGATGTCGCCGATCGCATAGACCCGCTCACCCGGCGGCACGGCGGGCAGGGCGCGCTGGGGCGGGGCGCGGAAAAGCTGGCGGAGCGTTTGAATCATGGGGGCGGAGACCGCAGCGGCATATAAGGCGGCGCGCGCTGGGGGGCAAGCAACCGCGGTCACTCCCTGTCGCTGTGGCCGAAAAGGCACAGAAGGTGAGGGCAAGGCAATAGAGTTGCGCAATTGCTCTTGTGCAGCGCAGCATTAGTATGCAGGACGGCCTGGCAAATGCCCAATGCACCCGACTAACGAGGAGCAAGGCATGCGCGCAGGTGGGACGAGCAAAATCACAATCGAAGGAAGATTGATATGCTTACGTCCGTCCGCGGCCTCGTCGCCGCAACCGTTCTTGCCGGTTCGGCCTTCGTGGCGGTCCCGGCCTCCGCCGAAGACGAAACTGCGCCGCCCAGCGAATTCACCGTCACCGGCAACGTTGCACTGGTCACCGACTACCGCTTTCGCGGCCTGTCGCTCTCGGGCGGCGATCCGGCGATCCAGGGTTCGATCAATCTCAACCACTCCAGCGGGCTCTATGTCGGGACCTGGGCCTCGAGCCTCGAAGAGGATCTTGGCTACGGCAGCATCGAAACCGATATTTATGCCGGTTGGACCGGTCCGCTAGGCAGCAGCGTCACCGCCGACGTCGGCCTGCTGTATTACGCCTATTTCAACAGCGGGGTGGGCGACGATCTGAACTACTTCGAGCCTTACGCCTCGCTTTCGACCACGCTCGGGCCGGTCACCGGCAAGCTCGGGGTGGCCTATGCGTGGACCCAGGACGCGCTCGGCGGCGACGACAGCGTCTATCTCTACACCGATCTCAGCACCGGCATCCCCAATACACCGGTGTCGCTCTCGGCGCATCTCGGCTATACGTCGGGAGCGCTGTCGCCCAAACGGTTGACGGGTCTAAGCCCTGACGGTGGCTTCGATTATTCGCTCGGTGCCAGTTTCAACATCACCAAGAATCTGTCGCTCGGCGCGCAGTATGTCGGCGTCGACGGCAACTCGATCGACAGCTTCTCGAACGACACCGTGGTGGGCACGCTCAAGCTCAGCTTCTAAGCCTGACCGTCTGACAGATTTGGCCCGCGCGGGGGATACCGGCGCGGGCCTTTTCTTTGTCCGGCGCGGCTGATAGCCCGCAGCGATGACCAAATATCTCCACACGATGATCCGCGTGACCGATCCCGAAGCGACGGTGGCATTCTTCAAGCTGATCGGGATAGAGGAAGTGCGCCGCTTTTCGAGCGAGCAAGGCCGTTTCACGCTGATCTTCCTCGCCGCGCCGGGGCAGGACGGCCTTGCCGAAGTCGAGTTGACGCATAATTGGGACCCTGAGGAATACACCGGCGGTCGCAATTTCGGGCACCTCGCCTACCGGGTGGAGAATATCTACGCGACCTGCCAGCGGCTGCTCGATGCCGGGGTGACGATCAACCGCCCGCCACGTGACGGTCACATGGCGTTTGTACGGACGCCCGATGGCATCTCGATCGAACTGCTCCAAGACGGCAATCTGCCCCCGCAGGAGCCTTGGGCGAGTATGCCGAATACCGGGAACTGGTGAGAGGCTCGTCGTCACTGCGAAAGCGGGGACCGCTGGCCCAATAGTGCGGCCTCGCGTCGATGATGCCAGCGGTCCCCGGTCAAGCCGGAGACGACGCCCGATCGCCTCGCGCGAATCGTAGCACCGCAAAGCCAAGCACCGCCGAGATGAGCGACCCCAGCAACACCCCCAGCTTGGCTTCCTCGACCAGCGCCGGCTGCGCCGGGAAGGCCAGCGCACCGATGAACAGGCTCATCGTGAAGCCGATCCCGCAGAGCAGCGCGATACCCCATAGCTGGACCCAGCTCGCGCCTTCGGGCTGGGACGCAAAACCAAACCGGTTCGCCAGCGCAATCGCGCCGAAAATGCCGAGCGGCTTGCCCAGCACCAGCCCGCTGGCGATGGCGAGCGGCAACGGCGCGATGACGCTCGCCCAGCCGACGCCTGCCAGCGAAACCCCGGCATTGGCAAAGCCAAACAAGGGCACCACCAGGAACCCGGTCCACCGCACCAGCGCATGCTCCATCCGCAGCAGCAGGCTGTCGCCCGACCGGTTGAGGCGCAGCGGGATCGTCATCGCTGCTGCGACGCCCGCTATCGTAGCGTGGATGCCCGAGTGGAGCACCGCGTACCACACCAGCACCGCCAGCACTGTGTAGGGCAGCGCCCGGTCGATCCGCAGCCGGTTCAGAGCGATCATCCCCGCCAGCCCGGCCAGCGCCGCGCCCAGCCACCCCAGCGCCAGCTGTTCGGTATAAAACACCGCAATGATCGCCACCGCGCCCAGATCGTCCACGATGGCAACGGTCAGCAGAAACAACCGCAAGCTGCGCGGCACGCGCGGACCCAGCAGGCCGAGCACGCCGACCGCGAAGGCGATGTCAGTCGCCGCCGGGATCGCCCAGCCGCGCGCCAGAGCCCCGGTTCCCGCGACCGCCAGATAGATCGCTGCCGGAACCGCCATTCCGGCGATAGCGGCAAGCACCGGCAAGCGCCGTTTGGCCGGGCTCGATAATTCACCGTCGAGCACCTCGCGCTTGATTTCGAGCCCAATGACGAAAAAGAATACCGCCATCAGCCCGTCGTTGATCCACAAATGCAGACTGTCGAGCTTGGCCACCGGGCTCCAGCCGAGCGGGTGATGGAACAGGTCGTGGTATGCGGCGGCGAGCGGCGAGTTCGCGACAGCCATGGCCGCAATCGCCACGCCGATCAGCAGAATACCTGCAGCGGATTCGCTGTCGAACCAGCGTCCGACTATGCCGCGCAACCCCGCCTTGGCAACTTTATGTCGGCTCATCATTACTTCATTCCACCAAACAGCGCCGCGTTGCAAGTAATGATAAAGCCCGATAGGCTGGCGCTTCTTGGGACGCAATGCAGGGGTCGATCGAACATGAGCGGAGGCATCACGCAGGCGATGACTTCGCTGCAATGGCTGCAACTGGTCGAACACGAACTGCTGCTGTTCACGGCCTTCTGGTTCATTATCGGGATCGCCGATGAAACGGCGATCGACCTCGCGTGGCTCTGGCTGCGCCTGACCGGGCGGGCCAAGGCGCGCCGCCGACCGTTCACTTTCGGCCACTCGACGCTGGCTGGGAAGACCGCCGTGTTCGTTCCCGCGTGGCACGAGGAAGCGGTGATCGGGGCCATGTTGCGCCACGCGCTGGAATCATGGCGCCAGCCCGAACTGGTGGTTTACGTCGGCTGCTATCGCAACGATCCCGCGACGATTGCCGCCGCCATCGCCGGGATTGCCGAGGATACCCGCGTCCGGCTGGTAATCCACGATCGCGACGGACCCACCACCAAGGCCGATTGCCTCAACCGGCTGTACGAGGCGATGAGCGAGGACGAGCGCCGCAGCCGCAAGCAATTCCGCAGCGTGGTGTTCCACGATGCCGAGGACATGGTTCATCCGCTCGCGCTGCACGAAATTGATCGCGCGCTGGGCGAGGTCGATTTCGTGCAGCTTCCGGTTCGGCCCGAGCTGCAACCCGGATCGCGCTGGATCGCCGGGCACTACGCCGACGAGTTTTGCGAAGCGCACGCCAAGGCGATGGTCGTGCGCAACGCCTTGCGCGCCGGGATTCCCGCAGCAGGGGTCGGCTGCGGATTTGCCCGCAGTGCCCTGGCCGAACTGGTGCGACAGAGAACGGCCGATGGCGAGGTCGGGCCGTTTGCCGCGCAATGCCTGACCGAAGACTACGAGCTTGGCTTGCTGATCTCGCGCAGTCCGCGCGGCAGCCGGTTCCTGCGCTTGCGCGACAGCAGCGGCGCTTTGATCGCGACCCGCAGCTATTTTCCGGCGACTCTATCCGAGGCGGTGCGGCAGAAGACGCGCTGGGTGCATGGCATCGCCCTGCAATCATGGGACCGGCTCGGCTGGTCGGGCAAGCCGATCGATATCTGGATGGCGCTGCGCGACCGGCGCGGGCCGTTGACTGCCGTGGTGTTCGCCTGCGCTTATCTGTTGCTGGTGATCGAAGCGATCCTGTGGGCCGCGAAGCTGTCGGGCTGGACCGGTGGGATTGCCCCTTCGCCGCTCCTCCGGACGATGCTGCTGATCAGCGTGGCGGGCTTTGCGTGGCGCGCGGTGTTCCGCTTTGCCTTCACCACCGCCGAATACGGCGTGATCGAGGGGTTGTGCGCGCTGGTTCGCATACCCCTGTCCAATATCATCGCCATGATGGCCGGGCGACGCACCATCGTCGCCTATTTCCGCAGCCTGATGAGCGACACGGTGGTGTGGGAAAAGACCGGACACGCGGCGCTGCCCGCGCCGCTGGCGCGACTTAGGTTCCTGGCATGATGCGCGCCCACGCCGGTCGGGGTCAGCCCTTGATTGCCCTTGCGGTGCTGCTGACCGGGTGGGTCGCGGTGCGCGCGGCGATCTGGCAGCCGCCCTTCGAGCTGCCCGAGCAGGATGCCGCCACGCCCGCAACCTTTTTCGCCAAGGTGCAGCAGTTCCAGCGCAGTGCGAGCGGAATGGCGACCTCCGCTACTGCGGGGCAGCTTGCGACCGACCAACTGTCTGACGCTGCTGCACAACCTTCCGCGCCCACCAACTGGCCGCTAGCCCCGCTACCAAACCAGAGCGCCGTACCAGCTGTGACACCGCCGCTGCCGCCGCCCGTTCCGGCCAGGATCGCTGCCGGGCATCAGCTCTTGTGGCTGGCGGCCTTGTCGCGATTGCCGCTGCCCCCCGAAATGGCCGGACTCCAGAATGGCACGCCGACCCGGCAGGGCGTAGCACCGTTTCCCTATCGCGCACGCGAAGCGATGCGGCGCTGGTCGGCGGATGGGTGGATCATGTGGCGTCAGGGCGGAGCGGGATTGACCGGCAGCGGTATGGCCCCGGCCAGCTACGGCGGCAGCCAAGCCGGGGCGGTGATCCGGTATCGGCTCGCGCCCGGTTCGGCCCATCGACCGACGCTGTATCTGCGCGCCAGCACCGCGCTGCGCCAGCCGCGCGATGAGGAAGCCGCGATCGGCTTTGCGGCCCGCCCCTTGACCGGAGTACCCGTGGTCGCAACTGCGGAACTGCGCGCCACACATCTGGCGAGCGGCGTAGCCTTGCGTCCCGCTGTGGCGCTGGTCTCGGAATTTCCGCCGATAAAACTTCCGCTAGGTGCGCGGGCCGAGGCCTATGGTCAGGCCGGTTTTGTCGCTGGCAAAGCGGCTACGACTTTTGTCGACGGGCAACTGCGGATCGATCGTCCGCTCCTGAAGCTGGGCCGCGCCGAACTTAGGGCCGGCGGTGGCGCGTGGGGCGGCGCGCAGGATGGCGCAGCGCGGGTCGATGTCGGGCCGTCGGCAACGCTTGGCGTTCCGCTCGGCACCGGCGGCGCGCGCGTTGCGGTCGACTGGCGGTTCCGCGTCGCCGGCAATGCCGCGCCAAGCTCGGGTCCGGCAATTACGCTGTCCGCTGGATTCTAGGCGTCGCGCCTTCCAACCGTCCATCCACTAGGCTAGGCGGTTAGCCACCGTGGATGTCTATCTTCCCATCGCCAACCTCTCGGTCAACGGACTGGTCATAGTCGGCCTGGGCGCGCTGACGGGCATCCTTTCGGGCATGTTCGGGGTGGGCGGCGGATTTCTCACCACTCCGCTGCTGATCTTCTACGGCGTCCCGCCCACCGTCGCCGCCGCTTCGGCCGCCAGCCAGGTGACCGGCGCCAGCGTTTCGGGCGTTTTCGCGCATACCAGGCGCGGCGGGGTGGATTACCACATGGGCGCGGTGCTGGTGGCCGGCGGCATTCTTGGCACGGGGATCGGCGCGATCCTGTTCCGGGTGCTGCAGGAGCTCGGCCAGATCGATACCGTCATCAACATCCTCTATGTCGTGCTGCTGGGGAGCATCGGCGGGCTGATGGCGCGTGAGAGTCTGCAGACGCTCAAGGCGGCACGGACCGGGGTGCCGGTCCCCGCGCGCAAGCGCCGCCACCATCCGCTGGTTGCCAATCTGCCGCTGCGCTGGCGGTTCTACCGCTCGGGGCTGTATATTTCGCCGCTCGCGCCGCTGCTGCTGGGGGTTTTTACCGGCATCCTGACGATGCTGATGGGGATCGGCGGCGGCTTCGTGCTGGTCCCGGCGATGCTCTACATTCTGGGGATGAGCGCCAATGTCGTGGTTGGTACCTCGCTGTTCCAGATCCTGTTCGTGACCATGGCGACCACCATGATGCACGCGCTGACTACCAAGGCGGTCGATGTGGTGCTGGCGGTGCTGCTGCTGCTCGGCTCGGTCTCGGGCGCGCAGATCGGCGCGCAACTGGCGCAAAAGGCCCCGCCCGAGCGGCTGCGGCTGATCCTGGCGACGATCGTGCTGCTGGTGGCCTTCCGCATGGCGCTGGGCCTCGGCTGGCGGCCCGACGAGATTTACACGCTGGCGCCGCTATGAAGCGCGTCTTTGTCTGGTGCGCCAATCGCCTCCGCGATTGGCTTGCGGCACCGGCCCGGTCCCCCGCCCGGCCACCCAATAAGGGTACACTTCCGTGGGTGGCTGGGCGGGGGAGCGGGCCGGTGCCGCAGCGGCAGGCCGGATGGCCTGTCCGCACCGACAAGACAGCTCACCAGCATTTGCGTGACGGTTCGGGCTGGAGGGTCAAATCGCTCGTGAACTGTGCGGGCCTCTTGCTCGGCGGTTTGCTGCTGGTGGGCGCGCGCGATCCTATCCTCATACCCGAAGTGTCGCAGCACGAAGTCCAGGTGCGCCAGGGCTTTACCGGCACGCAGCTGCTGCTGTTCGGCGCGATCCTGACTCCAGAAGGTACGCGCGCCGGACGGGATTACGATATCGTGGTGGTGCTCAAAGGTCCGACCCAGTCGATCATCCTGCGCGAAAAGCAGAAGGTTGCAGGGGTGTGGATCAATGCCGACAGCACCGAGCTGCGCTCCGCTCCGTCGTTCTTCGCGGTCGCCGCCTCGCGCCCGATCGACAAGATCGTCGATGACAAGACCGCCGCGATCTACGAGCTCGGCCTCAAATGGCTCCAGCTTTCTCCGATCGGGGCCTATGAGCCCAAGGAACAGGCGCGGTTTGCCGCCGGACTGGTCGATCTGATGCGCCGCAACGGACTCTACCAGGAGGACAATGGCGGCGTGAAGCTCAGCGGCCAGGTGCTGTATCAGGCCCGCATCCAACTACCTTCGAGCGTGCAGACCGGAACCTATACCGCAGAAACCTTTGCGATCACGCGTGGCCGGGTCGTGGCCTCGGCGATGAGCCGGGTCGAGGTGCGCAAGCTTGGGTTCGAGCTGGCCGTGGCGCGCTTTGCGGATCGCAGCGCGTTTTTCTACGGATTGCTCGCGGTGGCGATCTCGGTGGCGATGGGCTGGCTGGCGGGCCGCCTGTTCGCGCTGGTGTGACGCCGCGCGCTGCGATTTAGGCCAATGTTAACCGCTCTCGCTTAGGACAAACCCCGCACCTGGCATGGTGCGTAAGGGATGGGCTGGGCGTGATGAATGACATGAGCGGCGGGTTTTCGGGTGGTTCTCCGGCCAGGGCAGCCGATGGTACGCCCGCAGCCGGCGTTGAAGCGCTCGACAATGCGCGCGAACCGATCGGGGTCGTGCTCGAGATTGCCGGTTCGGGCAGCTCGATCGCGCTCGATCTCCAGCGCTTGCAGGAATGCGGCGACGATTCCGATCCATCGATTGCACTGGCCGGGCAGGTCGGTAGCCAGATCAAGATTCGCGTCGGCAACGGCTGGCTGCTTGCGAGCGTTCGCACGCAGCGGCAGGATTCCAAGACCCCCGGCGGCATCATGGCCGCGATCGACTTCCTGGGCGAAGGCGACGAGGAACGGCTGACCGGCCGCATCCACAGCTTCCGCCGCGGTGTGACGCGCTATCCGATCCCCGGCGCGCTGGTCTATCCAGCGACCAGCAACGATCTGCGCCAGATCTACGCCAGCGACGGGCGCGCCAATGTCCAGATCGGCACCGTCTTCCCGACCCGCGACATCCGCGCCGGGCTCTATATCGATGCGCTGCTGGGCAAGCACTTCGCGCTGCTCGGCTCGACCGGCACCGGCAAATCGACCAGCGCCGCGCTGATCCTGCACCGCATCTGCGAGGCAGCCCCCGACGGGCATATCCTGATGGTCGACCCGCATGGCGAATATTCGGCCGCGTTCAAGCAGACCGGGCTGATCCTCGACGTGTCGAACCTCAACATGCCCTACTGGCTGATGAATTTCGAGGAGCACTGCGAAGTGTTCCTGACCTCTTCGGGCAATGATCGGCAGGACGACGCCGACATCCTTTCCAAATGCCTGCTTCAGGCGCGGCAGAAGAACCGGTTGGCCGAGAACATGGGCAAGATCACGGTCGATTCGCCGATCCCCTATCTGCTGTCCGACCTGACCAGCGCGATCCAGAACGAGATGGGCAAGCTCGACAAGGCCGGCTCCTCCGCGCCCTATATGCGGGTCAAAAGCAAGATCGACGAGATCAAGGCCGATCCGCGCTACCAGTTCATGTTCTCCGGCATGCTGGTCGGCGATACGATGGCCGAGTTCATCGCCAAGATTTTTCGCATGCCGAGCCGCGGCAAGCCGATCTCGATCATCGACGTGTCGGGCGTCCCCTCGGACATCACCAGCACCGTGGTCGCGGTGCTCAGCCGGCTGGTATTCGATTTTGCGATCTGGGCGCGCGATGAAAAGACCCGCCCGATCCTGCTGGTCTGCGAGGAAGCCCACCGTTACGTCCCCAACGAGAAGAACGCCGATGGCTCCTCGGTCGGCCGCATCCTCAGCCGGATTGCCAAGGAAGGCCGCAAATACGGCATTTCGCTCGGCCTGATCACCCAGCGCCCGTCCGATCTGGCCGAAGGCGTACTGTCGCAGTGCGGCACGATCATCTCGATGCGGCTCAACAACGACCGCGACCAGGCCTTCGTCAAGGCCGCGATGCCCGAAGGCGCGCGCGGCTTCCTCGATTCGATCCCCGCGCTGCGCAACCGCGAATGCATCATCTGCGGCGAGGGCGTCTCGATCCCGATCCGCGTGGCCTTCGACGAGCTCGAAGAAATGAAACGCCCGGCCTCCGAGGACCCCTCGTTCAGCGAGCTATGGACTGGCAGCGGCGGCGAGGAAGAAATGGTCCAGCGCACCGTCCAACGCTGGCGCGCCCAAGGACGGTAACAATCACGTTCCGCGCGTATCGCCGTAGAGGTGGATGTGGAGCCGGTCGGTGAAGCGCAGCCCGTGCTGCTGGCACAAAGGAGCCAGCCAGCGCGAACGCTCGCGTAGGGTCGCGCTGTCGGTGCCTTCGGGCATCAGGAACAGGCGCTCGCCCGGAATGGCGTAGCGCGCTTGCAGTTCGAGCACCTCAGAAAGGTCGCCAGGAGCCGAAATCACGAACTTAAAGTAGGCTTTAGGTTCACTTGACCATGCCGCAAGGCGTTCAGAAATCAGTGCAAGATCAACGGGATTGCCCGAATGCTTGAGCTTGGGACTGACGTTGTATTGATCGACGCGGGCGTCGAGCTCGGCGGGCGCGGCGACCGTCCCGTTGGTCTCGATCTCGACATGCTGCGGCGGCAGCAGCGCCAGCATCCGGGTCAGGGCGGGGGCCTGGAGCAGCGGCTCGCCCCCGGTGATCACCAGCCGGTTCCCGCCCAAGGCGGAAATGCGCGCGGCGACCTCGGCCTCATCCAGAACGAGCTGATTGGCGGCGCGATCGAAGGTCACACTATCGCGGTGTGGGCGGTTATCGCCCTCGAACCGCCAGGTGTAAGCGGTGTCGCACCACACGCAGGCGAGGTTGCAGCGCGACAGGCGGATGAAGGTCGATGGCCGCCCGGCAGACGGTCCCTCGCCCTGGAGCGAGGCGAAGATTTCGGGTTCGCTGGGGACAGTGGTGGCGAGGGTTAACGGCATGTGGGGCA
Organism: Novosphingobium sp.; assembly: GCA_031421295.1. GTDB lineage: Bacteria > Pseudomonadota > Alphaproteobacteria > Sphingomonadales > Sphingomonadaceae > Novosphingobium. The sequence goes on from JANOOJ010000015.1 coordinate 19,983, forward strand.
GGCGTTGCGCGGGCCCTTCGACAGGCTCAGGACGAACGGACTTTGCTCTTTGGGCAATCCCCAACCCCGTTCATGCTGAGCCTGTCGAAGCACGCGCGCTACCATCACCCCAACCGCGCCAGCGCCGCCGCCAGCCGCTCGGCCTCCGCAGCATGCGTGGCATGATCGGCGCGGGCTTTCTCGACCGCTTCGGGCTTGGCCTTCTCGACGAAGGCCGGGTTGTTGAGGCGTCCTTCGAGCGACTTGGCTTCCTTGGTCGATGCTTCGAGGGCTTTGGTCAGGCGGGACTTTTCGGCGGCGATGTCGATGATGCCTTCGAGCGGGATGGAATGTGTTACGCCGTGGACAACGACCTGTATCGCGCCGCGCTGAGCGACCAGCCTGAGTTCGTAATTGTCTGTCGGCGTAGGCTCACCGTGAATTGTGACTTCTATTGGCTGGGTAGCGGTAATGTCAGAAATTCGAGCCAATCGCTGAATTGCTGACATGTTCCTCGTGTACCGGTCCGGAAGCTGCATTGGTACGTCAGTTTGCACGATGAGCCGCAGTTTTGCGGAAGGCGGAACATTAAGTTCGTTTCTTGCAGCTCGGATGCTCGAAACTAGCTCGATCAGCCACTCAACTTCAGCCTTCGCCTCGGCATCAACCCCCACCGCAGGCTCGGGCCATTTCGCCGTAATCAGCGGATAGTGCTCCCGCTCGCCCAGCGCCCCCCACAGTTCCTCGGTCACAAACGGCATGAACGGGTGGAGCATTACCAGAATTTGGTCGAGCACCCAGCCTGCGACGGCCTTGGTCTCGGCGTCGAACGAGCCCTTGATCAGTTCGATGTACCAATCGCAGAACCGGTCCCAGACGAAGTGATAGATCGTATTCGCCGCCGCGTCGAAGCGCAGGTCGGCCATCGCCTGATCGAGAACAGCGAGGGTATCGACAACCTCCCCGATAATCCATTTGTTGACCGCGAGTGTGGCTGCGGGAGCCTCAAGCGTCGAACTCGCGCCGATCCCGTTGGACTGGCAGAACCGCGCGGCGTTCCACAGCTTGGTGGCGAAGTTGCGGTAGCCTTCGACGCGGCGCTCGTCCATTTTCACGTCGCGGCCCTGGCTCTCCATCGCCGCCATGAAAAAGCGCAGCGCATCGGCACCGTATTGGTCGATCAGCAGCAGCGGATCGACGACATTGCCCTTGGACTTGGACATTTTCTGCCCGTCGGCGGCGCGCACCAGCCCGTGCAGATAGAGCCGCTTCCACGGCACTTGTCCCTCGTTGAGTTTCATCCCCATCATCGCCATCCGCGCATCCCAAAAGAACAGGATGTCAAAGCCGGAGATCAGCAGATCGTTGGGGTCGTGCTTCTGCAATCGCCCCTCCCCCCTTGGGGGGGTGGGAAATGCGTGCGGAGCGAGCGAGGGAGAGGGGGTCGATGCGCGCGCGCCCTCTCCCTGGCCTTCGGCCTGTCCCTCTCCCGCAAGGGGAGAGGGGATTTCGTCCTCCGGCCACCCCAGCGTGGCGAAGGGCCACAGCGCGGAGGAGAACCAGGTGTCGAGAACGTCTTGATCCTGGAGAACAGGGATCTTATCGCGACCCTCAAACAAGTGGCGAGCATACTCATCCTTGGATCCGCAGACGTGGAGTCCGTCAATTGCAACTCCGTGCTCCGCTGCGATTTCAGCGAGAGCGCTGTCTTGTGTTTCGCAAACAAAATGAATTGTGCGCAGGCGATACTGCTGATCGCCGCTTTCATTGCGGTCCATGACTCGAATACCAGCGAGTTTGTCAGACGGCATCGGACAATACCAAGCCCGAATCCGGTGCCCCCACCACAGCTGGCGGCTGACGCACCACGGCTGGATATTCTCCATCCAGTTGAAGAAGGTCTTCTCCCAGCTCTTCGGCACAATCTCGATCGCGCCGCTGCGCACCGCTGCTATCGGCGCCTTGGCCAGTTCCTCCGCGTTCACATACCATTGGTCGGTCAGCATCGGCTCGATCACCACGCCGCCGCGGTCACCGAACGGTTGGACGATCGTCTTGTCTTCGATCCCGATCATCAGGCCCTCGGCGTCGATGTCGGCCACCACCCGCTCGCGCGCCTCGTAGCGGTCGAGTCCGCGATAGGCGTCTGGAACGAGGTTGAGCGCGTCGACTTCCGCAGGCGTCGCCGCCGCCCCTTGGGCAATCGCGCGGGCGCGTTCTGCGGCCTGCGCGTAGGGAGCACCGTCGGTTCGCATCGCCGCGACCTCGTCCATCAGGCGGTACATCGGGATGCCGTTGCGTTGCGCCACGCCATAGTCGTTTTCGTCGTGAGCCCCGGTGATCTTGACCGCGCCGGAACCGAAGTCGGGGTCGGGGTAGCTGTCGGTGATAATCGGGATCAGCCGCCGGTGCTCTTTGGGGCCAACCGGAATCTCGCAGAGCTTGCCGACTAACGGGGCATAACGAGCGTCTGCGGGATGGACCGCCACCGCGCCGTCGCCGAGCATCGTCTCGGGCCGGGTGGTAGCGATGGAAATGTAATCGCGCTGTTCCTCGAACACGATCTGGCCCTCGGCGTCCCGCTCGACGTAATTATAGGTTTCACCGCCCGCGAGCGGGTATTTGAAGTGCCACATGTGACCCTGCACTTCACGGTTTTCGACCTCAAGGTCCGAGATTGCGGTCTTGAGCTTGGGGTCCCAGTTGACCAGCCGCTTGTCGCGGTAGATTAGCCCCTGATTGTAGAGATCGACGAACACCTTCACCACCGCCTTGGTGAAATGCGGGTCCATCGTGAACTGCTCGCGCGACCAGTCCATCGAACAACCGAGCCGCCGCAGCTGGCCGGTGATCGTCCCGCCGCTCTCGTGTTTCCACTCCCACACCTTCTCGATGAAGGCCTCGCGGGTGTAGTTGGTGCGCTTGTCCTGATTGGCCTCGAGCTGGCGTTCGACCACCATTTGCGTCGCGATCCCGGCGTGGTCGGTCCCGACCACCCACAGCGCATCCTTGCCGCGCAGCCGCTCGTAGCGGACCACGATGTCCTGCAAAGTGTTGTCCAGCGCATGGCCGATATGCA
>JANOOJ010000016.1:0-14809 GCA_031421295.1 Novosphingobium sp.
GCGCCCGCGCCCAAGGCCGCCAGGCCGGTCGAACCCGCACCCCGCGCCGCTGCGCCGCGTGCCGCGCCGTCCGCGACGCCGCAGGCCCGCCCCGGCGCGCCGATTGCGCCGAACGCGGCGGTCGGGGCGCCCAAGCCCGCGCAGCCGCGCGTGGTTTCGGTCGGCCCCGGCGGGTTCCTGCGCCAGGGCCCGGGCGACCAGCAGGCCCCGATCCCGCCCGCCCCGCCGCGCCGCCTCGTCCCCGCCAAGCCGAGCGCCGAGATCGCCGACAAGACCAGCCTGCTCGAACTCAACGAACGGATCTGCCGCTGGCCGATGGGCCATCCGGGCGAGGCCGACTTCCACTTCTGCGGGGTCAAGGTGAACCCGGGGTTCCCCTATTGCGTCGAGCATTGCGGCCGGGCCTATCAGGCGCAGCTCCCCCGCGGCGCGCGCCGTCCCCCGCCGCCGCTGCCGTTCGGCGGGCCGCGGGTTCGCTAGAGCGTGCGCTAGGGCGAGCGCTAAGGCGGGGTTTCAGTTCGTCGTCTGATTGTCGGGCCCGGTGGCAAGCGCAGCTTGCCGCCTAGGGTGATTTTGCGCGGAGGCCGGCGGCAATGATGCCCGCCGTGCCGCAAGCAATATCCTCCGCCACCTCACCGCCAGACGTTCCGATCCCGCCCAGCGCAACCCCCTGCGCCGTCAGGATGGGAATGCCGCCGCCCCAATTGGCGATATTCGGCGCGCTACCGCCCCATTTGGCGGTCTCGGCGCTGGTCTCTTGCATCATCGCCGCAGACCTGCCTTTCCACTGCGCAATTGCCGCCACCGCGCTTGGCGCGCCGTCCATATGGGCGAAGGCGACCAGATTGCCGCCGGAATCGAAAATGGCGATGGCGACCTTGATCTTGTGGTCGGAAGCCCAGGTCAGACAGGTGTCCCGAATTTTCGCCGCCGACGCATAATCCAGCGTCGGCCGGGTGGTTTGGGCATTCGCAGCCGAGAAATTGAGCGCCAGCACCGCAATAAACGGCAGTACAATCTTCATTTCACCCAACCCCCTGCTGACCAGTCCGCCATCATGGCCCGCTGCGCCTTGAATTGGAAGAGGGCCGACGCGTATCTCCAGCCCCTCAGCACGACCGGCGGAGCAACCCCGAGCATGGCCCTGCCGCGCAAGCCAAATGCGATCAGGACCGGTCCTGCCGCTCCAGCACCGCGATCCGGCGCACGACTTCGGCGCGGACCTCCTCGATGCCGGGCTCGCGCGGCGGCAAGCCGGGCCGCCTGCCCAGCCCGCGCACCGCGTGCTTGTGCATGTGGAGCAGGTGGATCGCATGGCCCACGGTCATTTCGCGCAGCGGCGCCAGCCCGGCCAGCCCGGTCCCCGAAAACAAATTCGCCCCCGCCTCGATCAGCCCGCATTCGAGCTGGGTCTAGCCCACCTCCACCGCCGCCTCCCAGCGCCGCGCTGCGCGCCGCCGACGTCGCGCTGTATCGCGCCAAGGAAAGCGGCCGCAATCGGGTCGAACGGGCGGTGACGGGCGACGGCGACTGACCGGTGTCAGCGCGCCAGCGACAGTTCGATGCGCGCCACGGTCGTACCGTCTCCACGCTCCAGCGTCACCGCGCCGCCGTGATAGCTGGCCAGCTTGTGTGCGAGCCGCAGGCCAAGATTTTGCGAACAATCGAAATCGAAGTCGTCGGGCAATCCGGTGCCGTCGTCCTCGACGACGACGACGAGTTTGGTACCCTCGACCGATACTATCACCACGATCGTCCCGGTGTCACGTGCGGCAAAACCGTGCTCGATCGCGTTGACGACCGCTTCGGACAAGACCAGCGCAGTCGGTATCGCGAGGTCGGGCGGCAGCAGTGCATCCCCGCCACCTTGAAACCGCAGGACGATACCGGGCTTGCCCGCTGCGGCGAGCAGGTCCGCACAAATCTCGCTGAGGAACGGTGCCAGCGTCAGCGGGGCACCCGATGGATCGTACAGCTGGCGCTGGACCTTGCCGATCAAGGCGACGCGCCGCGACGCCTCGTCGATTGCCCCAATCGCTTCGGGTTCGGCCAGCTTGCGCCGCTGCAGCGCCAGCACCGAGGCAACCAGTTGCAGGCTGTTGCCAACCCGGTGCTGCAATTCGCGGAACAGCAGCTCGCGGTTTTCGATCAGGCGGACGCTGTTGTCACGCTCCGCCGCAAGCCGCGCGTTGGCCAGCTGCATCGTATGCATCAGACCGATCGCCAGCACCGCGATCAACAGATAGAAGGCCGCAGCCACAGGTGCGACGACCCCAAAGACGTAGCTGTTGTCCGGGGTGACAAAGAATAACCAGGCCACCACCAACCCGACCACGGTACTCAACAGCGCCGGCCTGGCGCCGAACAGATAGGCTGAAAGCAGGATCGACGGATAGAAGGTCAGCAACGGATAGCCGCTCGACATTGTCGGCAGCAGGGCAAGCCGGACAATGCTGGCAAGTGCCGTGAGCAGCACTGCGCCGAGGTAGGCCTGCGGCGCAGACACCTTGAGCGCAGCAATACTCCGCTGCTGCCGCGCAGCGGTATTGGCCGCGATGCCGGGCATCGTCTCAGCGGATAACGCTTCCATCGCCGTGGTCTATGCCGGCAATCTGCAAATAGAAAGAGCCGCGATTGCACGCTTGCTAACCACAGCGATCGGGCGCTCGACGCGCTCGTTGTTCATTTCGGAAACGTGGACCAGACCGTCCTTGCCGCTCCAGCACCGCGATCCGGCGCACGATCTCGGCGCGGACCTCCTCGATGTCGGGCTCGCGCGGCGGCAGGCCGGGGCGCTTGCCCAGACCGCGCACCGCGTGCTTGTGCATGTGGAGCAGGTGGATCGCATGGCCCACGGTCATTTCGCGCAGCGGCGCCACCTCGGCCAGCCCCTCGCCCGAAAACAGATTCGCCCCCGCCTCGATCAGCCCGCATTCGAGCTGGGTGTAGCCGACCTCGATCGCCGCCTCCCAGCGCCGCGCGAAGCCCGGCCAGCGCTGGCGGTGGTTATAGGCCGAGGCGGCAGTCAGCCCGACCTCGGCGCAAGCGGCCTTGACGTTGCAAGTCGCGGTCAGCGCGGCAAGAAACCGGTCCTCCACCCGCGGCGACCACTGCTTCAAACGAGCCCGCGCGATCTGCGGGCGGCCGCGCCCACGCGCGGTATCTGGAGAATCTGAGGGCGAACCGCCGGTAGACCGCACCACCAGCTCCGCCCCATCGAGATAGGTCCAGCCCGAGGGCGGCTTCATCGAATTCCGCTCATCTCCCCAACCCCGCTCAGCCTGAGCCCCGCCTGTCCTGAGCTTGTCGAAGGATCGAAGGCCTCGCGCTTCTCCCGCCCCCGCAATCGCATCCCGGCACGCTGCATCGAACCCCGCATCGGTCGAGCGCTGCAATTGCACCCAAGACCGCGAAACCTTGGCCCGCTCGGCGGAGAGCGTCTGATTGCCGCTAGCGGCCAGCGCGGCGAGGAAGGCCTTACGCCGACTTGCGCTGATCTTAGCGCTCATCAGAGCCTCCGATCATCCTGAGCCTGTCGAAGGAGCGCACCTGGCTGAATTTCTGGGTCATGGAATCGCCTCCGTGGTGAGGGAGGCGAATCAGCTATGTCAGGTGGGGGACTGTAGGAAAGTGGATTTTCGCTTTGCCGCAATGCTCACTCAGTAGCCGATGACAACTAAGTTGTAGGGCATCTTGATCCGGCTGTGGCCATAGAGTGCGTCGGCGACGGCCACGGTTTTGTCATAGTCTCGACTGATGCCGCCTTGATAGCGATAAGCGTTGGCCACACCTAGAACGAGTGTTTCCAACTCAACCATCACGAGCGCTTGGACCAAGTCTCGATAGAGGGCATTTCCCATACCGCCGCGACCGGCCTCAATTTCCAGTCCGCACTTCCAGCCGTCATGGAAAGCATCAATTTCATACTGAAGGCTGGGCTGACCGCCTTCACCGAAAAAGACGGGCCTTCGGATTTTTGAGTCCTTGCCCTTGCCAGTCTCTACCTTGAAACCGAGCGATTGCAGGTCACTCGATAACTCAGCAAGTACGTTGTCGCTCGTCAGCCCCTTGGGAAGGGTCTTGGTGCATATCGATGACTCATGTGCCCGAAAAACAGCCACGATTGGCAAAGTGAATGAGGGCGCTGGTTCGGTTCGCGGGAAGCTGGTGAAACGGACGTTGGACATAGCATAGTCGTAAACAGGTGCCTAGAAACTACAAGGACGAGCAGCGGACCACCATACACCTCTTGCGTATATCGATTTCCAACGCCAGTCTCGGCCGAGCTCGGCAGTTATCGCGTCGCGTTGGGGGGAAAATGCCAGAGCGAACACTCAGGATTGCGCAATTACTGCTAGACGCGACCAATCCGAGGCATGAGCCATCGGACTCCCAGCGGCATGCGCTGCAACAAATTATTGACGACCAAGATGTGAAGCTGGCGGTGCTGGCGGAAGATATAGTGGAGGCCGGATTGAGTCCGCTCGACCGGCTCCTTGTCGTCCAAGGTCACGGCTCAGGTCAATATGTTGTCCTCGAGGGCAACCGTCGAACGGCGGCGTTGAAGATACTAAGTAACCCTGCGGTGCTCGCTAGTTTGGACGTGCGACCAGCCCTCGCGAAACGGTTTAAAGCCGCCGCGGCATCGTTCGATAAGCGCGGGGTGGAACCGATCTCAGCCTTTGAAGTTGCCACGAGGCAGGGCGGCAATCGGTGGATCGAACAGCGACACACCGGCGAGAATGACGGACGCGGTATCGTAGGCTGGTCTGGCTTGCAATCGAGGCGATTTTCCGGATCAGACCCCGCCTTGCAGGCGCTCGAATTTGTGAGGGAGCACGGCGGTTTAACAGACTCGGAATTAAAGAAGCTCGGCGAAAGCCGCTACATAACGACCTTGGATCGGCTCCTATCGACTCCCGACGTTCGGAATGTAATCGGGGTAACCGTCAAGGATGGAAAACTCCTGACTGACTTACCTGCCGACGAAGTTATAAAGCCGCTCCGGCGAATGGTTTTGGACCTCGCTGAGAAGAACGTGAACGTGAGCAAATTGAAAACCAAGGAGCAGCAGAAGGCTTACGTTTCCTCGTTCGACAAGGACTCCCTGCCAGACAAATCCAAAAAAGTTGCCAGCCGGTCGATAGGCGAAATTGCCGCGGACGAGTTTAGCGGCAAGTCGAAGCCCAAAACGAAGCGGAGGAGAACGAGCCCGAGCGATCGGAAGACCATCGTTCCACGCAATAGCAAGCTGGACGTCCAGCATAATCGCTCGGCCGACATTTACGACGAGCTGAAAAAGCTCAAGCTTGAAGACACGCCGAACGCAATCGCGGTGGTTCTACGGGTATTCCTGGAGCTGTCCACTGACTACTACCTGACCCAGCACAGCATTGACCTGACAGTCACGGTAACAACCAAGAGGGGGACTGTCGTCAAGGACAAATCTTTGGCGGCGAAAGCCAATGATGCCATTGCTCACATGCTTACCACTGGAGCCAAGAAGAAGGATCTCCAAGGCATCACAAGGGCACTGTCCGTCCAGACGAGCCCATTGAGTGTCGAGCTATTAAATTCCTATGTTCACGGTCAGTATGCCACGCCCTCGCCCAAAGACCTGCGAGCTGCGTGGGACAACGCGGAGCCATATTTTGCCAAGATTTGGCCATGACCAGCCCTGCAGGCGGTCGCCTTGGACACTTCACGCCGCTGCGCTACCCAGGCGGCAAAGGAAAGCTAGCCCCGTTCATTAAATCAATCATACAGGCTAATGATCTCATAGATGGGCATTACGTTGAACCTTACGCCGGAGGCGCGGCTCTGGCGCTAGAATTGCTTTTCCACGAGTATGTAAGCCACATTCATATCAACGACATAAGCAAGCCAATTTACGCATTCTGGCGCAGCGTCCTGACTCGTTCCAACGAGTTCGCAGAAAGAATATTAGGTGCCGAGCTTACAGTTCCGGAATGGGATCGACAAAAAGAAATATTTAGGTCTGGCACGGCTGCCAGTGAGCTCGATCTCGGCTTTGCGACTTTCTACCTTAACCGCACCAATCGTTCCGGCATCCTCAACGCGGGGATAATCGGGGGACGGGCACAGGCTGGAGAGTGGAAATTGGATGCTCGTTTCAATGTCACTGACTTGGCTGAGCGGATACTATCGATTGGCGGCCAAGCTGAACGCATCACCCTTACCAACGAGGACGCACGCACGTTCCTAGAATGCGGATCGAGCAAATGGCCAGCGCGGACACTGATTTATTTGGACCCGCCTTACTTCGAAAAAGGGCGACATCTATATTATGACTTCTACAAGCCGGATGATCATAAGGTGGTTGCCGAGTGTGTTCGCCAGACCGTGCACGCGCAGCAATGGATTGTCTCCTACGACGACGTTCCGGAAATCGCCGCAATCTACAGCGGCGAGACAGCACTTCGTTATCGGATCGGATACAGCGCGAGGGCCGTGAAGAAGGGCGCCGAGGTGATGTTCTTCAAGAATGGTATGGTTGTGCCACCGCTTCAAACACCGATGCTTCCTAGCCAATCAGAAAACTTCGCCGTGGCCGCATGAAATTGAGCCGGGGTCCCATTCTCTTTTGAGCACATTCACGTCCGATTGTCGTTGTTGGAATGCGACTTGCGGCTTTCGGTCTATTCCAAACGGTGTGAAAGCGCCACCCCTCCGTCAGCCCTGACGGGCTGCCACCTCCCCGAGACAAGCTCGGGGAGGATCGAAGTGGGGCGCTCAGTCGTCCTGCTTGAGGAACGCCGGGATGTGATCCGGGTTGCCACCCTCACGCGGACCCCGATCGCCGCCGCCTTCGCGGCGCGGACCGCGGTCACGATCGCCGCCTTCACGGCGCGGGCCACGGTCACGACCGCCGCCACCATCACGGCGCGGGCCGCGATCGCCGCCGGGACGGTCGCCGCGCGGTTCACGGGCTTCGCGGGGCGGGCGGGTGTCTTCCAGCTCGGCCCCGGTCTCCTGATCGACCACCCGCATCGACAGGCGAACCTTGCCGCGCGGATCGATCTCGAGGACCTTGACCTTCACGGCCATGCCTTCGCTGACCACGTCGCCCGGGCGTTCGACCCGCTCGTTCTTCATTTCGCTGACGTGGACGAGGCCGTCCTTGCCGCCCATGAAGTTCACGAAGGCCCCGAAGTCGACGATGTTGACGACCTTGCCATCATAGACCTTGCCCACTTCGGCTTCCTCGGTGATCCCGAGAATCCAGGCGCGCGCGGCTTCGATCTGGGCCGGGTCGGAGGACGAGAGCTTGATCAGCCCTTCGTCGTCGATGTCGACCTTGGCCCCGGTTTCGGCGACGATCTCGCGGATCACCTTGCCGCCGGTGCCGATGACTTCGCGGATCTTCGATTTGTCGATCTGCATCGTCTCGATCCGCGGGGCGTGCGCCGAAAGCTCGGTGCGCGAGGTGCCCAGCGCCTTGGTCATCTCGCCGAGGATATGCGCGCGGCCGTCCTTCGCCTGATGCAGCGCCGCCGCGAAGATTTCGCGGGTGATCCCGGCAACCTTGATGTCCATCTGCATCGTGGTGATGCCCTCGGAGGTGCCGGCGACCTTGAAGTCCATGTCGCCGAGGTGATCCTCGTCGCCGAGGATGTCGCTGAGCACGGTGAAGTCCGTGCCTTCGAGGATCAGCCCCATGGCGATGCCCGAAACCGGACGCGCCAGCGGCACGCCGGCGTCCATCATCGAGAGGCAGCCGCCGCAGATCGTCGCCATCGACGACGAACCGTTGGACTCGGTAATGTCGGAGAGGACGCGGATCGTGTAGGGGAACTCTTCCTTGCTCGGCAGCACCGCCTGCAGCGCGCGCCAGGCGAGCTTGCCGTGGCCGATGTCGCGGCGGCTGGGAGCGCCGAAGCGCCCGACTTCGCCGACCGAATAGGGCGGGAAGTTATAGTGGAGCATGAAGTTCGAGTAGGTCAGGCCTTCGAGCCCGTCGATCATCTGCTCGCTCTCGCGGGTGCCCAAGGTGGTGGTGCAGATCGACTGGGTTTCACCGCGGGTGAACAGCGCCGAACCGTGGGTGCGCGGCAGGAAGCCGACGATCGCCTCGATCGGGCGGACCTGGGTGGTCGAGCGGCCGTCGATCCGGGTGCCGTCCTTGAGGATGGCGCCGCGGACGATTTCGGCTTCGAGCTTTTTGACGACCTTGCCGGCCGCCATCTGGGTCTGGCCGTCTTCGCTGGCGAAGGCTTCCCTGGCCTTGGCGCGAACCGCGTTGAGCGCGTTGGAGCGTTCCGACTTGTCGGTGAGCTTATAGGCCGCGGCGATGTCGCCGCCGACCACGCCTTTGAGCTTGTCCTTGATCGCCGAAGTGTCAGACACCGCGACTTCCCACGGCTCCTTGGCGGCCTGTTCGGCGAGGTCGATGATCGCATTGACGACCTTCTTGATCTCGTCATGCGCGAAAACCACCGCGCCGAGCATGATCTCTTCGGAGAGCTCGCGGGCCTGCGATTCGACCATCATCACCGCGTTGCCGGTGGCCGCGACGATCAGGTCGAGGTCGCCTGCGGCCGCTTCGGGCTGGCTCGGGTTGAGGGTGTATTCGCCATCGACATAACCGACCCGCGCCGCGCCGATCGGGCCCATGAACGGGAGGCCCGAGATGGTCAGTGCGGCCGAGGCGGCGATCATCGCCACAACGTCCGGCTCGGTCTCGCCGTCGTACGACAGGACCTGCGCGATCACGTTGATCTCGTTATAAAACCCCTCAGGAAACAAAGGCCTCACCGGCCGATCGATCAAGCGGCTGGTCAGCGTTTCCTTTTCGGTCGCGCCGCGCTCACGCTTGAAGAAGCCGCCCGGGATGCGCCCGGCGGCAGAGAATTTTTCCTGGTAGTGGACGGTCAGCGGGAAGAAATCCTGACCTTCCTTGACCGACTTTGCTGCGGTGACCGCGCAAAGCAAGACAGTTTCGCCATAGGTGGCGAGGACCGCGCCGTCGGCTTGACGGGCAATGCGGCCGGTTTCCAGAGTGAGGGTCTTGCCGCCCCACTCCAGCGATACGGTTTTGACGTCGAACATGTAGTTTTTCCTTGTGAACCGGCAGCGCCATATTGCGGTGCGGGGCCTCTGTTGCCGGAGATGCCGTTCCGGCCCGGTCGGAGCGCGTTGTTGCGCCCCCCTCGCTGGCCCGGCCGCCTCATTGCGCGCCTGAGCCAGATGCAAAGAGCGGCCCCCAACTGGGGCCGCTCCGCTAAGTTCTATTTACGCAGGCCAAGCTTGCCGATCAGCGCGTTGTAGCGATCGACATCCTTCTTCTTCAGATAGTCGAGCAGCGAACGGCGCTTGTTGACCATCATCAGCAGACCGCGGCGCGAGTGGTTGTCCTTGTGATGCGCCTTGAAGTGCTCGGTCAGGGTAACGATCCGCGAGGTGAGGATCGCGACCTGCACTTCCGGCGAACCGGTATCACCCTTGCCGCGCGCGTTATCGCTGATGATTTCCTGCTTTTTTTCGGGACTTACCGACATATATTTTACTCCGCGACATCGGCAAGATTGAAACCCCGCAGGACCCGGGCGTCGCCGCCCGAAAGCTCCATAAGCGCAAGGGGTACACTCCCCGTTCGCGCCCAATAGACCCCGTCCTGAAAGGTCAGCCCGGTCAGAACCCGGCCCTCGCGGACCGCCCTTGCCTGTACCGGACCGAGGTCAAGAGCCGGGATGTCGACCAGCCCTGCCTCCAGCGGCAAGAGTACGTTCTCAAGCGCCGCGCCCTTACCGATTTCGTTCAGCCTGTCCAGCGAAATCGCCGAATCGAGGCCGAAAGGCCCGGCGCGCAGGCGGCGCAGCATGGTGACATGGCCGACGGTGCCGAGGGCATGCGCAATGTCGCGGGCGAGGGAGCGGATGTAGGTGCCCTTTGAGACGTGGGCGAGGAGGGTGATGCTGTCGATCCTCTCCCCTTGCGGGAGAGGATACGAAGACTTGCCAGCGTGCTGGCTAGTCGCAGTTGGAGAGGGGACTTCGGTTTGCGCTACACCGCCCCCCTCTCCAAGCTGCGCTAGCTCGCCCTGCGAGCAAGCTGCGCTATCCTCTCCCACAAGGGGGGAGGATAGCGAGAGCGCAAACACCGTCACCCCGCGCGACTTAAGCTCTACCTTTGCCCCGGCCCGCGCAAGGTCGTAAGCGCGCTGGCCATCGACCATCAGCGCCGAATAGGCCGGCGGGATTTGTTCGATGGGGCCGGTAAAAAGAAGCAGCACCGCTTCGACCTCTGCCAGGGTCGGCCGCACCGCGCTTTCCGCGACCAACTTGCCTTCAAGGTCGAGCGTATCGGTCTCCGCCCCGAACTGGATCGTGAAGGCATATTCCTTGCTCGCGTCGAGCATCCGCCCCGCCAGCTTGGTCGCCTCGCCCAGCGCGATCGGCAAGACACCAGTCGCCAGCGGATCGAGCGTGCCGCCGTGGCCGACCTTGACCTTGCCGTAGCCCGCCTCGCGCAAATTGCGCTTCACCGCCGCGACCGCCTGGGTCGAGCCCAGCCCGAGCCGCTTGTCGAGGATGATCCAGCCTGAGATCACGCCCCGGCGACGGCCCTTGCCAGCATCATATACTGATCGAGCACCCAGGAGACCGGCGGGATGACATAGCGCCCGACCAGATCGAAGCCGGGGATCAAATACGGCAGCCCGATCAACAGGATGAGTACCAGCGGGAAACCGAATGGGCGCAGCCGGTCATAGGCCTCGGCAGCACGACGCGGGAGCAGACCTTCGACAATATGCGAACCGTCGAACGGCGGGATCGGCAGCAGATTGAACAGCGCGAGGAAGATGTTGATCTGGAGGAAATTGAACAAGTTAAGGATCAGGAAGCTCATCCCGCTGAATTCGGGCGGCCGGGCGTTCAGGGTTGTCGAAAGCAGCCCAAGGCCGACCGCACCGATTGCGGCGAGCACCAGATTGCTCCCTGGACCCGCCGCTGCGACTGCCATCATTCCGAAGCGCGGGTTGCGCAGGCGCTCCTTGATCACCGGAACCGGCTTGGCCCAGCCGAAGATCGGCGCTTTCACCAGCGCAAGGATCCCCGGCAGGATGATCGTGCCGATCGGATCGACATGACGGATGGGGTTCAGGCTCAGCCGCTTCTGCTCCTGCGCGGTCGGATCGCCGAGCAGCTTGGCAACATAGCCGTGCGCCACCTCGTGAAACACGATCGCGATCACCAGCGGGATGATCAGCGCGGCAGCCTGAAAAATCGTTTCGTTCAAAGTCCGAGCCTTTCGCGATCACGCGTCACGACCGAGAATACGGCGGTGTCACGCTCGTAGCCGGTCCAGGTAATCATGTGATTGCGCAGCACACCTTCGAAGGTCGCGCCGACCTTGCGGCAGGCAGCTTGCGAGCGTTCGTTGCGCGTATCGACGCAGAGCTGGATGCGCTTGAGCCCGCAGGCGAACCCATGCGCGAACAGCAGGCGCTTCATCCGCCCGTTGATTTCGCCGCCGCGATGACAGGGGCGAATGTAGGTATTGCCAATCTCGGCGCTCAGCCATTTGGCATCGGCGTTGATCCACGCGGTCATTCCGGCGACTTCGCCTTCGACCGTAATCGCCAGCGGCAATCGCGCGGGGTTGGCGAGTAGCCCGGCGAAACTCTCGTCGAAATGCTCGGGATCGTAGCTGAGCCCGTAGATCTGCCAGATCTCGCCATCCTCGCCGCACGCAGCGCGCAGTTGCTCGCGGTGATGCTCCTCAAGCGGCTCGAGCCGCAGCGCGCCGTCCTCCAGCACCACGAGCAAGCCAAGCGGATCGGCCTTGCTCACTGCGCCAATGCCTCGCTGAAATGCTTGCGACAGAGCGCCACGTACCGATCGTTGCCGCCGATCTCGGTCTGCGCCCCGGCCTTGACCGCCGCGCCGCTCTCATCGACCCTGAGGTTCATCGTCGCCTTGCGCCCGCAGTGGCACACCGCCTTGAGCTCGACCAAGGCATCGGCAATGCCGAGCAGCGCGGCCGAACCCGGGAACAATTCACCCTGGAAATCGGTGCGCAGGCCATAGCACAGCACCGGGAGCCCGGCTTCGTCCGCCAGCCGGGCAAGCTGCCAGACTTGGTTCTTGGATAGGAACTGCGCTTCATCCACCAATACGCAGGCGAGCGGCTGGACCGCGTGCGCGACCGTCACCCGAACCCACAAATCGGTGTTCGCCGCGTAGCGATGCGCATCCGCGCCCAGACCGATCCGGCTCTCGATCGCCTGCTCGTCCGAACGATGATCGAGGGCTGCGGTCCACAGCATCGTCGCCATGCCGCGTTCGCGATAGTTGAAATCGGCCTGCAGCAGCGTGGTCGATTTGCCCGCGTTCATGCTCGCGTAGTAGAAATAGAGCTTGGCCATCGCCGCAGGAGATAGTGGCTCCGCCGCCAAAGACCAGTACGATTGACTATAGCCCCCGACGAGCGCAGCCATGCCGGAAGGAGAGCCACAATGCGCCTGATCCTGGCCGCCGTGCTGCTGCTTACGACTGCCGCCGCGACGCCGATCCACCGCTACCGGCTTGACGAAGCGGGCAGCCGGGTCAGCGCACGCGTCGCCTTTTTCGGGCTCGCCAGCAAGACCGCGCATTTCCCGAAGGTGAGCGGCGGGATCGCGCTATCGCCCGACCGGCTCGAGGAAATCGACCTCGATGTGACGCTCGACGCGCGCGCGCTGACGGCCGGGGACAGCGTGACGCTGGGGCGGCTGCGGGGCGAGAAGTTCTTCGATGTCGAGCGCTACCCGGTGGTCCGGTTCAGCGGGCAGCGCATGGCTATGACCGGGCCGGTGTCCGCCACTGTCGCGGGCGAAATCACCGCGCGCGGGGTGACGCGCCCCGCAATGCTGGCCGTAACCTTCGCCCAGCCCCCGGCCCGCGCCACCGGCCGCGAACCGATCAGCCTCACGGCGCGCACGACGATCGACCGCCGGGCTTTCGGGATGACCGCCTACAGCGTGATCGTGGGCCGCAACGTGACCATCACGATCGATGCGCGGATGGTGCCGGGTTAATCTTCGGCCAGGTCGCGAGCAACCTTGGGGTTGCGCAGCAGCGACTCGATCCGCGCCGCCTCATCAAAGCTGTCGTCGGCGAGGAACTTCAGCTTGGCGGCATATTTGGTCTTGAGCCGCGTGGCGACTTCGCGCTGGAAATAGGCGGTGTTGCCGCGCAATGCCTTGAGCACCACTTCCTCGTCCTCGCCCAGCAGCGGCTTCACGAACACCGTGGCGTGGCGCAGATCGGGCGACATCCGCACTTCGGTGATGCTCACGCTATGCGCGGAGAGCACATCGTCATGCACTTCCTGGCGCATCAGCAGCTCGGAAATGATGTGACGCACCTGCTCGCCGACCTTGAGCAAGCGGACCGAGCGGGTTTCAGGAGTGGCGGCGGGTTTGCCCATCAACCTTCATCCATTTTCGTAAGTATCCGCTTGAGCGAGCGCATGTTGCGCGCCGTGCCTTTGCAGCCAAGCCGACGTTCGAGGAACGGCCCCGTGAGGCTAGAGACCCCTGCGCCGTGAACATAGTCGAGATAGAGGATGCGCGGACCCAACGCCAGCCGTTCGGAACCGCGATCCTTGTGCTGTTCGAGCAGGACCGCAAATTGATCGGGATCGGGTTCGCGATCCAGGAAGATCGAATGGACGAACTTGTCTTCGCCGTCGCCATGCCACGGATTGTCCGAAATCGCCCCTGCCACTTCTGCCCGGTCGCGCACCGCGACCATGCTGCGCATCTGGAACTTCTCGGCCATCATCAGGCCGAGCTTTTCCTCAAGGCCCGGAGTGGGCCGCTCGGGAAAGTCGAACAGCACATTGCCGCTGGCGACCACCGTTTCGACATTCTCGAACCCTTCAGCGCCAAACGCCGCACGCAGTTCTGCCATCGTCAGCCGGTTACCGCCGACGTTGATCGAACCGAAGAAGGCGCAGTAGCGGGGCATCAGGCGTAAAACGCAATCCGGTACAAAATATAGACAACCGGAATGGCAAAGATTCCGATCACCGCCAATGCGCCGACAAACGCAAACTTTCGATCACGTTTGTAGGCCATTGGCTATGATTGTCCTCAAAGCACCCGGTCGCGCATCTCGACTTCGAAAGTCTCGAGGATGTCGCCCGGTTTGATGTCGTTGGTATCGGCCAGCACCACACCGCATTCGAGGCCCGCCCGGACTTCCGCCACATCGTCCTTGAACCGGCGCAGCGAAGCGACGGTGGTCTTGGTGATGATGACATCATCGCGGGTGATGCGCGCATGGATGCCCTTGCGGATATAGCCGTCGGTGACGAGCAGACCCGCCGCCTTGTCGTGCTTGCCGGCGGGGAACACTTCCTTGAGTTCGGCGCGGCCCACGACCGTCTCGATCCGTTCGGGACCCCACTGCCCGGCCATTTCCTGGCGGATATCGTCGGTCAGGTGATAGATCACGTCGAAGTACTTCATCCGCACCTTGTGACGCTCGATCATCTCGCGCGCCTTGGCGTTGGGACGGACGTTGAAGCCGACGATCTGTGCGCCGGATGCGAAGGCCAGCTGGACATCGCTTTCGGTAATCGCACCGACCCCCGATGACAGCACGCGAACCTTGATCTCGTCGTTCGAGATCTTGTTGAGCGCGTTGACGATCGCCTCGGTCGAACCCTGGACGTCGCTTTTGATGACCACCGGGTATTCGATGACCGCTTCCTTGTCCTTGAGCGCGGAGAACATGTTCTCAAGGCTCGCGGGTGCCGAAGTGGTGCGCTTGGCGGTGGCCTGTTCCTGACGGAACGCGGC
>JANOOJ010000017.1:0-7512 GCA_031421295.1 Novosphingobium sp.
GCAACTGGGCGATCTGATCTCGCTGGCGCGCGCCTTTCCGGATACCCCAATCGTGCTGGATCACTGCGGCACCCCGCTCAACATCGCGAGCTATCATGGCAAGCTGCATGAGCGGTTCGAGCCGTGGCGCACCTCGATCCGCGAGCTGGCGGCCTGCCCGAACGTCTCGGTCAAAGTCGGCGGCCTCGCGATGCCGTGCAATGGCATGCCCGATCACGGCCCCGAGGCGGGCCTCTCCTCCGAAGTGCTGGCCGCGATGTGGCGACCCTATGTCGAGACCTGCATCGAAGCCTTCGGGCCCGGTCGCGCAATGTTCGAGAGCAACTACCCGGTCGACAAGTGGGGCGCGAGCTATGCCACGCTGTGGAACGTCTTCAAACGCCTGACCCACGGGGCAAGCGCCGACGAAAAGCGCGCGCTCTATGCCGGTACGGCAGCGCGGGTCTACGGCATCGAGGAATTGCTCGTCGGTATCTGAAAAAATGCCCCGCCGCACGCCAAAGGAGGGGGTAAACGTACGGCGGGGACTTGGTGCGACACCGGCGTGATCCACAACACGCCGATGCCGCGGGGAGGCTCGGTAGTTGCTTAGGGCATCAGCACGTGATCGATCACGTGGATGACGCCGTTGGATTGCATCACATTGGCGATCGTCACCATGGCCGTGCCGCCCTTGGCGTCGGTCAGCATGATGCCGCGACCATGCATCCGCGCGGTCAGGCGCGTACCGTTGACTGTGGTGAGAGTGGCCCGCCCGCGTCCGGCGCGGATCATGCGTGCCAGACCGGCGCTCGTCACTCGGCCCGCCACCACGTGATAGGTGAGGATCGAAGTCAGCGTGCCCTTGTTCTCTGGCCTGACCAGCGTTTCAACCGTTCCGGCAGGCAGCCGCGCGAAGGCGGCATTGGTCGGCGCGAAGACCGTGAACGGACCGGTGCCCGACAGCGTATCGACCAGACCGGCGGCCTTGACTGCCGCAACCAGCGTGGTGTGATCGCGCGAGTTGACGGCGTTCGCGACGATGTTCTTGGTCGGATACATCGCTGCGCCGCCAACCATCGGGTTGCGCGCCAGCGAGGGCGTTGCAACCATCGCGAGAGCTGCGGCGGCGAGAGCAAATTTGAACTTCATGAAAATGTCCTTCTGCTGCGATGCGACTGGCATCGGCGGAAGGAGCTACGTTGGCGGGATCGGCACGGATGCAGCCCGGACAACGAAATTTTACGTGATGACCACCTTGCCGCTGGCCACTACCGGGCCGGTCGGGGCGCCGGTCGGCGAACCGCCGCGCGGTTCCTGCGAGATCGCGAATGTCGCGCCTTCGCCCATCATCGCTGCCTGCGCCGCGGTCATCTGGTGGGCCTGCGGTGCCCCGGTTCCGATCACGCCGAGCGAGACCGGAACGGTCGCGCCTTCTGGAATCACCCATAGCTCGGCATCGCCCGTTCCCGCGTCGAGCTTGACCGGGGCAATCATCATTCGGCGGCTGGTGCCATCGAAAGTGATCGCCACGGCATTTCCGGCCTCGCCCGTGAGGCTGGCAGCCAGTTGCGGGCCTTGCGGTGCGGGCATCGGCGGTTCGATCGGTGCGCGAGTGACGAGAACCACGAGTAAAGCGGCAGCAATCGCGCCAAGCACTGCGCTCAGGCCCTGCCAGCGCCGCAGCGCAACGCGATTGTCGTTGGCCGGGAGCCGTGCGGCGATGCGTGCCCAGTGATCGGCGGGCACATTACCGTCGGCCGTCTGCGCCAGCGGCGCAAATTGCGTGCGCCACCATTCGACGCGCGCGGCCAATGCCGCATCGCTCGCCAACCGCGAACCCAGCACGGCTGCTTCACCGTCAGGCAGCAAGCCCAGTGCCAGCTCAGCCGCGAGGATGTCGTCGTCGTCGGTCAGGTTCGGGGTGGTCATTGCAGGCATTCCCGCAATTTGAGGAGCGCGCGGCGGATGCGACTTTTGACCGTACCCAGCGGCATCGCGCTGCGCTCGGCGATCTCGGCATAGGTTGCGCCATCGAAGAAGGCGGTGCGGATCATGGTTGCTTCGCTGGTCGCCAGCGTTTCGATGCAGGTCACAATTCTTGCATCCTCGCTATCGGCCAGCAGGATGGCTTCGGCATCGGGCCGATCATCGGCAACTTCGGACGCCAGGTCGAGCGGTGCAGTCGGGCGCCGTCCGCTCGCACGCAATCGGTCGATCGCACGGTTGCGGGTCAGCGCCACCAGCCAGGTAATCGGGCTGGCGCGGGCCGGATCGAAACTCGCCGCGCGGTTCCAAACGGTGAGATAGACATCCTGCAATATATCCTCCGCGTCGGCCCGTTCAGGGCAGATACGCAGGCAAACGCCAAATAGCTTCGCCGAAGTGCGCCGATAGACCTCGCGCAGCGCCTCGCGCTCGCCCGCCGCCACCTGGGCCAGCGCACGGACCAGCGCGGCGCGCTCCAGAGTTGTTCGATCGGGATTATCCAACGCCATTGATGCCTTTGTTGCGGCAAGCGGGCCGCAGGGCAAGAGGGTTTGCTTAAACCGGTTCCAGCGGACAATATGATTGCGGTCGAAACGCCACGGAAATCGGATCGCCCAGCCTCACTTCCCCGCCCTCGATCACGACCGCCATAATCCCGGCTTTGCGGATCAACGATCCGTCCACCGCGCGATCCAGGGTTGCGGCCATCAGCCCGGGAGCAAACTCGTCGAGCTGGCGGCAGGGATTGCGCAGGCCGGTGACTTCGATGACCGCATCCTCACCCAGCCGCAGCCGCGTGCCGCACGACAAGGCGAGCAGGTCTATCCCGCGCGTGGTCACGTTCTCGCCCATATCGCCGGGGAGAATATCGAAGCCCCGGTCCGCCAGTTCATCGAACAGCTCTGCATGAATCAGGTGAACCTGCCGCAGGTTGGGCGCGGCGGGATCCTTGGCCAAACGCGACAGGTGCTGGACCGTCGCTCCCGCGTGTGCGTCGCCCTCGATCCCAAGCCCCGGAACCAGGCGAACCGAAACGTGTCGGCGTTTCGAGAACCTGTGGCTGGAATCGCTGGCCAGGGAAACGATAATTGCGGACATGGTGGCTGCCTGACACGGCTGTTCTGCGGGACTCGACAAAATCTGTTTTCCTACACGATGTCAAATCTGGCAACATGATGACGACGAAACCTTGGGTCGCGCCTATTCAATAGCTTAACGTGCATTCCCTCGAGACAACACGAGGTGGCGCGGGCTTGCCTGGAGACCGCGTTTTCGTGTGACTTTAGTGTGACCTTTCGACCCCTCGACAGCTTCGTCGTCGCGCTGCTAAGTGCGCCTTAAGTGATCGCTTAAACAGGGAATTACGATGATGTTGCCAGCCCCGTTCGACCGTTTGCGCCTGCCGGTCATCGGCTCGCCGCTGTTTATCGTGTCCGGGCCGGAACTGGTGATCGCGCAGTGCAAGGCCGGAATAATCGGCTCGTTTCCGGCGCTCAACGCGCGGCCCTCGGGCGTGCTGGACGAATGGCTGCACCGGATCACCGAGGAGCTCGCGGCGCATAACCGCGACAACCCCGATCGCCCCGCCGCGCCTTTTGCGGTCAACCAGATCGTCCACAAGAGCAACAACCGGCTCGATGAGGACATGGACGTCTGCGCCAAGTGGCAGGTGCCGATGATCATCACCTCGCTCGGCGCGCGCGAGGACCTCAACGCCGCGGTGCACCGGTGGGGCGGGATCGTCCTGCACGACGTGATTACTGATCGCTTTGCCCGCAAGGCGGTGGAAAAGGGCGCGGATGGGTTGATCCCGGTTGCCGCCGGGGCCGGGGGGCACGCCGGGTCGCTTTCGCCCTTCGCGCTGATGCAGGAAATCCGCGAATGGTTCACCGGACTGGTCGCGCTGTCGGGCGCGATCGCCTGCGGCCGTTCGGTGCTGGCCGCGCAGGCGATGGGGGCCGATTTCGGCTACATCGGCTCCCCATGGATCGCCACGGTCGAGGCCAATGCCGATCAGGGTTACAAGAATTCGATCGTAGCGGGCAACGCCAGCGACATCACCTACACGAACCTTTTCACCGGGGTGCACGGCAACTACCTCCGCCCCTCGATCGTCGCTGCCGGGCTCGATCCCGACAATCTTCCGGTCAGCGATCCGACCAAGATGAACTTTGGTTCGGGCGGCAACGAAGCCAAGAAGGCATGGAAGGACATCTGGGGTTCGGGTCAGGGCATCGGCGCGGTCAAGGCGGTCGACACAGTGGCCCAGCGGGTCGATCGGCTCGAAGCCGAATATAACCAGGCGCGGGCCGAACTCGCTGCCAAGGCCGGGATGGCGCTAAGCTGAGAGCGCGGTCGTCGGCCAAAGCGCGCCTGCCATCGCATCGAGCTCGGTAAAGTTGACCCCCGTTCCCAGCGGGTCCTTGCGATTGAGCGCGAATGGTCGGCGCTCAACCGCGAGCAGCCGCCGCCGCAGCGCGCGCTGGAGCAGGCCGAGCCGCATATAGGCATCGTGCAACGCGAGATCGGGCGAAGCTGGATTCGTCGCCGACCATCCCGCCTCGATCTGCCCGACCCGCTCGATCACCAGCGTGTTGTAATTCCGATGGGGGCCACGGTGCAGCGGCAGTCCGATCCGCAGTGCGGCGGCTTCGCTGGCCGGAAGCAACAGCCCATTCCGGCGAAAATCATCGAAGCCGAGCCGATCGACACCGACTGCCGCGAAGAGCTTGCCAAAGCACCGTTTCAAAAGGAGTTGGCGCGGCAAAAGGTGATGTCGCTGCAGGCCCGGATCATGGCTGGGCGTGTCGCGGCAGTTGACCGCGCGAAATGGCAGCCGCGCCCGCTGTGTCGCAATCGTTGCCATCGTCAACGACGCCAATCGAGCCGTAATATGCCGCGCGCGGGATCGGGCACGGCGTCGAGCACTTCGCCCGCCGGACCAGTCAGGCGACCGGCCGCCGCGAGAGGCCCGCTTTCGACCAGATCGTGGATAATCCGCACTGCCAATCGCGCGGCATCGGCGGGCGAGGTACCGGCGGGTGGAACCAGCTCGATATCCTGCCCGATCAGAAATCCCAGCCCTTTCGAGGTCAGGGTGCCGTTGGTCGCCCGTTTCAGCGAAGTCAGGCCCAGCGCCGGAAACGCACCGCCGCGCAGCCACTCGGCAACGGTGCGCACATAATAGGACGGATCGATCCAGCTTTCCGCCGCGTGCCAGCAGACCGCCGAAAGGCCCGGGAGCGCCGTCAATCGCGCACCCAGTCCGGCGATGGTCCGGACCAGCGGGATCAGCCGGGCCCCGGCGATCAGGTGCGGGCCCGGGCACAAGCCGATCGCGCCCCACTGCTGTTCGGTCATCGCCGGATCGATGCCGTAAAACTGCTCGGCAGGCGGCATCGGTGCCGGATCGCCGGGAATGAGCCCGCTGCAATCGAAAGTTAGGCCTTGCGCGAGCAGTTCCAGCCAACCCGCGCCGGTGGGGGGACGGTGACTGATCGAGAAGCTCAGACCTTCGCCGAGTTGGGTTGCAGCCAGGCGTTCAAGGTCGTCCGCGCGCGGTCGCGTTCCGGCAGCAAATAGCAGCGACATGCCCCCCGGTACCGGTTGCCATGTATTGGTGCTTCTACTGGCGATGGTGCGCCCCCCTGCCCACTTGAATTGGCTTGGTTCTTTCACGATTTGGGGCACGCCGTCGAGTCCCGCGAAAGCAGATGGAGCCGGAATGGTTCAAACGTTCGGGCTGGAGATCAGAAGATCCCGGCCTCCAGACCCTCGGCCATTGTCGCACCAAGCTGCGCGCAGCGCGCCAATTCGCGAGGCTGCACCCGTTTGGGCGCCAGGATTTGTTCGGGCGTCTGAGCGCCAAGATTGACGATAAGCGATTCGCCGACCCGGCGCAGCCGCCAACCGGTGACAATCCGGTCGATCTGGGCTTCCGCGCCATGTCCGTCCGATCCCGCCGCGATGGCTGTAGCGTATGGCCGCCCCTCGACCGCGCCGAGCAGCGGATAGTAGGCACGATCGAACATGTCCTTCATGACCCCGGACATGGTCCCCAAGTTCTCGGGACAGATGAACAGATAGCCGCCGCAGCCGAGCAACTGGGCCGCTTCGGTTTCGGCAGCAGCCAGCAGCAACGCCCGGCCCGCCGACGCCGCGAATGCCGCCTCAGCCATCTGCCGTGCGGCACCGGTCCGGCTGTGCCAGACGATGGCGAGGGTGGCTGGCGGTTCCATTGACCCACAGCAACGCGCGCCGCGTCCGGTTGTCAATTGTCGCGGTAGTAGGCTAGCGCGGGACCATGACCACAAGTGCTCGCTCGATTGCCGCTATCGGCCTTTCGCTTGGCGGACGGGCTTGGCGCTGGCGCGGCGGCACCATGGACTTGGTCGATAGTCCGTTCGGACTGGAGGACGACATCGTCACCCAGCTGCTGCTGTCGCGCGGCGTCGCGCGTGAAGATCTCGATCGGCACCGCAATCCGTCGCTGCGCAGCTTCCTGCCCGATCCTTCGGCGTTCCGCGACATGGACGTTGCGGCGGAACGGCTCGCACAGGCGGTTCTCACCGGCGAGGCCGTGACGGTTTATGGCGATTATGATGTCGATGGCGCGACCAGTGCCGCGCTGCTTATCCGCTTGCTGCGCGGCCTTGGCCACGACGCCCGCTACTACATCCCCGATCGGTTGCTTGAGGGCTATGGTCCATCGGGTGCTGCCCTGGTGCGTCTCGCCGAAGAAGGCAGCAGCCTGATCGTCACGGTCGATTGCGGCGCGATGGCGCATGAAGCGCTCCAGATGGCGCATGATGTCGGGGTCGATGTGATCGTGGTCGATCACCACAAATGCTCGGCGGAGCTTCCCCGCGCCGCCGCTCTGGTCAATCCGAACCGGCTCGACGAGGAGGAGATTGGCGCAGCGCATGGCCACCTTGCTGCGGTGGGGGTGGCCTTCCTGCTGGCGATTGCAACCGTCCGCTGCCTGCGGACCCGCGACTTTTTCAAGGACCGCGCCGAGCCGGACCTGTTTGCGCTGCTCGATCTGGTCGCGCTCGGCACGGTGGCGGATGTCGCCGCGCTGCACGGACTGAACCGCGCCTTTGTCGCGCAGGGCCTCAAGGTCATGGCGCGGCGCGACAATATCGGGATGGCGGCACTGATCGACGCGAGCCGCCTGAGCCGCGCGCCGACCTGCAGCGACCTTGGCTTCGCGCTCGGCCCGCGTATCAACGCCGGGGGCCGCGTCGGCGAGGCGACGCTCGGTGTGCGGCTGCTGATCACCGAGGACCCGGACGAGGCGATCCGCATCGCCGCGCAGCTTTCGGTTTTGAACGAAGAACGCCGCGCGATCGAGGTCGCAGTGCAAGAGGCGGCCGAGGCCCAGCTCGCCAGCCAGCACAACCGCGCGGTTGTCGTCCTCGCAGGGGCCGGCTGGCATCCCGGCGTGATCGGAATCGTCGCCGGGCGGATCAAGGAAAAGACCGGCAAGCCGACGCTGGTGATCGCGCTCGATGCCGACGAGGCCGGGCATGGCAAAGGCTCGGG
>JANOOJ010000018.1:0-13007 GCA_031421295.1 Novosphingobium sp.
TGCTAAGGGCGCGCTCCTACCCCCCCGGGGCGCCAACCGGCCCCGTTGATTTAGCGGTCGTGGCGGAATTGGTAGACGCGCAACGTTGAGGTCGTTGTGGGCGAAAGCCCGTGGAAGTTCGAGTCTTCTCGACCGCACCAATCGACGCTGGCGGGCGATCCCAGCTGTCGGCTTTGGCAATGTGAAGACTGAGTGGTGCTCATTCAGATCAGTTGTACTGGACGGTCACGCTAATGGTGCCAGAGTAGGTGCCGGTCGGGGTGGTCGAGCTGAACGGGAAGCTGCCGCCTACGGTTATGGCGGTGGGCGGGGTTCCGCCATTTCCCAGCGAATTGTTCAAGGTCTGGACACCGCCGCCAGTCGATGCTGTCGTCACGGTCAGCGAGTTCGCCCCCGAAATCATCGGAAAGCTCGTCGGGATGGAGACCGTAATCGCCTGCCCGCCCTCGCCGTTGACCGAAAAGGCGGCGGCGGTTGGCGAGGGAGAGGGAAGTGCGAACGTGCCCGTTCCGGTTACTGTCCTGACACCGGCTGCGGTTAGCGAGACCGTGCCCGACCCGGTTGAGGGACGGACGATCTTGCCGAACGCCATGTCGGCGGTTTTGGAAATAGTGATTGCGCGGAACACATTGGCGGTGGCCGAGCCGGTGGCGGTGCTGCTGCCACCACCGGCAGGCCGGGCAGCCGTTACGACAAAGTTCGAGCTGGCACTTCCCGTCGTGCCGGTGGAATTGATCGGAAAATCGAAACCGACATAGAATGTTCGGTTGCCGTTGTTCGGAATTGGACCGATCGTGAAGGAAATCGGATTTCCCGTTCCCGGACCGGTGACGATGCTTGCGGTCGCACCCGCTACCGATACCGTGAAATTCTGGAGTGATCCTGCCCGGCCGGTCGGGGTTCCGGTTGCCGCGACAGTTATAGCAACATTGTTGCTGCCACAGCTTCCGCCGCTGCACGACACGGTCACCAGCGAGCGACCGGATGCCGCTCCGATGATCGCGCCGTTGCCGCTCTTCGTGATTGCGCCCGTAGCCGGATTGACAGTGAACGTGGTTGTGCCCGAAGCTGCCGCGGCGACGTTGCCCAGAGCAACGGTGGAGACCGAAGTGACGGTGTAATTCTGCGCCTTAGCAGGCACAACCCAGACCATTGCCAGCCACAGCACAAGACCCGTCGTCTGAAGCCAGTGTCTCATTGCGCACCCTGCTGCTTGAGCACGATCTCTCCGTTTATCACGATCTGCCCTCCCTTGGCTTCGACAAGGACCTGAACTGGCGCAGCAAGGGATATGCCGAGACGTTGGACCTGTTCGGGATCGAGTTCCAGCCGATAATGCCCGGGCCTGACCGCTTCGTAGACTGCGGTGCCGTCGAATTCGGTCGCGGCCGACAGAGCCTCGCCGCTTTCCGGGACCAGCCGGATCCTGACCGCCGAGAGGCCGACCTTGGCACCGTCGGGACGACGGTAAGTGAGATGGACATTGACTTCGGCGGTCGGAAAGAACGGATAGGGCAGTTTGATGACGTCACCGGCGCGCGGGGCAAAGATAATATTCTGGGGTGGCGAAGCGGCAAACAAGGTGTCGACCGCGCTGACGTCGGTGCGCAGCATACCCTGCTGACCGTCCCCCAGCCCCGTGACGAACGCCCGGCCGCGCGCGTCGGTTGTGACTGTCCGTCCCCCGCCCTGGATGGCGATCCCAGGCAATGGGGTATCCTCCGGCCCCATCCGGTTGTCGCCGTTGTTGTCGGTGAAGGCCAGCATCGAGACGCTGCCGCCGCTGGCCGGCCCTGGCGGGGTCATCCGGTAGCCGCCCCTGTAGGGGTCGTAGGCAAGGCCGAAGCGCAGTTGCAGGCCGATGCGCCAGCGATGCTGATCGGTTGAATAATCGCCGTTGAGCGAGGCTTCGCCGAACGGCAAGCGGGCGAACAGCCCCGCCTGCACACTGGTTTGGCGTTTGGTGTCGAAGGTTTCACCGATCCCGAAGCGCAGGCCGAGATCGCGGGTAATCTCGCGATCGACCGTGACAGCGATGGTGCGCAGCTTGGCCTTGGGCAGAACATCGTAGTCGGCAGAGGCGCGCAGCTGCCATTTGTAGTCGACCAGCCGCGAAAGCACGATGCTCCCGGTCAACCGCTCGTCGGAGAAACTCGGGCCGGTGCGTTTGGCATAATCCGCTCCCAGCGCGACCAGTGTGTTAGCCAGCGACAGCGTGGTGCGGCCCCGCGCGCTGAACGTGAGGCCCCCGTCGGCGAACTCGCTGCGTTCGATATTGGCCGACAGCGGCAACCGCTGGCGCGCGAAAAACGGCACCGAGAAGTCGACCAGCAACTGGCTGTGCCGCGCCAGCGGCCGGGCAACATCGAAGGCAGTCGCCGTTTCATCGATGAAGTTGCCGCTATATTCGGCATGACGGGCGATGAACGATACTCCTCCGACCCGGCCTGCCACACCCAGCAGCGCGGCCGAACCACCACCGAAGTCTTTGGCATAATCGGCCTGGACCGAGGTTCCCAGCAGCGATCCGCGCACCCCGCCCGTAAGCACGCTGTGCGACTTTCCGGCATGATCGGTGAACAGGCCGACGCCGCCCGCGACCGTCAGCCCTGGGGTCAGGCCGTGGGCGATGTTGGCAATAAACCGCAGCTTGCCCTTGGCGTCGCCCGAATCGACCAACTGGCCATTGGGAAACTCGATCACCGGCGAGTCCTGCGCGACAATCCCCGCGTCAATCACGGTCTTGCCGGCCGCAAGTTGGCCGCCGCCGACGTTCAGGACGCTGGTCCGCTCCTCGCGTTCGCCGTGGGGGCCATAGGTGACGACGCGGATGACATTGAGCCCGCGAACCAGCGGCACATCGGCAAATTCATAGCGGCCCAGGATCGGCGTGGTCTGTCCGCCGTAGAGGACGTCGTTGACATAGAGTTCGACATCGTAACCGACAGGCAGTTCGCCGCGCAGGCTAATTCGTTGAAACACATTGGCATCGTCGATCCGCGCGGTCGAAAAGACCGCTCCGGCCCCGCCATAGCTGCGTGGCCCGATGACCAGCGCGGGGGTATAGACGTCAC
The DNA here is from genome assembly GCA_031421295.1 of Novosphingobium sp. GTDB lineage: Bacteria > Pseudomonadota > Alphaproteobacteria > Sphingomonadales > Sphingomonadaceae > Novosphingobium. The sequence continues at coordinate 3,075 of JANOOJ010000018.1, forward strand.
CCGCTGCAGCGTAGGTCGCGTGAAGCGGGCCAAACAAACCGCCGGCGGCGTCGCGCCGCTGGAACTGGAGCCGGGCGGATGCGGGCCGTCCCTGGTCGTCGGTGGCGAAGAACCCGGTGAAATCCGTTTTCAGCAGATCGGCGGCGACGCGTCCCTCGAATCGGCTGATTAGCCCGCCGCGGATATTGTCCGTGCCAATGTCGGCGCTGAAATCGAACGCGGGATAACCCAGCCAGCGATAGGGCGAGTCAAGGGTAAGCACCCCCTCACTGCCCTGGACGGGGGCCTCGCCAAGATTGTAAATCCGCTGCCGGCGCTCGGCGCGGGTCTGGATCGGCAGCTTTTCCGTTGCCACCAAGGTGACGCGATAATCATCGGAATCGACCCGAAGCTTCAGTGGCAGCAGTCGCTCCAAGACCGAAGCTTTCAGGTAGATCTCGGTCAATGAAACCCCGGCACTGCCGCTTTCAAGCGGGACCTCGACCGCCCCTATCCGCGCCATCGCCCGGTCGAGATCGACAGTCAGCGCCCGCCTGGCTTCGCCGATGCGGCCATTGATCGAATGGCGCTGCGGCAGAACTTCGATGTCGAGATCGAGCAGCCGCGCGATCTCGCTAACCGGCAGCAGCGGATCGGCGGCGTCGCCATAAGTGGCGATCGATTCGCTGAGCGTTGCGTGGTCAAGTTCGAGCGCGAACAACGTCATGGCTGTCCCCTCCACCGGGACGGCAAGTGACGGCGTTGGCGGGGAGGCCGGTGCCTCGGCCGCCCCAAACAAGGGCTGCGGCACCTCTGCTGGCGGGTGGTGGGTGGCGGACTGCGCGGGGTCATGCAACATCAGCCGTTTGGCGTCGTCGAACGTTTCCATTGTAAGAAAAGCTATGGAATCAAGAACCTGTCCCATCGCTTATGGGGCAGTGTAGCTTCCGCGCGCAAGCTCCCCACCGGGCTTGCCGTCATCCGCGAAGAATGTGATCGACAATGTTTCGCCACGGCGCGGCTCCCGCGCAAGCGGTATCCGAACATCGCGCTGATCGAGTTCCGGATAGACTGCGACGCCGCGAACCAAGCCGATCAACTCGGCGTTCTTCCGACTGCCGCTCCGCACCTCGATATTACCGTAAACCGATGCAGTCCCCATGCGCCTGAGCGGGACCGCCATCACCGCGACCTGGCGGGCCGCTTCGGTATCGGTCGCGGGACGCATGGCACGATCGAGCGCGAAGGGACCGAACGCGACCGTCGCCCCGGGCCCACCGTTGCGGACGATCAGCGGAATGCTGATCCCAAACACGGTGTTGATGGTGAACGACAGCTCGCCGCGGGCGGCTGCGGCTGCATCGACCGTCAGGCCGCTGCTCGCGGGCGGCAGGGTGGTGACGGTCAGATGTGTGCGGTATTCGCCGGCCGCTGTCGCGCCAGCAGGCAGGCCAGCGCGCAACCGGATAGTCTTGCCTTTGCCGGGTGCAAGAATGACCCGGCTGGGCGTGGCGAGGATCAGGCCGCGCGCCGAACGCAACCGGCCGAGCGGGCCAGTGGCGACCGGGCCTTTTTCCGGGGCCGAGCTAACCGGCACGATTTCGCCCGAGGGAAGCATGACATTGTCGATCAGTGCGACATCGACCACCGCCGTGGCGTTGCCCTGATTGAAGACATAGACCGCCTCGGTCCGCTTGCCCCCCTCAAAGATAACCCTGCGCGGCGTGATGTTGAGATTGGCCGCACCGACATTCGACACGACACTCGGCGGAGCGGCCGATGGCGGCGCGCCGGGAGAAGACTGTGCGATTGCGGTCTGCGACAATATCAGCAACCCGCAGGCGGCCAGCGTCGGCAAGGCGCACCACCGCCCGGCGACGTTGCTCGAACTGGCACTGGGCGGCGAAATTCGCGGCTTGGTCACGATTGCGGTCTCCGGCGGAATCTCAGTTGAACTGAGCAAGAACCAGCATTGTGCCGGTGTCGCCGTCCCGTCCAATCCGCCCCGATAATGGTTCGACAGTTTCCAAATTGATGCTGACGGTCAGGCTCGAGAGCACCACGATATTGCCCGGCGCGGCGAGGGCATGGATGGCCGATATTTGCGAGCCCGCACCGGTTCGCTTGCCGGGCAGGAGCAACGAAAGCTGCTCGCCGATCTGGCCTGACAGAAAGATCGCCGTCAGCACCTGCGAGCGGATATCATAGGCAACCCCGGCGCCTACCGGCTGGACGATCGTGACACTGCCCGATGCGGAACGTGGGGCCTGCGCCTGCGCGGACCCGGCAAAGCCGAACGACACGGCTGCAGCCAAGGCAAGCGCTGGCCTGGCCATCGCACCCGGTCTGCGGCCCATGGTCATTGCGCGGCGCCCCCTCCCGCCCCTATCAATTATAGGCAGCGGTGACGTTGAGCGTTCCGGTATAGAGACCCGTCGAAATCGCAAAAGGAACGTTGAAGCTGCCACCGACGTTCAGCGATGCGGTGCCCGCACCGCCCAGCGCGCCGCTCAGCGTGGTCGAAGCGCCGAGATTGTTGGTGGTGGTGACCGTGATGCTATCGGTTCCATTTCCAATGCTGAAGCTTGCCGGGACAGTGAGGTTGACGAGCTGAGCGCCTTCACCATCGATGGTGAACTTGGCTCGCGAGGTGGTGATACCTGCCAGCGTCACCGCACCGCTGCCTGCGCTCGTCGCGTCCGAGGCGTTGGTCATCGAAACGGTGCCCGTTCCGGCCGTCGGCTTGACCACCCGGCCAAATTCCAGATCGGCGGTCTTGGTGATGGTGATCGGGCGGATCAGCGTGACCGAGCCAGACGCGCTCGTCGATGCGGAAGCCTGGGCGAAAGCGGAAGTGGCACCGAACAGGCCGGTGGCGAGAACGACAACTGCAAGTAGCTTTTTCATATGCTGATCCCTCTGTCGATTACGATTGATCTTAGTGTGGCTGACCTTTGTGACTCGTGCGGTTTCAGGTGCACGGGCGCGACGACCGGTCGGAAATTTCCCATCCGGCTCGGCCGGTACAATGATCCTAAGTTCTCCGGCGATCCCCCTGCCGTTTAACCAGCGTTAACTGACACCTAAGGATAATTGGATATATCACGAATTGCATATGGTCAATTGCGGGACGTCTCTACGAGGTGGTTTGCGCTAATCGCCAGAACGACCCTGCGGCACATTTGGCCCGGATTGGGTCACGGGTGGTGGGGACGGTCAAATGCGCCGGTTACTCGACTGTGCGCGAATGCCGCTGGCAGCTTTCAAACGTGTTGGACTATGAAGCGAACTGTCCGCTAACGGCCCCATTTCGGCCCTCAGGATTATAACACCGATTATGTATGGAGGCCCCGCGAAGTCTGCGTGTTACGGACCTCACCAGGTCCCCCCTTCGGTAGTCCATAACCCACTGAGCGCTGGGCTATTGGGCCCGAACCGGAGTCCAAGGACCATAGGCGCTCCAAGTTAGGGCAGAGATTTAGCCATCGAAGGAACGAGGTTTCCGTCTCGTGTTGATCCACGGACCATGTCATTGCAGTCCCCCCAAATTTAGCCCATCCTAAAGGCAGATTATTGGGGGTAAGAATGCGCGCTAGTTTGATCATTTTCGCATTCCTGGGCCTCATCGGTTCGGCTCAAGCTCAGCAGAACCCAGCTATCCAAGCTTCTGCAATCCGTGAGGATGTCCGGATACTTGCTGATGATGCATTTCAGGGCCGCGGTCCCGGTGAACGTGGCGAAACCGCCACCTTGGCTTACCTCAAAGCCCAGTATGAGGCTGCGGGTCTATCCCCTGGTGGGCCAGGCGGGTCCTGGTTTCAGGAAGTGCCACTCACCCGCTATGATCGAACCGAGCGTTCTTTTGAGCTCCGGGTTGGGGCTGAGCGACTTCCGTTGGAGCAAGCGCGCGACTGGAGTATTGTCGATGCACCCCTTGGTCGAACCATGTTGCAGGATGCCCCCCTCGTCTTTGTCGGCTTCGGCATCCACGCACCGGAAGCCCAGTGGGATGATTATGCCGGTCTAGATCTCACCGGCAAGGTCGCCGTAATGCTCTACAACGACCCTGATTGGGATCAGGAGAGCGGGCCTTTCGGGGGTCGGACTCTAAGCGCGTATGGCCGGCGTGCTCGCAAGGTCCAGTTCGCTTACGAGCGCGGAGCCGCGGGGGTGATCGTGATCTATCAGCCAGCGCTGGTCAGCGCGTCATGGCGACAGCCGTGGAACGCCGATCCGGATCCGACCTTTCGCCCCCGCTCACTGGCTGCACCGGCGGGTCGCGTTGCCCTCCAGGCGATTCTGCGTGAGGAGCCTGCCGCCCAATTGTTTCGTCAGGCTGGACTCGATCTGGCAGCGTTGAGCCGGCAGGCTCAGATACGCGGCTTCCAGGCCGTTGCTTTACCCGGCGCCACTCTCTCGACCGGGGTCACCGTCACGGACACTCCCGTGATCACCCGCAACATCGTTGCAAGGCTGGACGGTACAACCCGTGCAGGCGAGACGGTCGTGTTTGGCGCTCATTGGGATGCTTATGGTATGGGTCCGGCCGACGAGCGCGGCGACACGATCCGCAACGGCGCTATCGACAACGCAATCGGGACGGCAACTCTCCTTGAGGTCGCCCGGGCTTTTGCACGCGCACCCCGGACGCAACGCTCGCTTCTGTTCATTGGCTTCACGTCCGAAGAGGACGGGCTGCTTGGTGCCTATCACTATGCTGGCAATCCGGTCCGACCCCTCGCCACTACCGCCGCAATGTTCAACCTGGACCCCCACCTCGCCCTTTCACGCACCCGCAGCATCGAGCTCATAGGGGCTGGCAAGACAAGTCTGGAGGAGGATCTTGCGCGGGTCGCCGCCGTCCAAGGGCTGCGGATCGAAGCGGAGGCGTCGCCGGAGGCGGGTTGGTATCGTCGATCGGACCATCTCGCCTTTGCGGAGGCGGGAGTGCCGGTGGTCTATTTCCGTGCCGGGAGGGATTTGGTTCAAGGGGGAAGTGTCCTCGGCAACGCCCTGGTGTCAGCCTACAACAGTGAGCGCTACCACCAGCGCACGGACGAGTTTGACGAAGGATGGGACATGGCAGGAGCGGCCCAGGAAGGGGCCTTGGTCTATGCGCTTGGGCGGGAGCTTGCTGACAGCGGGCGATGGCCGTCGTGGCGTGCGAGCGCCGACTATCTCCCGATTAGAGAGCGAACTGCGAACCAGCGGCGTTAGTGGACCAGCGGATTCCGGACTCTCGTGCGGGACTGGTTGGATTGTTCGCGACCACCAACTGAGGAGGAACACCAATGCCTCGCTACCGAACTTCTCTGCCGCAACTTTCGGGCGATTTGTTTCTGACGGATGCTGGCTTGGAGACCGACCTGATTTTCAATCACGGGATCGAGATCAGGGAGTTTGCCGCCCACACTCTTTTGCCCAGCAGTGAAGGCCGCACTGCGCTAAATCGCTATTTTAATGGGTTTCTCGATCTGGCCAAGGAGAGAAACGCTGGCTTCATTCTCGACAGTGCCACTTGGAAAGCTCACCGTCATTGGGCGCGGGATCTAGGATCGAGCCCGGCTGAGCTTCGTGCGGCCAATGAGGAAAGCGTTCGCTTCATCAGCGAGTTGCGGGACCGATTTTCGGACAATGCGAAGCCGATCGTCCTCAACGCCATCGTCGGACCCTGCGGCGATGCCTATCGGCCCGAAGTCTCAATTTCGACCGATCAGGCCGAAACCTATCACGCCGAGCAGCTTGGCTGGATCGCGGGGACGGAAGCAGACATGGTCACGGCGGTGACCTTCAATCAGGCGAGCGAGGCGGCTGGTCTGGTTCGGGCCGCGCGGAGCGCTGGGCTGCCAGCGGCAGTGTCCTTCACGGTAGAAACCGATGGTGCGTTGCCGAACGGACAAAGCCTGGCCGCTGCGATTGGCGAGGTCGACGAAGCGTCAGATAGTTATGCAGCCTATTTTATGATCAATTGCGCTCATCCCACGCATTTCAGCAACGTGCTGGAGGACGCGGCTTGGGCGCGCCGGATCCGCGGTGTTCGAGCGAACGCGTCGCGCAAGAGCCACGCCGAACTCGACGAGGCACCTGAGCTCGATGCGGGCAATCCCGTGGAGATGGCCCAACAATATCACGTGCTTGAGCAACAGATGCCTTGGTTGAATATCTTTGGTGGCTGCTGCGGGACCGACTTGCGACATGTCACGGCAATCGCGGATGCAGTTGGCCCCCGCTGAAGCTTGCGCACTTTGGCAGAACGACCGCGTGCTATCTGACGCTTGCGGGGCGCTCCGCTCTATCGCTGTTTTGCCCGAACGGCGGCAACTCCATTTCCGCTTCCACCCCCAAGCCATAGGTCAGCCACGACCCGAGCGAAAATACCTGAAGCCCACACGCGGGCAGCTAGGGCGGTAAAATAGGGCTCAGCACCGGTTTCGGTAACGAATGCGAAGTCTGGATGGGAACGGCCGTAAAGGACGTCGCGTCAAAGGCAGCCCAGATGCCGAGCATTGTGGCATTCCGTTTCGGCTCGAAATTTCACTAACCAAATTGGGAAACGGCGGTGCTTTTGCTTTGACAGTACCGAAGCGGTCAAAGTCGTCGCGGCGATAATGCACTTGAAGCGTCACGGCACAATCCTCCGCATAAGCGCGGAGACTCACCGGGCCTGATACCCAGCTGCTCGACCGAGGATGAGCCGTCGAGAAGCCGATGTTTGGCTTCCCTTGCGCTGGTCGTCCATAGTACGGAGCGCTATGGGTCGGGATTCGCAGCGCCTGAAGCGCTGCCCCGATAACCCGATAACAGGAGTCCCAGATGGCTATCGATTTCGAGATTCCGGTCGAGGCACAGGCCATTCGCGAGAAGGTTCGCCAGTGGGTCCATGATGAATGCATTCCCGCTGAAAAGGAACTCGAGCAGGGCCGTGACTTCAAGGAACTGCTCGCAGTGCTCCGCGCCAAGGCCCGCGCGCAAGGTCTGTGGCTGCCGTTCATCCCGAAAGAACACGGCGGAATGGGTCTCGGCCCGCTTGCCAACGCGCTGGTGCAGATGGAGCTTGGCGCGAGCCATTTGGGTGCGCTGTCGATGAACAGCCAGGGACCCGATGACGCGACGATGCTGACGCTGCTCGCGCACGGCACCGATTACCAGAAGGAGAAATTCCTCAAGCCTCTCCTCAACGGCGATAAGCGCGTCTGCTACTCGATGACCGAAAAGGCAGCCGGCGCAGACGCGACCGGGATGCAGACGCGCGCGACCAAGGACGGCAACTCGCATTATGTGCTGAACGGCGAGAAGTGGTTTTCGTCGGCGGCATCGGCGGCCGACATGGCTCTCGTCATGGCGATGACCGATCCCGAGGCGCCGCGCCACCAGCGATACTCGACCTTCATCGTCGAGCTGCCCGATCCCGGCTATGTGATCAAGCGCGACATCCCCACGATGGCGATTGAGGGACCCCTGTCAAAGGTGATGGGCGGCGGGCACAGCGAGATCGAGCTTTGCGAGCTTCGGGTTCCAGTGGAGAACCTCCTTGGCGGCGAGGGGAACGGCTTCAACATGGGCCAGCACCGTCTCGCCTATGGACGCCTGCGCCACGGCATGCACAACATCGCGATGGCTCAGCGAGCGCTCGATATGGCGACCGCGCGAGTCACCCAGCGCTCGACTTTCGGGCAGCTGTTATCGGAGCGGCAGGGGGTCCAGTTCATGCTCGCCGATTGCGCGAGCGAATTGTACATGGCCCGTCTGATGCTGCTCCACATCGCCTATAAGGCTGAGCGGGGGATGGATCTTCGGCAGGAGAACTCGATCGCCAAAGTTTTCCTCGCGCACATGGTGCACAAGGTGGTGGATACCGCGATCCAGCTGCACGGCGCCCTGGGCTACAGCCAGGATACGCCGCTTGCCTCATGGTACACGCACATCCGGTCGCAGCGGCTGGTGGATGGCCCGGACGAGGTTCATCGCTGGACAGTCGGACGCAACGTCATCAAGGCTTACAAAGAGCATGGCACGACCGCCTCCGCCGCTGGCGGAGACCTTATTTAGATCGCCGCAAACGGGCGCGTCCGCTGCCAATAGGCTGTCGAACGTTGAAGGAAAGTAGCAGATGGCACGGTTCAATTTCGTCAAAATAGTGGTCCGCGATATGGCGGCAATGGAGCGGTTCTATATCGAGGGCCTGGGCTTTGCGGTTCAGAACCGGATCGATGCCGAGGGCTTCAGCGAGGTGATGCTGGCGCAGAAAGAAGGCGCGTTCACGCTGGTGCTGTACCATCACACCGACCAGCGCACGGTCAATGGCGGCAATAGCTGGGGACCGCTCGGGTTCATCGTGCGCGACTGCGCGGCCTCCCACGCCGATCTGATTGCAATGGGCGCGCTCGAGGTTCGTGCGCCTGACACCTTCGGGGCGATGTCGGTTTCGTTCGTAAGCGATCCCGAAGGCCATGAAATCGAATTGCTGCACTTGCCGGCCGCTTCCTGAGCAGTGCCCCGGGGGAGGCCGCGATGAACCTGTTTCTCAGCGACAAAGTTGCCATCATCATCACAATATTTGAATGAGGATCCGAAATTCATGACGATCAAGCTTTCGCTGATCGCGGCCGCGCTGCTGATTGCCGCCCCGGTCGGCGCGCAAGATACCAAGGCCGCACCGCCCGCGAACGATTATGCCAATCCAGCTACCTGGTTGTGCCGTCCCGGACACGCAGCGGTTTGCACGACCGACCAGCGAGCGACCATGGTCCGCGCGGACGGGACAACCACCATCAGGAACTGGAAGCCGGCGGCGAAACCGGAAATCGACTGTTTCTACGTTTACCCGACTGTATCGTTCGACCGCTCGCCCAACAGCGACATGATACCGGGTCCCGAGGAGACCGCTGTCGTAAACCAGCAGCTCAACCGATTCGCTTCGCAATGCCGCATCTTTGCACCGATTTATAGGCAGGTGACGATCCCGGCGCTGCGCTCGGCGATCACCGGCGCCCCGATGGCGGGGATCGATCGCGAACTCCCGTATCGCGACGTGCGGGATGCCTGGCGCTCGTATCTTGCGCGCGATAACAGGGGCCGCGGCGTAGTTCTTATCGGCCACAGCCAAGGCTCTGGCGTGCTAAAGCGTCTGCTTGCCGAGGAAATCGACGGCAAGCCTGTCCAGCGACAGCTCGTCAGCGCGATTCTGGCGGGTACCAATTTCCTCGTACCTGCCGGGAAAGTCGTAGGCGGCGATCTTAAATCAATTCCGCTCTGCACCACGAAAGGCCAAGTCGGCTGTGTGATCAGCTATGTCACGTTTCGCGATGATGTGCCGCCGCCTGTCAACAGCCGGTTCGGCCGAACGCAAGTGCCGGGCATGAAGGTTGCGTGCGTGAACCCTGCGGCAATCAGAGGAGGTTCCGGGCCAGCCGATGCCTATTTCGCAGCGGGAACCAACAACCTGTCCGAACAGGGGCCGATCACCTGGGCTCGCGGTAAGCAAATCACTTCGTCCTTCGTGCAGGTGCCGGGGCTGGTCAGTGCCCAATGCATCGATCGCGACGGCGCCCAGTACCTGGCGCTGACGGTGCATTCAAACCCAGCCGACCCCCGTACCGACCGGATCCCCGGTGACCTGGTGCAGGGTGGCAAGGTCGCGGTCGATTGGGGCCTCCACCTCGTCGACATGAACGCAAATATGGGGGGATTGATTTCGATCGTCGCGGCGCAGCGCTCCAAATTCTGAACTGCCCTGGCTTGATTTCAGCGGCTTGCCATCATCGGCAAGCCGTCCGGCAAGGACGGCCTCGTCTTCGGCGCGATCGGTCGAGGCCGTCACTTCATGGTCGGCAAGCGTGACTGCGACGCAGATCTACTGATGGCCCTGCACGGGATGCGGAACGTAAGGCGCTTCGAGCCGGGCGATTTCGTCGGCGGTCAACCTGACCTCTAGCGCGGCGATCGCGTCATCCA
>JANOOJ010000019.1:0-3565 GCA_031421295.1 Novosphingobium sp.
CGTGCCCAAGGGCATCGTCCATATCGACGAATCGACCGAGATCGAGCTCAAGCCCGAATTCGAGGAGCCGCGCGATAGCCGCGCCGATGTGAACTACGACGATGTCGGCGGGATGGGCGACACAATCCGCCAGCTGCGCGAGATGGTCGAGCTGCCGCTGCGCTATCCCGAGCTGTTCACCCGCCTAGGGGTCGATCCGCCCAAGGGCGTGCTGCTGCACGGCCCGCCGGGGACCGGCAAGACCCGGCTGGCGCGCGCGGTCGCCAATGAAAGCGACGCCAGCTTCTTCACGATCAACGGCCCCGAGATCATGGGCTCGGCCTATGGCGAGAGCGAGCGGCGGCTGCGCGAAGTGTTCGAGGAAGCCGCCAAGGCTGCGCCAGCGATCATCTTTATCGACGAGATCGATTCGATCGCGCCCAAGCGCGACCAGGTTCATGGCGAGGCCGAAAAGCGCCTAGTCGCGCAGTTGCTGACGCTGATGGACGGTCTGCATACCCACTCCAACATCGTGGTGATTGCCGCGACCAATCGCCCCGATGCGATCGACGAAGCGCTGCGCCGTCCCGGCCGGTTCGACCGCGAAATCGTAATCGGCGTGCCCGACGAGAGCGGGCGGCGCGAAATCATCGGCATCCACACCCGCGGCATGCCGCTCGCGCCCGATGTCGATCTGGGCGAACTTGCCCGCACGACCCACGGCTTTGTCGGGGCCGATCTTGCCGCGCTGACCCGCGAGGCGGCGATCGAGGCGGTGCGGCGGATCATGCCCAAGCTCGATTTCGAGGCGCAGACGATCCCGCAGGATGTGCTCGAGGCGCTGTCGGTCACCCGCGACGATTTCCTCGCCGCACTCAAGCGCGTCCAGCCAAGCGCGATGCGCGAAGTCATGGTCCAGGTCCCCAATGTCGGCTGGGCCGACATCGGCGGGCTGGGTGAGGCGCAATTGAAGCTCAAGGAAGGGGTCGAGCTGCCGCTCAAGAGCCCCGAAGCGTTCCACCGGCTCGGCATTCGCCCGGCCAAGGGTTTCCTCCTGTATGGCCCGCCCGGCACCGGCAAGACCCTGCTGGCCAAGGCGGTGGCGAAGGAGGCCGAGGCCAATTTCATCGCGATCAAGTCCTCCGATTTGCTCAGCAAATGGTATGGCGAGAGCGAGCAGCAGATCGCCCGGCTATTCGCGCGCGCCCGCCAGGTTGCGCCCTGCGTGATCTTCATCGACGAGATCGACAGCCTGGTCCCGGCGCGCGGCAGCGGCGCGGGCGAGCCGCAGGTTACCGCCCGCGTGGTCAACACGATCCTTGCCGAGATGGACGGGATGGAGGAGCTGCAGTCGGTGGTGCTGATAGGTGCGACCAATCGCCCCGCGCTGGTCGATCCGGCGCTGCTTCGTCCGGGCCGGTTCGACGAGCTGGTCTATGTCGGCACGCCCGACGAACCGGGCCGCGAGCACATCCTCAAGATCCACACCGCGAAGATGCCGCTCGCCAAGGATGTCGATCTGGCGAAAATTGCTGCACAGACCGACCGCTTCACCGGGGCCGACCTCGAAGACGTGGTGCGCCGCGCCGGCCTGATTGCGATCCGCCGGCGCGGCGTAAAGGTGAAGTCGGTGACTGCCGCAGACTTTGCCGCCGCGCTTGAGGATTCACGCGCGACGGTCACCGCCGAAATGGAAGCCGAATACGCCAAGATGAAGGGCGAGCTGAAGAAGCGGGCGATGGAAGTCGTGCCCGTCGGCTTCCTCGCGCCCGGGATGGTCGCCCCGATCCGCGACAAGAAGCACGGGTAACTTCTACCGCACTGGCATCCCGAACATCAGTGCGCGGGCGTATTTCACCGGCGGCGAGCCATGCGCGAGCACGGCATCGTTGTAACGCCGCAGCGTGTAGCCACGACCCCAGCGCAATTTCGCCTCCTCGCGCAGCGCGCGGTGTTCTTCGTAGCCGGTGAAATAGCTCAAGAGCTGGACCGAGGAGAGGTTGGCGCGGGTCCATTTGCCCGCCGCCTCGCGCTCCTGCTGGAACGCCCCTTGCATCATCAGGTCCATCGCCTGATCGCGCGTCATGCCTTCGGTCTGGATGGCGATGTCGAGCAGCGTGTTGGTGATCGAACGCAGCCGCATCTTTAGCACGGTCAGCGCGAACAGCTTCTGCTTGAGCGGATCTTCGCCGAGGTAGCCTGCATCCTTCATCACCCCCTCGGCATAGACCGCCCAACCCTCGACGAACGGGCCGGAAGAGAGCACCGCGCGCAGCATCGACGGATCGCGATTGGCGTGATCGAGTTGGAGGTAATGCCCCGGCATCGCTTCGTGGATGCCCAGATCGTGGATCATGAAGTCGTTGTATTCGGACAGGAACGAGGTTGCCTGCGCATCGGTCCAATCGTCGGGGATCGGCGAGACTGCGTAAAAATTCTGGAGATGCTTCTCGAGCGGACCCGGCGCGTCGTCATAGGCGACGGCATTGCCCTGCTGAAACTTGGGCATGGTGATGATCTTGACCGGCCCGTCGGGCATCCGGATGAAGCCCTTGGCGCGGACGAACTCGGTCGATTGCGCCAGCGTCTCGCGCGCACGGTTTTCGAGATCGGCGCGGGCCGGACGCTGGTTGTAGGACAGCCGTAGCGCAGCCTCGATCACCTGCTGCTGCTGGGCTTCGGTGGGGCGGTCGGGCATCGGCAGGTCCGCAGTCCGTCCGGTCAGGACCTCACGCGACAGCGCATACATTTCATTGCGGGTATCGGCCTTGGCCTTGAGCGCGCGAGCCTTGAGCACCGGGCGCGTCATGTCCGACATCAGCGCGAATTTCATCTTCTGGTCGTAGCGCGCAGCACCGAGGCGGAACTCACCCTTGGCTTGCGGAACCAGCACCGTGTCGAGCCACTTCTGCTGATCCGCCACCGCCAGTTTGAGCGCGGCCAGTGCGGCATCGAAGCGCGCGCGATCCGGGCCGGACAGGCTTCGGGCTTGCGGGGCGAGCATTCCTTCGGCGATCTCGACGATGCCCGAATTCTGCTTGGCTACAGTTTGTGCATAAACCGCCGGGACGCGCGCGGCGGTGAGCTGGCGGCGGCTTTCGAGCAGGAAAGCCGGGAGTGCTTCCATCCGCGCGGTCGCGGACTTGAGCCGTTGCGGCCACGGCGCAAAGTCGCGCGCGGCGAGGCCATAGAGAGAACCGCCGGCGGCATCGTTGTAGATCTGCGGGTTCCACGCCCATTCCTGCACGACTTCGCTCGACCACAGCCGGTAACGCAGTTCGTTTTCGAGCAGCGCGTAATCGACCTGGTTGTCGCGGCTCAGCCGGGTCTGGTCGATCCGGGCCATCGCGGCGAGGATCGTGCGCCATTCGCGCGCTTCGGCGGCGCGGCCCGCAGCGGTGATGTCAGGCAGTCGGTCATCGTAGCGGTGCTCGCCCAGCACGGTCGCGTAACCGGGCGAAAGCCGCGTGAGCGAAGCGATGAAGCGCTGGCTGAGCGCGGAAAAAGCCGCATTCACCAGCGGCGCGGCGATCGCCTCGGCCGGTCGGCGCGGTGCGCGCGATTCGGCAGGACCGGTCAGGGCAAG
>JANOOJ010000020.1:0-6295 GCA_031421295.1 Novosphingobium sp.
GGCGGTCGTCCGCGCTTGTCGGTGCACCGTTCGGGTCGCCACATGTACGCCCAGATCATCGACGATGCCGAAGGCCGCACCATCGCAGCCGCATCGACGCTGGTGAAGGGTGGCAAGGGCCCGGGCGCAACCGTCGATGCCGCTGCGAAGGTCGGCAAGGACCTGGCCGCTGCTGCCAAGCAGGCCGGTGTGACGTCCGTCGTGTTCGATCGCGGCGGTTTCCTGTTTCATGGCCGCGTCAAAGCGCTGGCTGACGCCGCGCGTGACGGCGGGCTGGAGTTCTGATGATGGCTGACGAAACCAACAACACCCCCGAAGTCTCGGCTGACGCGCCGATTGCTGCCGAGCATCCGCAGGGTGGCGATCCGCGGCCCGCGCGCGGTCCGCGCAGCGGCCGTGGTGGCCCGGGCGGCGGCAACGATCGCAACCGCGGTGGACGCGGACGCGACGATCGCGGTCGTGGCGGGCGTCCCGGCAACGATGACGGCGGCGAGGAGCTGATCGAAAAGCTGGTCCACATCAACCGCGTCTCTAAAACCGTCAAGGGCGGCAAGCGCTTCGGCTTTGCCGCGCTGGTCGTGGTCGGCGACGGCAAGGGCCGCGCGGGCTTTGGCAAGGGCAAGGCCCGCGAAGTCCCCGAAGCGATCACCAAGGCAACTGCCGCCGCGAAGCGCGCGATGGTTCGCGTCCCGCTCAAGGATGGCCGCACGCTGCACCATGACGGCAAGGGCCGGTTCGGCGCAGGCAAGGTCAACCTCCGTACGGCTCCGGCCGGTACGGGCATCATCGCCGGCGGCCCGATGCGCGCGGTGTTCGAAAGCCTGGGCGTAGCCGATGTGGTGACCAAGTCGGTCGGCTCGTCCAACCCCTACAACATGATCCGCGCCACCTTCGACGCGCTGACCGAACAGACTTCGCCGAAGTCGGTCGCGCAGCGTCGGGGCAAGAAGGTCGCTGACCTCTTGGGTCGCGGCGGCGCTACTGTGGTCGAGGCGGAAGCCGCGGCTGACGCGATTACGGAGTAACCGAGATGGCCACGATCAAACTTAAGCAGATCGGCTCGCCGATCCGGCGTCCCGCCAAGCAGAAGCAGATGCTGATCGGTCTCGGCCTCGGCAAGATGCACCGCGTCGTCGAGTTGCAAGACACGCCCGAAGTGCGCGGCACGATCGCCATGCTGCCCCATATGGTGGCAGTGATCGACTGACGATTGTTCCTCTCCCCTTGCGGGAGAGGATACGCAGTCTTGGCGCGAATGCGCCTAGGCGAAGTTGGAGAGGGGGAATGCCCTCTCCCAGTCCGGCTAGCGAGCAAGCTCGCAAGCCTTCCTATCCTCTCCCGAAATGGGAGAGGAGACCAAGCGCGACTAAAGCGAAAGCGAGTGCACAGACATGAAACTCAATGATCTCCGCGATAATGCCGGTGCCCGCAAGGGCCGGATGCGGGTTGGGCGCGGTATCGGCTCGGGCAAGGGCAAGACCGCCGGGCGCGGCCAGAAGGGTGCCAAGGCGCGTTCGGGCGTCAGCGTCAACGGCTTCGAAGGCGGCCAGATGCCGCTCCACATGCGGATCCCGAAGCGCGGCTTCAACAACATCTTCGCCAAGGATTATGCCGAGGTGAACCTCGGCCTGATCCAGAAGGCGCTCGACGCGGGCAGGCTCGATGCCAAGGCCGTGATCGATCACGCGGCGCTTAAGGCCGTCGGCCTCGCGCGCGGCGGCAAGGACGGCGTCCGCCTGCTCGGCAAGGGCGAGTTCTCGGCCAAGGTCAAGTTCCTCGTCGCCGGGGTTTCTAAGGGCGCGCGCGACCTGGTCGAAAAGGCCGGGGGTTCGGTCGAATTGCCTGAGGCGCAGCCGAGCGAGCACGAAAAGAAGACCGCGCGCCGCGAAGCCAACAAGGCGGGCAAGCCCACCGAAAAGTCGGCACCGGGGCCGAGCGCCAAGGCTGCGCGCAAATCAACCAAGTGACCTTATGTGCCATCCCTGCCACAGTGGCGGGGATGGTATCGTAGCGGGGTTCGACATCGCCGGATCGTCCCTATATGGGGCTGACAGGCGGTCCGGAGCGGACCCACAGCAAGGCTCTTAATTCCGATGGCATCACGCGCCGATAATATCGCGAGCAACCTCAGCCTCGCCAATTTCTCGAAAGCGACCGAGCTCAAGAACCGCATTTGGTTCACGATCGGCGCGCTGATCGTGTTCCGCTTCATGAGCTTCGTGCCGCTGCCGGGGGTCAATCCGCTGATCCTTGAGACGCTCTATGCGCAGACCAAGGGCGGCATTCTCGATATTTTCAATACCTTCTCGGGCGGCAGCCTCGAGCGCATGAGCCTGATTGCGCTGGGGGTGATGCCGTATATTACCGCCTCGATCGTGGTCCAGCTCGCCGCCTCGCTCCATCCGACGCTCGCTGCGCTGAAGAAGGAAGGCGAGAGCGGGCGCAAGAAGCTCAACCAGTACACCCGTTACGGCGCGGTGCTGCTGACCGCGATCCAGGGCTGGTTCGTTGCCTCGGGCCTCGAAGCCTATGGTGCGTCGTCGGGCCTGCAGGCGGTGGTCAATCCGGGCATGATGTTCCGCATCGGCGCGGTTATCAGCCTGATCGGCGGGACCATGTTTCTGCTGTGGCTGGGCGAGCAGATCACCGCGCGCGGGATCGGCAACGGCGTTTCGCTGATCATCATGGCCGGGATCGTTGCCCAGATGCCGGTGTTCATCGCCAATTTGTTCGAAGGCGGCCGCACCGGTTCGGTTGGGACGGTCACCATCGTCGGCCTGATTGTGCTGCTGGTCGTGCTGATCCTGACAATCTGCTTCATGGAGCGGGCGCAGCGACGATTGCTGATTCAATATCCCAAGCGCGCCAGCCAGCATGGCATGATGCAGGCAGACCGCAGCCATCTGCCGCTCAAGATCAATACGGCGGGCGTGATACCGCCGATCTTCGCCAGTTCGCTGCTGCTGCTGCCGCTGACCATCACCCAGTTCGCGGGCAATTCGGTGTCGCCCGACACCGCGACGGGCAGCGCGATCATTTCGATCAACCAGTACCTGGGCCACGGCAAGCCGCTCTACATGGCACTCTACGCGGCCGGCATCATCTTCTTCTGCTTCTTCTACACCGCCGTGGTGTTCAACCCGGAAGAAACCTCGGAAAACCTCAAGCGTAACGGCGGCTTCATCCCCGGCATTCGCCCCGGCAAGAACACCGCGACGTACCTTGATTACGTGCTCACCCGGATCACTGTGATCGGCGCGATCTACATCACGCTGGTCTGCGTCATACCGGAATATTTCATCGCACAGACGGGCATGAACATGATGTTCATGGGCGGCACCAGCCTGCTGATCGTGGTCAACGTCACCGTGGATACCATCACCCAGATCCAGTCGCATTTGCTGGCGCACCAGTACGGCGATCTGATCAAGAAGGCGAAACTGAAGGGCCGCTTGCGCTAAGCGCTGATG
This sequence comes from Novosphingobium sp., assembly GCA_031421295.1. GTDB lineage: Bacteria > Pseudomonadota > Alphaproteobacteria > Sphingomonadales > Sphingomonadaceae > Novosphingobium. The sequence goes on from JANOOJ010000020.1 coordinate 3,471, forward strand.
GCCAGAGGGAAGGGGCGCACTGCCGTGAATATCATCCTGCTGGGACCGCCCGGGGCGGGCAAGGGCACCCAGGCGCAGCGACTGGTCGAAGCGCACGGCATGCGCCAGCTATCGACCGGCGATATGCTCCGCGCGGCGGTCAAGGCCGGCACCCCGGTCGGGCTGCAAGCCAAGGCAGTGATGGCAGCAGGCGAGCTGGTCTCCGACGAGATCGTCTCAGCCCTGATCGGCGACGAGCTCGATGCGATGGGGCCGGGTGTCGGTGCAATTTTCGATGGCTATCCGCGCACGGGCGAGCAGGCGGCGTCGCTCGACGAGCTGCTGGCGTCGCGCAGCCGCACGCTCGATCATGTGATCGAGCTCGATGTCGATGAGGATGCGCTGGTCGAACGGATCACCGGGCGCTTCACCTGCGCCCGTTGCGGCAAGGGCTATCACGACAAGTTCGAGCAGCCCAAACAGCCGGGCGTCTGCGACAAATGTGGCAGCACGGAATTTAGGCGCCGCCCCGACGATAACGAGGCCACGGTGCGCACGCGCATGGCCGAATACCGCGCCAAGACCGCGCCGATCCTCCCGCTTTACGAAGCGCGCGGGATCGTCACGCGCGTCGACGGCATGGCCGACATGGACCATGTCAGTACCGTGATCGAAAAGATCATCGCGGGCTGACGTTGCTCTCCCGGAGTGCTAGCCTGCTCGGCAGCACGGTGGGGAGACACGGGAATGCGCTATTTATTGGGTCTGGTTGCGGCGGCAGCGATGGCGGGGCCAGCGCAGGGCGAAGTCATCGCCAAGTCCGACGCAGGCTTCGTGACCCGCGCCACCGCGACCGTCGCCAAACCGCCGATCGAGGCGTGGCTCGCGCTGATTGCGCCCGCAAAATGGTGGAACAAGGCGCATAGCTGGTCGGGCGATTCCGCCAATCTTTACCTCGATCCGCAGGCCACCGGCTGCTTCTGCGAGTTCCTGCCGCTGCCCAAGGACGCGCCGCCTAATACAAGGCGCGGCAGTGTCGAGCACATGCACGTGATTCATTCCGATCCGGGCAAGGTCTTGCGGATGTCGGGCGCTCTCGGGCCACTGCAGGGCGAGGCGGTCAACGGCACGCTGACGGTTACGCTTAAACCGGTCGAGGGCGGCACGCGGCTCCTGTTCGAATATGTCGTCGGCGGCTATATGCGCTTCAAGACTGACGAGATCGCGCCCGCAGTCGATGGTGTGCTGAAGGGGCAGCTCGACCGCCTCGCCACCTTCATTGGCCCGCTGGGCGAAGCGGCCCCCGAACCGCCGGCACCAGCACCTGAAAAAGCCGATCTGGTACCCGAAGAGCCTCAGCTCGAACCGGCCCGCTGATGCGACGAGGCGCGGCGAGGGCCTTTGACGAAGGGCCCCGGTTGCGCTAATAAGTCCCGGCAGGACCTACCGAACCGGCGGCGTTGACACGCTTGCCGAATCGTCCTAAGCGCGCCCTTCACGCGACACTAGCGACATAGTCTGGCAGGCGGCAGCAGCATGCGCGCCAACCGGGCTTTTTTGCCGTTCAGGCCTCACAGGCTCGAATGCCAAGGCGCAAAATGCCGTGTGTTCAAAGCGTTGAGATGGGGCTCAGTCAACTGAACCCTGTGGAGCATGGAGAATTGAGTGGCTCGTATTGCCGGGGTGAATATCCCCACCAACAAGCGCGTGATCATCGCGCTGACCTACATCCACGGTATCGGTCCGGCCAAGGCGAAGGAAATCGCCACCAAGCTGGGGATCGATCAAAGCCGCCGGGTTCAGGACCTGACCGATCAGGAAGTGCTGCACATCCGCGAAACGATCGACGCCGATCACACCGTTGAGGGTGACCTGCGCCGCACCACCGCGATGAACATCAAGCGCCTGATGGATCTGGCCTGCTATCGGGGCTTGCGGCATCGCAAGGGCCTGCCGGTGCGCGGCCAGCGGACCCACACCAACGCCCGGACCCGCAAGGGCAAGGCCAAGCCCATCGCCGGCAAGAAGAAGTAAGCGCGCCTGACCCTAACCCCGGCCCCCGCCGGTCCGCCGCTTACCCTTACCGCACCACGACAGGACATTCGATATGGCACGCGAACCCCAGCGCATCAAAAAGCGGGAGCGCAAGAACATCTCCAGCGGCGTCGCGCATGTGAACGCCAGCTTCAACAATACCATGATCACCATCACCGACGCCCAGGGCAATGCCATCAGCTGGTCGAGCGCGGGGACGATGGGCTTCAAGGGCAGCCGCAAGTCGACTCCCTATGCCGCCCAGGTCGCCGCCGACGATGCCGGCAAGAAGGCCGCCGAACACGGGGTCCGGACCCTCGAGGTCGAGGTCAAGGGACCGGGCTCGGGCCGCGAAAGCGCGCTGCGGGCGCTCCAAGCGGTCGGCTTTACGATTACCTCGATCCGTGACGTTACGCCGATCCCGCACAACGGGGTCCGGCCATCCAAGCGTCGCCGCGTCTGATCGAGCCTGACGGCGGCGCATCCTGCACCGCCTGATTTTTTCGGAACTTTCGCACCGCCCCTCGGGCACGCGATCTTTCCCGCCGGAACAACCCATAGGGGATACCCATGTCTGTCAATATCAAGAACTGGCAGGAACTGAAGAAGCCCAACAACCTCGAGGTCAGGGCCGGCAACGATGCCAAGCGTCGCGCCACCTTCGTCGCCGAACCGCTCGAACGCGGCTTTGGCCTGACGCTCGGCAACGCGCTGCGCCGCGTGCTGCTCTCCTCGCTTCAGGGCGCGGCGATCACCTCGATCAAGATCGAGAACGTGCTGCACGAATTCAGCTCGCTCGCCGGCGTGCGCGA
>JANOOJ010000021.1:0-2569 GCA_031421295.1 Novosphingobium sp.
AGCCCGGCGAGCTGGTAGGCGACGATGATCCCGGTGCAGATCACCAGCGTCGGCAGCGCGGTCGATTCCATGCTGATCGCGAGACCCTGGATCACATTGGTGCCGTGACCGGTTTCCGAAGCCTTGGCGATCGAGCGCACCGGGCGATAATTGGTGCCGGTGTAGTACTCGGTGATCCAGATGATGAGGCCAGTGATGACCAGCCCGAGCAGGCCGCAATAGAACAGCGTGCGCCCGTTATAGGCCTGATCGGCGATGGATGCTTCCATATCGCCACCCAGCGCATAGCTGATCGCCCACCAGATCGCGGGGATCGAGAGGACGGCAGTGACGAGGAAGCCCTTGTACATCGCGCCCATGATGTTCTTGCTGCCGCCCAACCGGACGAAATAGGTGCCGATGATCGAGGTGACAATGCAGACGCCGCCGATCAGCAGCGGCAGGCTCATCAGCGCCATGAGATTGTCCGCGCCCTTGAGCAGCAGCGCGGTCAGCACCATGGTCGCGCCGATGGTGACGACGTAGGTTTCAAACAGATCGGCGGCCATACCCGCGCAATCGCCGACGTTGTCCCCGACGTTGTCGGCGATCACCGCAGGATTGCGGGGATCGTCCTCGGGGATTCCGGCTTCGACCTTGCCGACCAGATCAGCGCCGACGTCGGCCGCCTTGGTGAAGATCCCGCCGCCGAGCCGCGCGAAGATCGAGATCAGCGAAGCGCCGAAGGCCAGCGCGACAAGGCCGTTGATCACGGTGCGGTCTTCACCGCCAACGCCGTGACCCGCCGGGCCCGTGAGGAATGCGAAATAGCCCGCGATCGCGAGCAGCGCGAGTCCGGCCACCAGCATCCCGGTGATCGCGCCCGCGCGGAACGCCAGCGTCAGGCCTTCTTGCAAGCCAGTCTGGGCCGCCGCGGCGGTGCGGACATTGGCGCGGACCGAAATGTTCATGCCGATGAACCCGGTTGCGCCCGAAAGCACCGCGCCGAGCAGGAACCCGCCCGCCGAGATCGGCGTTCCGAGATTGTCGAGGAAATACCACACGAGCAGCGCGACCACCGCGCCGACCATGGCGATGGTGCGGTACTGGCGGCCGAGGTAGGCTTGCGCGCCTTCCTGAATGGCGGCGGCGATTTCCTGCATTTTTGCGTTGCCGGCCGATGCGCTCAGCACCTGGCGGCTGGTGAAAATGCCATAGACGATGGCCAGCAGCCCCAGTCCGATTGCGATTGTGACGAGATTCACGCGCTGCTCCCCCTTGATTGGTTGCGCATTGTCTTCTGCCCCGCTCGTGCAGGGCTGCAAAACTGCGGCTGGCTATAAGGAAGGGGAAGGGTGGCGCAACCCCTAATGCGCGGATTTGCCGGGTTTCAGCGCGCGAAAGCCGCACTCCCAAAACCCGCTCATGCTGAGCTTGTCGAAGCACTGTCCTTTTCTTCGTGCCGTTGCGCGCCGCCTCAAGAATATGGGCAGTCCTTCGACAAGCTCAGGACGAACGGGAAGGGGAGGCTAGTGTTCGAAACCGAGCCCGTCGGTTTCGGACAGCGGAAGGCCATCGAGACGGATCGGAACGGGACCGATTGGTTGCACCTCGCCGATGCAATGCGCTGCAATCGGCAGCGCGGTATCGGCGGGGGCGGTGAACAGCAGCTGGTAGTCGTCGCCCCAGCGCAACGCCGCGTCGCGGCGGGCTTCGGGGGTGGCGATCGGCACAGCAGCGCGGTCGATGGCCAGCGTGACGCCCGAGGCGCGCGCGATCCGGGCGGCGTCGAGCAGCAGCCCGTCCGAGACATCCATCATCGCGGTGACACGCGGCGCGAGCGCCTGTCCCTCGGCCAGTAGCGCCACCGGGCGGCGATAGGTGAGGCTGTCGCCCGCCCCGGCCTTGAGCGCTTCGAGCCCCAGCATCGCCGCGCCGACTGCGCCGGTAAGGTAAAGCCGGTCACCCACCTGCGCTCCGGCGCGGGATGGCACCGGGCGATGCGTTGCGCGGCCCAGCGCGGTCAGCCCCAGCACCTGCGGGCCATTGCCGCGCACCGTATCGCCGCCCAGCAGCGGGGTTGCGTAATGCTCCAGCGCTGCCTTCAGCCCGGCAATGAACCGCGCATCGTCGACGCCCAGTTGGTAGCCCAGCAGCACCCCGATCGGCTCGGCCCCCTTGGCGGCGAGATCCGAGAGGTTGGTCGCCACCAGCTTCCACGCGATGTCCGACGGGTCCTGGCCGGGCAGAAAATGCACCCCCTCGACCAGGGTATCATGCGTGAGAACCAATGCCTCGCTGCCGAATTCCAGAACCGCGGCGTCATCGTCCAAATTGCGCGCCGCCGGATGCGAGGCGAGTCCCCGCAACGCGTCGATGAAGGCTAGTTCGGCGGTCATCGCATCTCAATCCTCCCTGAGCTTGGCGGGGGGAGGTGGCCGTCGCGTAGCGACTGACGGAGGGGTAATGCGGCTCGGTGAAAACCCCTCCACCACCCGCTGCGCGGGCGGTCCCCCTCCCCGAGCAAGCTCAGGGAGGATTTGATCACCGAACACTCTTCGCGACGGCATCGAGCACGCCGTTGACAAAC
>JANOOJ010000022.1:0-32426 GCA_031421295.1 Novosphingobium sp.
GCGCGGCACGCGGCGCAGCGGCGCGGGGTGCGGGTTCGACCGGCCTGGCGGCCTTGGGCGCGGGCGCGGCAACCGGCTCGGGCTTGTCGTTGGGCTTGACCGGGGAGGGCCGCGCCTTGAGGCCGAGGCGATGTGCTTTGCCGATCACCGCATTGCGGCTGACCCCGCCGAGTTCTTCGGCGATCTGGCTGGCGGTGGAGCCGCCTTCCCACATCTTGGTCAGTCGTTCGATGCGTTCGTCGGTCCAGCTCATGCCTAATCCATTTCTCGCGGGGGCCGGGGGCAGGGCCATCCGGCTTGCCATAAGGCCAGCCTGCCGATAGTCGCCACCCGATGGCCGATCAACTCTCTTCTCCCGCTTCAGACGCTGCCAGCCGGGGTCCCATGGGGGACACAGGCCAACGCAACTTTCCGGCGCAGGGAGTGCCCGTAATCCACCAGGTCAACTGGCTCGGGCTGTGGACTCTCTATATGAAGGAAGTCCGCCGTTTTTTCAAGGTCCAGACCCAGACGATCTGGGCCCCGGCGATAACCACCCTGATGTTTCTGGTGATTTTCACGGTCGCGCTTGGGGGTTCGGGGGGAAGAACGGGCCGCGAAGTGCTGGGCGTGCCCTTCGCCACCTTCGTCGCGCCGGGGCTGATCGTCATGGGGATGATGCAGAACGCCTTTGCCAATTCGAGCTTTTCGTTCCTCGCGGGCAAGATCCAGGGAACGATCATCGACTATCTGATGCCCCCGCTGAGCGAGGGCGAGCTGATGCTCGCGCTGGTCGCCGCTGCGGTAACCCGCTCGATCCTGGTCGGGCTGGCGATCACGCTGGCGATGGCGTTCTGGCCCGGCGTCACCCTGGCCGCGCCGCACCCCTGGGCGATCGTGTGGTTCGCGCTGATGGGCTCGATCATGCTCGCGCTGGTCGGGCTGCTGACCTCGCAATGGGCCGAGAAGTTCGATCATCTGGCGGCGGTGACCAACTTTGTCATCGCCCCGCTGTCGCTGCTGTCGGGCACCTTTTACGTGATCGACAACCTCGCCCCGGCGTTCCAGGCGGTGAGCCGGGTCAACCCGTTCTTCTACGTCATCTCGGGCTTCCGCTTTGGTTTCCTCGGCCAGAGCGACATCGGCAGCACCAACGCTGCCGTGCTCCACGGCGCGCTGGGACTGGGCGTGCTCAACCTCGTGCTGGGCGTCGCGCTCTACGCGCTGCTGCGCAGCGGCTGGAAGCTCAAGAGCTGAGGGGGGCTGCTGCCGCAGCCGATCTTTCACCACTCCGCCGAGTGCTGCGCACCGGCACCTCGCCTCAAGGCGAGGATCGGGAAGGGATCTACGATGTTGTCGAGCGACCGGGCAGCTGTGCTGAATGGCAAACGGCTTCGTCGCAAAATGACCTTGCCCGAAGTGCTGTTGTGGCAGGAATTGCAAAAGCGGCCCAGTGGCCTGAAATTCCGGCGTCAGCATGCGGCGGGCGACTACGTTCTCGACTTCTTCTGTCATGAGGCGGCGCTGTGCATCGAAGTCGATGGCATTGCGCATGACATGGGCAACAACCCAGAGCACGACGAAAAGCGTGACGCTTGGCTGAACGCGATGGAGGTGCAGGTGCTGCGCCTGCCCGCAAGTCTGGTTCTGTCCGACATGAACGCCGCAATGGAAGCAATTATGGCCGCCACAAAATCCTCGCCTTGAGGCGAGGTGCCGGTGCGCAGCACCCGGCGGAGTGGTGACTAGAAACGCGCGGCAGCGCGTTCCCGACCTAGACAGGACGTCCGAAACGGCGCGCGGCGTGTGGCGGGGATACGCAAAATTTGGGCATTCCGCAACGGTGCCCGCCCCTAATGCGTCATGCTCCGGCGCAGCTTGTATTTGCCGCCCTTGAAAGCGTCGAACAGCTCGTCGAGCGAGGGGTGATCGACCGGGCCGCTCTCGCCATCGGTGATCAAATTCTGCTGACTGACGTAGGCGACGTAGCTGCCTTCGCCGTTCTCGGCGAGCAGATGGTAGAACGGCTGGTCGCGGTGCGGGCGGACTTGCGCGGGGATCGCCTCGTACCATTCCTCGCTATTGGCGAACACCGGATCGATATCGAATATCACCCCGCGGAAATCGAACATCCGGTGGCGCACGACGTCGCCGATCCCGAAGCGCGCCTTGGCATGCAAGGGGGCATCGACCCGCTTGCCGGCCTGGGGAGAAAAGAAACTCGCGCGGTCCATGGTGCCGAATATAGGATATTGCAGCTGCGAAACAAGCGAAGCCGCAGCGCGGTCCCCGTTTTTCACTTGCGGTGTGGCATCGGGGGCTTGGCAAGCCGCCGCGCATCGGCTAACCGCCCGCTCCTCGACCGGACCGGCGTTCCACCAGTCCCCATGCGCTTCACGGAGAGGTGGCAGAGTGGTCGAATGCACCGCACTCGAAATGCGGCATACCCGCGAGGGTATCCAGGGTTCGAATCCCTGCCTCTCCGCCAGCGCCTCACTTTCATACAGCTTCATGTTAGCCTAGGAATGGCCCGCAACAGGGCCGTTTTTTGATATTGCACGTCTCAAACGTTCTCTGTATGTTTCATTCAATCTCACACACGTTGTGGGGATAAATGTGGGGAAGGAGGTTTGGCGGAGCCATGGGGAACCTAACCGCGATTCAGGTGCGAAATCTCAAAGACCCCGGCCGTTATTCAGATGGTGGCGGACTGATTCTCGACGTGGGTAAATCAGGGCGAGCCAGTTGGGTCGTCAGAGTTCAGGCAGGCGGCAAGCGACGGGACATCGGGCTTGGCCCGCTTTCGAGCCTCTCTTTGGGTGAGGCTCGCGAAAGTGCCGCAAAAGTCCGGCGCGATACCAGAGCTGGCATTGACGTGGTTGCCGACCGCAAGAAGGAGCAACGCGTTGTCCCCACATTCAGGGCCGCTGCCAAGTTCGTACACGAAGAGCAAAAGGCTGGATGGAAGAATGGAAAACATCAGGCGCAGTGGTTGGCTACCCTCGAAACCTATGTTTTTCCCCAAATCGGAAATCGTCTGGTCTCGGATATTGAAGGTCCGGCGATTCGAGATGTGCTGGCGCCCATCTGGTTAGCGAAGCCAGAGACAGCCCGCCGTGTGAGGCAACGAATTGGATCGGTCCTTGATTGGTCATACGCGCACGGCTTTCGTGCCACCGAAGCTCCGATGCGCTCCATCTCAAAAGGACTTCCTCGGCAGCCCAAGAAGGATAGCCATTTCGCAGCACTCCCCTTTCCTGAAGTGCCAAGACTTATCGCTGAGTTGCGCGATCGCATTTCTGTCGGTCGGCTTGCGCTGGAGTTTTTGATCCTGACGGCATCGCGATCGGGTGAAGTTCGCGGAGCGCAATGGTCTGAAATCGACAGGAAGAAGCAGCTTTGGATCGTGCCCGCCGAACGCATGAAAGTCGGGAAGGTTCATGTCGTACCGCTTACAGATGCGGCGCTGGCTGTCTTGGATCGAGTGCAGATGTTTCGTTGTGAAGTGTCGGATCTGGTCTTTCCCGGCCAAAGTCAGAAGAAACCGTTGTCGGATATGACGCTGCTCAAAATTCTTCGCGACATGAATGCGGGCGTGACCGTCCACGGATTTCGTTCATCATTCAGGGACTGGGTTGCTGAAGAAACAAGTTACCCTGGTGAGGTGGCAGAGGCGGCGCTGGCACACGCAATCCCCAATAAGGTCGAGGCGGCCTATCGGCGGACTGACTTCCTGGAAAAGCGCAAATCGCTGATGAAGGAATGGGCGACCTTCTGCTCTGGCCAATAGCGGTTCGGACGTGGTGGGGATTAGTGTTGTGCCTCTCCGATCCAATCCACCTTCAATCGATCAAGGCCAGCAACGACGCCTTCGGCGGTGACTTGCACGCCGAGGAGGTCAGGATCGAAGTGCTCCGTCTCGACAACCCAAAGATCGCCAGCGGCCGTGAGGATGCCGAGCCCACGAGGACCGTGATCTAGCCTGCCAGTAACCCTGCGTCGGGAATTGTTCATCTCACACCTCAAACCTTCACAATAGCCCCCAACGCGCAAGCACGTTGCGGACATAGCCGGGCGTTTCGCCGTTCAGCGGTATACCCTTGGCCCGTGCGACTGCATTCGGTCCGGCATTGTATGCTGCGACCGCCAGATGGATCGAACCGAACCGGTCGAGCATCCGCCTGAGGTATCGAGCCCCGCCATCGATACTGGCAACGGGGTCATACCGATTGGCAACACCCAACTCACGAGCTGTCCCCGGCATGAGTTGCGCCAAGCCGACTGCACCGGCATTGCTGAGTGCCATAGGGTTGTAGTGCGATTCAGTCCAGATGAGCGCATCGAGCAGTCCAACTGGCAGCCCATGTCGGTTCTCAGCGGCAAAGACCCATGGAAGCCAGGTCGAGCGTCGGACTGAGGAGGGTGCGCTGCGCGGAGAGGGAGCCGGACCAAGTTGCACGCGAGGTCTTTGCGCTCGCGGTGCGGAGCCAGAATTGCCTTCAGCCAACGCAATCGTCCGCTGCCACACGCCATGCTCGAGCAGTGTGAACGAGGAAGTCCCGGTCAACCGGATTCCTCCGGATCCAGTCTGTGGGTCATTGGCTGCACCATCCATCGACGATGCCATGTTGGGCGGAAGCGATGTGCCTTCCGTTTCCTGTGCACATGCCGGCGTGGCTGCACATAGTGCCAACGCGGCAAGGCTTGTCATGCGTCGTCCACTCATCACCAAACTCCATTCTGGACTCGAATCGAATGAGAACATAAATAGAACGATAGCCTGTAGGAAATCACTTTCTGCATGAGCCATGAGTGGAGGGCGCATTCGGGGGCTGAGCCTTGCGAAGGAGCCTGTCGATGAGTCCGTGCCGATCTATCTCAAATCATTCCCGCCTCGAGCGCCGGGCCAAAGAGATTGTCGAAGCCTTCGGCGGCAAATGGGGCGGCGCAAAGGGAATGTGCCGCTGCCCGGCGCATGATGACCGCTCACCGTCGCTGGCGATTGGCCTCGGCAAGAATACCATCCTGTTTCATTGCTTCGCGGGCTGTTCGAGCCAAGCCGTCTTTGCGGCCTTCGCTCGGCACGGCATTCGGTCACAGGAACTATTTGATGGCACGGGCGGAGCCATCGGGCCGGTGGTCCGCGCCGAGGGCCCCGACCGCAATGCCCTGCGGCTTTGGCGCAAGGCCGAGGTTCTCGCTGGCACTCCGGCGGATCGCTACCTTGCTTCCCGCAAGCTTGTCCTGCGATCGCCGGACCTGCGGTTCCATGGCAGAACGCCGCTCGGCAGAAAGCCCGATCTTCGTTTCCTGCCGGCGATGCTGGCTGCGGTCCGAACCGACGAAGGGATCGTCGCTGTCCACCGCACCTTTCTCGATGCGAAGTCTGGTGGACCGGCGCGGTTTGACCGGTCGAAGCGCGCACTGGGCGGTCTCGGGACAGGAGCCGTCCGGCTCGCAATGCCTCGCGGCGGCAAGCTCGGCCTTGCCGAGGGCATCGAGACTGCGCTTGCCGCCCAGCAGATATTCGGCATCCCCTGCTGGGCAACCCTCGGTAATGAGCGCTTCGGCCTCGTCACGATCCCCGAAAGCGTGCGCGAGCTTTACCTGTTCGTCGATGCCGATGCTGGCGGTGTGCTTGCCGAGGAGCGGGCGAGGGAAGCTTACAGATGCGATGGCCGAGCGATCGTGACGCAATGCCCCCGGATCGGTGGGCAGGACTGGAACGATGTCCTCGCTTCGCGAGCAAAAATTCTCGCCTGACCAAGGACTAGAGGGGAGGGGGCTCCTGCCTGGCTGAGGCTCGAAGCGCTTGTCCAAGCGCATCCCGAACGGGCCTCTTCAGGAGGTCTTACCATGTCTGCTACCGCACCCGCATCCGCTCCCGCTTTCGCTTTCCCCCTTCCCGATGAGCACCCGGCCCTTTCCGCTGCCCGCCAATTGGCACAGCGGCTTGCCGCAGGCGCAGCGATCTCGCGCCAGATGCTCAACGATGTGCTGGGGTCTGCCTTCGGCGGAAGCGATGCCGAAGGGTGCTGGACGACTGGCGATGCCCATGCCGCCTTGGAACTCGCGCAAGTCATCTGGTTCAGGGATCATGCTGGCCTTACCGCGACCAGCTCATCAGCCGATGCCGGGGCCATCTTCGATGCGCTGGAGGCGAGCTTGCCGCCGCAGCACAACCGCAGTGAGCAGCAGATCACGCTGCAGCAGTTCTCGACGCCGCCGCGTCTGGCGTGGCTGGCCGCCCGGGCCGCCGCAATGGTGCCCGACGAAATGATCCTCGAACCATCGGCGGGGACCGGGATGCTGACGATTTGGGCCGCGCTTGCTGAAGCGCGGCTCACCCTCAACGAAATCTCGCCATCGCGCCGTCAATGTCTGGCGGCGCTGTTCCCCGCTGCGGTGGTCTCCGGACATGACGGCGAGCTCATCGCCGAATTGCTCGATGCGGCGCTGGTGCCGAAAGTCGTTCTGATGAACCCGCCCTATTCGCATGGGATCGAGCGCGGCGCCGATGGCCGCACCGGCAGCCGGCATCTGCGGTCCGCCTTCCGGCGGCTTGCGCCGTGCGGACGCCTCGTTGCGATCATGCCCGAGTGGTTCGACGTGGGGCGTTTCGCGCCAAGGCTGGGCGGACCTCATGTCCTTCGCCTCAATGTCGCCATCGAACGCGCCTTCGCCCGCCACGGCACCTCGATCACCACCCGGCTGATTGTCCTCGACAAAGGCATGGCGAGTGAAGTTCCGATCATTGCGAGCACCAGCGATTATGTCGCGCTATGCGATCAAGTCGACCGCCTGCCGCCAAGAGCTGCGCCCGCAAAGGCGGTCACACCGTTGCCCCTGCGATCAGCCCAGCCCTTGCGGCTTATCCCTGTTTCCAGAGACCCACGCCCGGTTCCGCCCACTCGCCAAGCGCCGGCAATGCCAGCCGTTCCCTTGCGTTTCGAAGCACTCGACGAACCAGCGCCGATTGCCGAGCAGGTCGGGCACTATCTCCCCTATCGTCCCAGCCGCATCCACATTCCCGGTGCTGCCGAGCATCCGACAGCTCTGGTTGAGTCCGTCGCCATGGGCTCGATCACTGCGCCGGTTCCCTCCACCATCCCTCTGTTGCCGGAAGGCCTGATGCAGCAAGGCGGTCTGTCGGTCGCGCAGGCCGAGACGTTGATCTATGCCGCCAGTGCCCACGGTCGCGATATTCCCGGCAGATTCCGGCCCATCGACAAGGGATGTTCACTGGAAGCCAGCAGTGAGGGTGAAAGCTACCGGATGGGCTACTTCCTCGGTGACGGGACCGGGGCGGGCAAGGGTCGTCAGGTCGCCAGCGTCATTCTCGACCGCTGGCTCAGCGGCGAACGCTGCCACATCTGGATATCGAAGAACGAAGTGCTGCTCGAGGATGCCCGTCGCGACTGGACGGCGCTTGGCGGCCTGCCGCTCGACATCCAGCCGCTATCGCAGTGGAAGCTCGGACGCCCAGTGACGATGAGTGAGGGGATCCTGTTCGTCACCTATCCGACCCTGCGCTCGGGCAGGGCCGACGCGACCCGGCTTGACCAGCTGCTCGAATGGACCGGGGAAGACTTCGCCGGCGTCATCGCTTTCGATGAGGCTCATGCCATGGCCAATGCCGCAGGCGGCGAGGGCAGCCGCGGCAAGGTCAAGGGTTCGGAACAGGGGATTGCCGGGGTGCGCCTCCAGAACCTCCTGCCCCGCGCCCGGGTGCTCTATGCTTCCGCGACCGGGGCGTCGGACGTCAACAATCTGGCCTATGCGACGCGGCTCGGTCTGTGGGGACCTGAGACAGCCTTCGGAACACGCGAGGCCTTTGTTGCCGACATCCGCAAAGGCGGGATTGCGGCGATGGAACTGGTTGCGCGCGATCTGAAGGCGCTCGGCCTCTACATGGCACGTGCACTCTCGTTCGCAGGCGTCGAATATGAAATCCTCGAGCATCGCCTGACGGACGGGCAGATTGCGGTTTATGATGCCTATGCGCAGGCCTGGGCGATCATCCACGCCAATCTGCGCGAAGCGCTCGAGGCGACACGCATCGTCGATGAGGACAGCGGCGACACGCTTAACAAGGGTGCGAAGTCGGCTGCGCTGTCGATCTTCGAAGGAACCAAGCAGCGTTTCTTTGCGCAGCTGCTGCTTTCGATGAAGCTGCCAAGCTTGTTGCCAGCCATCGATCACGCGCTTGGCGAGGGCAATGCCGTCGTCGTCCAGCTGGTCTCGACTGCCGAGGCCATGCTCGACCGCCGACTTGCCGAACTGACCCCGAACGAGCGGGAAGCGCTTGAGATCGATCTCTCTCCCCGCGAATATGTCATCGACTACCTCGCCAAGAGCTTTCCGGTTCGGCTCATGCAGGTGTTCACCGACGAGAACGGCAATCCGCGCTCCGAGCCGATGTCCGACGATGCCTGCAATCCGGTACTCTGCCGCTCGGCGCTGGCTGCGCGCGACCGGATGATCGAACAGCTTTGCGCCCTGCCGCCGATCGCTACCGCGCTCGATGCAATTATCGAGCGGTTCGGGGTCGGGGCCGTTGCCGAAGTTACCGGCCGCAGCAGGCGGCTGATCGTCGGCGCCGACGGCAGGCAGAAGCTCCAGTCGCGCACTGCCCGCGCGAACCTAGTCGAGACCCAGGCTTTCATGGACGGCGACAAACGCATCCTGATCTTTTCGGATGCCGGGGGAACCGGGCGCAGCTACCACGCCGATCTTTCGGTAAAGAACCAGGCCCGGCGCGTCCACTACCTGCTCGAGCCGGGTTGGCGCGCGGACGCCGCGATCCAGGGGCTTGGCCGCACCAATCGCACCAATCAGGCCTCGGCGCCGTTGTTTCGTCCGGTCACCACCGACGTCAAGGGCGAACGGCGGTTCATCTCGACAATTGCGCGGCGCCTCGACAGCCTCGGTGCACTGACCCGGGGACAGCGCCAGACCGGGGGGCAGAACCTGTTCGATCCTGCCGCCAATCTCGAGAGCAGCTACGCCAAGGATGCGCTGAGGCGCTGGTTCGGGCTGCTCTACGACGGTAAGCTCGAAGCTGTTGGCGTCGCCCGGTTTGAGGAGCTGTCCGGTCTCAGGGTTCAGGCCGAGGACGGCAGCATGGTCGAAGACCTGCCTCCGATCCAGCGCTGGCTCAACCGGATATTGGCGCTGCCGATTGGCTTGCAGAACGCGATCTTCGATGAATATCTGGGACTTGTCGAAGCAAGGGTCGATGCCGCCCGTCAGGCAGGGACCCTTGACCTCGGGGTCGAGAGCATTCCCGTTGAAAGCTTTGACATCCTGAGTGACAGGCTTCTTCGCACCGATCCCGCATCGGGCGCGACGACGCATTTGCTCGAGGTCGAGATCGCAAGAGCGCTTCGGCCACTTTCGTTTGAACGGCTGATGACCTTCCATGATCTGGCAACAACCCGCAATCGCCCGTTGCGCAATTCCCGGTCCGGCAGCGTTGGCCTGCTGGTTCCTGCGCGCCGCCTGCTCACCGACGATGGCGAGCGGATCGAGCGGTTCGAGATGATCCGCCCCCTGAAACGGGAGTATCTGACCGCAGACCAGCTTGACGAGAGCAATTGGGAGGCGATGGACGCACATGCCTTTGGCGAGGCCTGGCAAGCCGAATTCACGGGGGCGCAAGGACACCTCAAGCGCGAGCGGCTCCATCTCGCTACCGGGCTTCTACTACCAATCTGGGACAAGCTGCCTGGCGAACTTGTCCGGGTCAGCCGGATCGCGGCCAAGGATGGGCGCTCACTGTTGGGGCGTGAAGTGCCCGCAATCCATATCCCCGACCTTGCCAAATCACTGGGCATCGAGATCGATCTTGAGATTGGGGTCGAAGAGTTGGTGGCTATGGTCTTTAGAACCGGAAAAGCGATGCCTTTCGTCGGTGTCGAGCCGCTCGTCGTGAAGCGCTCGCTCGTCAACGGGAACCAACGGTTCGAGCTGACCGGGTGGTCGCCCGTCCGGCTCGATTGGTACAAGGCGCAAGGGTGTTTCACCGAGATCATTCGCTATCAGACCCGCTTGTTCGTGCCGGTTACGAATGCGGTTGAGCTGCTTTCAGCGATGCAGTGATGGCTGAATCGCGCCTATCCCGGGCCTTCTCAGTCGAAATTGCCGTAGTGAAAACCAGACATTATCTGGCACTGGATATCATCCGATCATATGATCGGGTTTAGGAGACTTTGCAGACTGTCCGGTTCGGGAAGGCTACAATAGAATAGCTGCCCTTCATTCATCG
Source organism: Novosphingobium sp. (assembly GCA_031421295.1). Lineage (GTDB taxonomy): Bacteria > Pseudomonadota > Alphaproteobacteria > Sphingomonadales > Sphingomonadaceae > Novosphingobium. The sequence continues at coordinate 10,247 of JANOOJ010000022.1, forward strand.
AGAAGGTCACGTCAGCTTTGTGCCTCATCCTCGCCGTTCCGGCCTCTACATCAAGTGCCGGCAAGCGGCCATCAATCTTGACGACGGCGGGATAGGCATAACGTCTGGAATTGCGTATCTTGCGGACATCCCGGTTTTGGCCAACATGCTTGTTTGCTGAGCGCGGCTACCTTGAAGCAGATGCGCGATGGACGGGCCAAAGAAGTGTGTGCAATTCTGCTGCCGATTGCGCGAGCAATCTTGGCAGCGCAGCCGCTCGCACACTCGCCCGCTACCTGCTCTATCGCTGACCGGTTGGGAGCACGGGCCAACAGTCTGCCGTCTGGCACCTGCTCACCATTCCCAAAAAGCCTTGCTGCGGCTGCGGCTTGGATCGCCTCACACGACCTCGATCGCTGCAAAAATGCTGCCCGATCGATGCAAGATAAATGGCCGCAATTATCTAGCACTCAGTCGGCGGTGAGCCCAACCTATCACTGGGTGGCCATGCAACATTGCCGTCGCGACCGATTGTGATCGGCTCTCGGCTCGAACCGTCGATGGTGGCCTGAACGGTCATTACGACTTCCTGATCAGACCCGCACCGCCGATCCCGACATGCGGTCCCACGCGCCTTTGCGCGCGCTCCTGAAAATAATTGGTCATCAAGCGACGCGCTTTGTCTGATAGCGTTACCCAGTTTCGCCGTTTGTCGTGCTCATCGGGTTCTCGAACTATCAGCTCGCGTTTGGCCAATTCGTCGAGCCATCTGAGCGCCGTGGTCGGGGGAACCTGCGATGCGATGCAGGCGCTGGTAACCGAGATTTTTCGTCCGGCGGCTTGCGCGCAATAGAGATCGAGCAGGATATCCCAGGAGGGTTCGCCGAACAGGTCGGCGTCCAAGCATTGGCGGCGGCGGGCTCGCTCGTTGTATTCTTCGGCGGCGAGCCAGATGAACAGTGGTTCATCGCTGCGACCGTATCGCAGGTGCACGGGATTGGGCTGCGGTAGACTGGCACCGAGCAAGGTGCTTGCCGAGGTTGCGTCCTCGATTTGGGACAACTTGATCAGCCATTCACCGGTCTGGCGCAGTTGCTCGCGAAGCGGATGATCAAGTGGGACACTCACAACAGGCCCAGCCCCCGCATGCTTGCCACCGAATTGCCGGCGACGATGAAGTGATCGAAAATGACCAGGTCGACGGCCTTGACGATTTGGGCGAGTGCCAGCGTTGAGCGCACGTCTTCGCAGCTCGGGTTCGGATGCTGGGAAGGGTGGTTGTGCGCCAGATAAAACCCGGCAGCCCCGAGCTCTAGCGAGCGCGTCAGAAGAGGTCTTATTCGGCTCTCGACGGCGGATTGACCGCCGACGGCAACCAGCTCTTCGCGGATGAACCCCAGATCCCGATCGACGAAAATCGCATGCAATTCCTCGTGCGCCTTGCCGCGCATCTTGAGGATCAGATAGTTGAGTAGGGCTGGGTCGTCCGATCTGACCTCGGAACGTGTCACGGATTCATGGAGCGCGGCATGAATCAAGTTTCGGGCTGCCAGGATCAAGATGCCGACGTCGAGATCTTCGGCGCAGGATTTGAGCACCTGCTCGTCGGTCGCGGTCATTGCGCGATCGAGGCTTCCGAAGTTCTCCAGCAAGCTGATTGAGACGCGCTCGGCGCGTTCGCCCGAAAATGGCCTCAGTAGTGCTGCCACGATCGATAGGGGCCGTGCTTCCGCTGCCTCCAAAGATGCAGTGAAAGGCCGATGGTGAAGGCCAGAATCTGCAAATAGGACGGTGCCACCATGAAGATCGCATAGGCCCCTTTGGCCACTTCTGGGCTGATTGCTCGGATGAGATGCGAGATTACCGCAACGAATTGGAGGGCTGAGAGCCATTGGGGATATTGCCTGTTTGCATAGAGCGCGATGACGAGGAGGGCGAGCGCGCCCACAAAGTCGATCGTCATGTGCCCCAAATCCACGGTCTGAAAATGAGCGCCGCTATGCGAGATCAAATGATAGAGGCGATCGAACGCGATCATCAAGATGAACACGGCTAGGATCGACCGCTCGGGAGCTCCGCCTCGCCATATGACGATCAGCGCCAGCAACGCTAGCAAGGCTGGCCACAAGACTCCGCGACTGTTCCACACCATCGCAAGCATTCGCACTGATCGCCATATGGGCTCGAAACGTCAAGTTCAGGCAGCCTGCCGATCTGACCTGTCGTCGATTGCCTTGAAGGGATCAGTCGGCGTGGACTCATCGAAGAGGCCCATTTCCTTGCCGATGCCTGCCATCACGTCGTGGACGCGAAAGATGTCATTGCTGCCCTCGATGATCGATTGCTGGGCGCGCACCAACCGGATGAGCGCTTGCTGACCAGTATGTGGCGTGACATCGGCAACGGCGCGCGCCTGGACGAGCGAGGACATCAATTCCGCCGTGGCGAGCAGAGCCGCATCGGTCTTCTTTTCGGTTTCGTGAAGCTGGCGTGAGATGCGCGCGAATGCAACGGAAGGCGTAAGGGTCATGACGAGTCTCCGACTCGTCAAGCTCATGTGACGAGCGTCAGGGTTTCAGGTTCGAGGCCGGCCGCGAACTTTCCAGGGTCGATGACACATTTTGCATGGCGCTAAGGCCGAGAACGACTACGGCAAAAACACCAAGCGTGATGACGACGATCGACTTCAATCGAGCAAGTTTGCCTTCAGCGACGTTGAGCACCTCGGGAACTACGGCCGGTCCATTCGCTCGATCCCATGGCGCGCCCTGATGGTAGGCCAGCGCGTCGTGGAATGTCACGATTGGGCCGATGTCGTCCCTTGGCCCCACTTCGGAGTTATCTGGCCGACGCGATACCTGCCGATTTCTGGATGCAGTTTTTCTACAGTCGAACGTTTCACCATCCGCTAAATTTTCGGAATAGTATTTCGTAAGGTCGCTGAGGCTCTGCGCCTGCAACGCTGACTTCAGCGTCCTGATATGCTGATTTACTGCTGAATCCGAGACGCCCAGCTCATAGGCGATCGCCTTGATTGTCTTGCGCTTGGCAATGCCATCGAGCACCTCCAGCTGACGCGCAGTGAGGCGATAGGGACTGTCCGGGCGCGCGGTGCGTTCTGAGGTTAGCATAACAGCTAACGCGCCTACCATAACATGCATTGCTCAACAAAGTCGGAACTGGAGCTAACTTACCCGCATTGCATTTAGTGCGGCCGTTTACTTGCGGTGCGCCGCGGCCTCGGCTGCGCAGATATCGTGTGCATGCTGGGCATGCGCCGCCGCAACCCCAAGCCCTTCGGCTTCGAGGATGTCCATCGCCTGGGTGAGATGCTGCATGGCCAGTGCCAAGCTTGACGCCTGTAGCTCGGTCGGTTGATGGCCAGTCATATTTCCCCCTAAGGCCAAACGCCATGCAGGACGTTACCGAGCCCTTTGCGCCGATAGGCTCAGCTGCTTAATAGCGGCTGTATTCCCGCTAAGGAAATGTCCGTATCCCAAATTCCAATGGGCGCAAGCCGGTTCATGAACGCGCGCCCGTTGTCCTAGCTCAGCCGCTCCGCAACAGGGAGATACCCGATGCAATCATGGCCAGGAAAAATATGACCCCGAACGTGATCACCGCGACATCGATCAACCGCTCGCGGATGTTTGCACTTCGCGGAGAAAACTGCCCGCACCATTCGGCGACATCAGTCACGGGCCAGCCCCCGATATCGGGCGCGGCCCACTGGCAGTGGCCGAGATGGGCAACCGGTCCCGTACCGCCAGCCCAGAAACGGCATTCGCCGCAACTGCCTTTTGCGACTCTCGGCCCGCTCAAGGAGTGAGTGCCCAATCACCTGTCTGGTGCAACCAGTTCCTCGGTGGACGGGCTGCCGCTGCATGCATCCAGCGCAGCCAGAAGGGCCAATGCAATTTCTACTCGCACCCGATGCCATCCCCATCTCGGTCCAGATGTCGCCCATAGCCAGGGTCACCCCGTCGCACTGGCGCGGCTCCGGCAACCCTCGCTTCCGAGCAATTCCGGAAACTGAATGAGCCTGCCAGCGCATTGGGCGCGGTTCGGCGGCTGGGAGGCGCCGAACGGACCGCCGCACCTCCGCCGTGGCAATGATAGCCGCCACGCTTGCGGTCATTGTGGCACCCATTGGCGTCTAGTCCACCGGAGTGGGCACGCGCCACGGGCACGTCGATCGTCGCCAACATGATCGTCAAAGCAAATAATCTGCGCATTGACGCCCCAACCCATCGGATAATTGACAACACTTCCCCACGGGATCGAAATGCCGCCTTCATGATCAAAAGCGGACAGTTCGGTCGAGGATCGCCTGGACGATAGTTCCAGGCTGAACCTCCGCGCTCTTCCCGGTGACGGCAAAGGCGAACAATCCCGCCGCGATGCCGGTGAGCACTGTCTCGGTTGTCCCACTCCTGCCCCGCGCGGACAGGGCGCCCGAGATCCGGACGGTTCGATCACCCAAAGTCACATACAGCGCGCGCGCTTCGAGCTTGCCGGACTTGCCGAATGCACCCTTGGTTTCGCAGCGCGTAATTTCGCCAATCGCCGCTGATCCCTTGGGGATCACCACCTGTCCGCCGGCCGAAATATCCGCGGCCACTTCCATGTGGATCAGGTCACCCCTGGCGTTGGTCTTGGTCGAAAGGTGATCCTTGATCACCAGCGGAATTGGGGTGCCGACCTGCAGCTCAAGCGGTGCAGTCGCGACAGGAGCAGGGATTGCCGAAGGCGCAACTTCCACAGCCTGCGCCAACATCAGGAGCAGCCCGGCGATCATGGGGTCACGGCGGGTGCTGCTGGCGGCGCACCGGCAGCGGGTGATGCGAGCAGCGCGTCTTCAGTCGTGAATGCGGTCATCAGTTCGCCGGCCTTGAGCTTGGCGTTGTTGCCCTTGGCAAAGAGCCCGAAGACGCCGAGGCTGAGCACTCCCATCACCGTTTCCGCAGTGCCGCTATTGCCCTTCGAACTCAGCTCGCCCGATATCGGAATGTTGCGGCCATTCGCTTCGACATAGAGCAGCCGCGCTGACAGTCTGCCGGACCGGCCGAGGTTGCCGCTCGATTCAGCGGACAGAACTTCGCCCCAGGCACTGGCTCCCACCGGAATGATGGTCTGCTGTGCCAGCCTGACCGGCTCGTTGACGCGGAGGCGAAAGCGATGCCCGGCAGCATGCGTCTTCGTCGTTACCTCGCTCACCACCATCAGGTGGATCGGCGTGTCTCTCGGCAGAACGAGCGGTGCTGGCTGGATCAGCTGGATCGGCGGCGAAACGACCGCAGGGGCGGCCACGACCGGGGCTGCAGGCGCCGCTGTCACTTCGCTGGCCGGCGCGGTCTGCGCCGATGCCGTAATCGCAATTGATCCGGTCGCGATAGCACCGATCAGTACGAAATGCCTCAAGTGTGCCCCTCACAATTTGCCCTTGCGGCAAGATTTATCTTGCCGCATTGCAGTCTAACCGATTGCCTTGGAAAGGCAATTCGGTTGAACGTAAGGGGGTCGCATGAAATTGAAATTTGTTGCTGCAGCTATGCTCGCAGCCAGCCTGACAATTGGTAGTCCGGTACTTGCAGGCAAGGTGCCGCGCACATTCGTCGTAATGAACGACGAGGTCGGCGTGCCGGTATTCCCCTATGATTTCCCCGAGCGCCCGTACGATATCGTGGGCGAAATCGAGGCCGGTGTTCGCAAGGCCACCCTATTCTCCAAGGAGCCAAGCCAGGAGAAGATCTACAAGGAACTGTGGGAACGGGCTGACAAGCTCGGCGCTGACGCGGTGATCAATGCCAGATACGGCGACAGCCACATGACCGCGATGAGCTGGGGCAAGACCAATGCCACCGGCACCGCGATCAAGTTCCGCGCCGCGACTGTCCCGGAGGCAGCGGTGCCCGCTGCCACTGCGGCACAGTAAGTTTGATGGTTGAGAGGGGGCGACAGCGTTGCCGTCGCCCCCTTGGGATCAGGCGGGCTGCGTCGAATTGCGAACGGGCTGGCTATAGCCCGGGTCCAACGCCAGATTGATCAAGTGGGCCAAGCGGAAGCCGGCGCGCTTGATGCGGTCCTGGGCAATCGCCTGGTGCGAAGCAAGATAGGCCTGGCTGATCGGCTGGACCCGCTTGGGGTTGGATTTCTTGAGCGAGGTTGCGGAGTATTGGCAGTTGGGTCCTACCTTGACGCAGTACAGCGTGTCAGGCGCGAGCGCGACTTGGTAGGACTCATTGGCCCAGATGGCCGGATCGGTGCCGACGAGACTGCGCTCCTCGGCGAGACCGGTGTTGGCCTGAAGCGAGTCTACCGCCCGGTAGGTGATCGTGAACCGGCTCCAGTTGCGGTTGAAATCGGCCCGCTTGCGCACGCGTTCGAACAGTCCCGCATCGAGCAGGCACTTGTCCCAGACCGCATGGAGATTTTCGACGCCGCCTTCAGTGGAGGTTCCGCAGCGCCCCGCCAGGGTTGCGTCGATCCCGTTGCCGCCCTTGTCATCGGCGAAAGAGATATGCAGCGGCTGATGGATATCGCCCACCCAGTGCCCCAGGGCCATCAGCGCGAAGACGCGGTCCGCGCGTGATTTGGAGGGGTCTTTGAGAATCGCAAAATCGCGACTGATGCCTGAGAGGATGCACTCACCGCCGCCAGGACAAGTCGATGCGATCCGGGTGACGCTGCGCGCCACATTGAGGAAGTGGTCCTCCTCGTGCTGGCGCGGGATCGCGTCTTCCTCGAGACAGCCCATGTTGAACGAGGTGTAGCGTCGGTCCGGCATCTGCCCGCGGCCGGGTACGGTGATTCCACCGGTCCTGCTTTGCAGCAGATCATTCAGCACATCGCGGCTGGCCGGGGTGAGATTGCGGTAGGCAAGATCGCAAACGGTGAGGTGCCCGAACTTGCCCCAGGCATGGGCTGGCGTAGGTGCAACCACAATCCCAACCAGACCTGCGATAATCGCACAAGCCGCTATCCACAACACCCGCATGCTATCCCCCTATGTCAATCTGCGTCCTCAACTACCTGTTACCAACACCTGCGATCCTGGATTGAGGCTACACTTACGGAGCGAAAGTGGAAAGACGAATCCATCTGCATTTTCAAGAAATCGAATTTGTGATCGACACCCCCCACGCCATCGACGACGACGGGATTTTAGGAGTTTGCAATACCCTTAAACACGGGGAAAGATACCGATTATCAACAATTTCCCTTGGGAATCTGGATGACGGTTGCAATCCGCCGAAATGGATCATGAAGCTAACAATTGCTCTTCTGCTGGCAGCCCTGCCCGCGCCAGTACTTGCGCGGACCGCATCTGGTGTGCAGCGGTCGTGATCGATGGCGACTCGCTGACAGTGGGCGACAAGCCAGCTTGGAGCGATAGTGGACGGCAGTACTGTTGAGTGCGCAGGGCGCGGCATTGACCAGTACGGCAGGCTGCTCGGAGTTTGCCGGGCGAACGGGTTCGAACTCAATGGCGCAATGGTCGAGGCCGGTTGGGCGACTGCCTATCGCAGCTAGCGGCACGGTGCTGCGCTGGCCATATTGTGACCGCGCCAATCGCTGCCGCTTGGCGAGAGCGCGATAGACGCGATAACGACCGATATCATTCGCACGCAAAGGCTATCGAAAGATAGACAATTGCCCGGGGTGTGCTGCGCCTATTTGACGGCGCACTTGGGGACCATTTGGGGGGTGCTGCGATCGAACCGTGCCCGTGGTGCAGGCTGGCTTTTGTCCTTGGTTTTACCGGAATATTGACCTTCGGAGGCTGAAAAGCCTCTTGGCATTTGCTGATCGTCATTGACGCAGCACGCGCCACATTTCAGTCAGTTTTTAGGGTATGACCTGTTCGCCACCAACCTGCTCATTCGGCTCGCGTTGGACCGTGAGGGGACCGGAGGCAGGCGATGGGGGGCGAACGTGATCCCGCCCCAAGCCTGCGGCTCGGAAGCGGCAATTTCGTCGCGTTGCTCAGTGCAAGCCTGGTCCGGATCGGTCGTTTCGTCGCGCGCCATTTTTGACATCCCGGCAATGGTTGGCAGATGGAAAGGGATGAATCCCTCACAATTGGTTATTTCTTCGCTTTGGCACGAGCACGAAGGATCTCCGATCGAAGCGCTTTCAACGCTCCGTTGAAAATTCGAAAGCATTGAAATTTCCGGTATTATGTAGCAAGCGCACCAACGCAGTGCTGTTTGTCACCATGGGCTAAGTATGACAGTCTACATGATAACCGGCCTCGTGAAGCGCCGCGCCCAGCTAGCGGGCTTTAGCGGACTGCCCGGCGCGCGATTCCTGGTCCCGACGACCAACGCCTTTACCCCGTTCACGCGACCCGTGTTCGTCGCGCTCAACGATCCTTCGCGCCCGCTGCAGAATGCCAGCCGCTCCGAGGGCGGCACGCTGTCGCTAACGCTCAACGCCAACTTCAACGACTGGCGCGTGACCCTCGGCGGCAAATACGACGAACGGCGGCGGACTTTCGCCTTCGACCAACTCGGCACTATCCCGGGTGGCTTCATCACCGTCGATAACGCGGTCAATCCCTTCGCCGGAACCCTCGCGACCTCGATCCCGGTTTCGACGCGGACCACCCGCAGCACCACGATTGTTCGCGAGATGTCCTTCTCCAGCCTCTCCGCCGTCGTCGCCAGTTCCTTCGAGCGCTTCATCAGCAGCGAGTTCGCCTCTTCCCGGAAATCGTGGCCAAGCTGGTCGAGCAAAGCATGGATCGAACGCGGGTCTCTCGCGTCCGCGAGATGGGCCGGGTCGCCGCCCGATACGAGAACGACTTCCGAAATCGGCGAAGGGAAGCACCTCACCGGTTGTGGACGCGAAGGCTGAATTCCGTTGCAGTGGCCCTATATGGATGGCAAATTTAGCTCAAAAAATTCAAGAAACTGGTGCATCCATGGCGTGTAGAGCTTCCACCTCAATCTCTGAATTTAAGGTCGCGTTCCCTGACTCGGACGCATGTCTGGACTATGTTTTCCGAACTCGTTACCGACTGAACTTCGCCTGTCCGAGCTGCCACAAGCCAACCAAATGGTATCGGATAAAAGATTACAACCGATACTCGACAAATTGCTGTGGATGGAGATCAATTAATCCCCTCTCTGGAACAATATTCTCACGCAGCAGAACCCCATTGATAAAATGGTTTAGAGCATTACTATATTTTACCAACTTCAACATTGGAGTTACGCCAAGGTTCATAAGTCTGCAGCTCGGTTTTTCGCGCAAGGCCGCTGTACGCGTTTGTGACCTGATCAGATGGCATCTGCGAAATCTCGACGCAGGTATCAAGTTAGGGGGAAGGCATAAAACGGTATTCGTCGACATAATCTCGATCAGGAAAATCTCTGGCTGGAAGGCCAGAGGGGGTCGACGTCTCCAGATACTGGTGCTGAATGATGAGCTCAACATCATGGCGATTCCAATCATTTCACGACGAATGAGAGACGATTGGCCCGCTATCTTGGCCCGGTTGCGGGAAGGAAGCATTGTCGTCACCAGTGACGAGCAGACGATGAACAAACTCGTAGATTACCGTATCCGGCAGACAATGTATGGCCATCCTCTCGTAGTTTGGCCAAATCCGGATGCGCAGCCTTTCCATGACATTTCTGTCTACGCGATCGCCATGAAGGGATTCATCCTCGGAGCCCATCTCAGAGTGGATCGCAAATCGATCGACAGGTACCTCGGCCATTTCGAATTTATTTACCGCAGACGCAAGGATGCGAAGAGTCTGTTCTGGCAGGCGCTTTCAGAATTTCCAATAAGGTAATGCCGAGTGGACAAGGAGGATGGCTTTCCCGACCGTACCAGCATTGACGGCTTTGACCGGATGTTCCCCGATGAAGCGAGCTGTCTACGACATCTCGAAACCACGAGATATGGCTCGCCCCTCCAATGTCCGCATTGCCCGCTTGGTACAAGGCTGTGGCGAGCGAGGAGGCGAAAGCGGCTATGCTGCGGCCGTTGTGGTCGCGATTATTCGCCAACCGCGGGGACAATCTTCGGCCACACCAGGGTTTCGTTGCATGAGTGGTTCTATCTACTTCTAATTGTAGCAAATTCAACATCCAGCATTACCTCCACTTTTGTCGAGCGCCATCTGGGAGTCGCACACATGACGGCGTTCAGGATGCTCGCATTGTTGCGTTTGCACCTCTCGGCGTTGACCGAGCAACGGCGACTCGGAGGGCGCGGCAAGGTCGTTCAGATAGACGAAACTTGGATCAGACAAATCCGGGAAACATCCAGCTCTACCAAAAGCGGAGTTATCGTACTTGGTTTGTTTGACCAGCAAGGAGTTATCACGTTTCGGGTGCGAACTCGGAAGCGAGAAGAGTTGCTGCCGCTAATCATTCGACATGTTGAGCCTGAATCGACCATCGTAACCGATCAGCATCGGTCATATGCGCGCCTTTCAGCATCAGGTTTTCATCACGTCGCTCTCAATCACTCACGCGGCCAATGGTCTCATGAGAGCGGTCTCTCAATGAATCGTATCGAAAGCTACTGGACAAGCCTCAAGTATTTTCTTCGGTCCGCTCGGGTTAATCCAAAGCAAAGCTACTTCGACGGTTACCTCGCCCAGCATGCCTTTATGTTCAATTCTCGCCTCCATGACCTTTGCCCATTCCGCCTGATGATTTCGGAATTTCCTCCGGTGGACCGCAAACTGCTACCAAGCGCCGTGCAATTTTTCCGCGCAAGGCCGATCGAGGATTAGCCAATACAGACACGCATAATTTCGCCACCCGTCGTCCCTGTCGTGCCCTCATGCACCGCTTTGAATCCTGCTAGCCAAGTGACCTGACGGTCGCTAGGCAGCGCGGTATGCTGCAAGTGCGAAGGGGCGGACAATGCGAACTGTCGGAGTAATCGGGGCGGGCCAGATGGGTATGGGCATTGCCCAGACCGTGGCGCAATTCGGGATGAAGGTGCAGCTCGCCGACCTCGATCTCGCGCGTGCAGAAGCGGGCAAGGTCAAGATCAACCAGGCGCTGGGCAAGCTAGTCGGGCGCGGCAAACTCTCACCTGAGGAGGCAGCCGCAGTGCTCGGCCGGATCACGCCGGTCGCCGACTATGGGCCGATGGCGGAAGCCGAGCTGATCATCGAGGCGGCAACCGAGAAGGAAGAGATCAAGCACCGGATATTCCAGGCCGTTGGCCCGATGCTCGCCGCCGACGCAATCATGGCTTCCAACACCAGCTCGATCCCGATCACCCGCATGGCCGTCAGCTCGCCCGATCCGGCCAGGTTCATCGGGCTCCATTTCTTCAACCCGGTCCCGGTCATGGGGCTGATCGAGGTGATCCCCGGTCTGGCCACCAGCGCTGACACGCTCGCCCGGACGCGCGCCTTCGCTGAAGGTCTGGGCAAGCAAGTTGTGCTGACCGAGGACGAGCCCGGCTTCGTGGTCAACCGCATCCTCCTGCCGATGATCAACGAAGCGGTGTTCGTGCTTGGCCAGGGTACGGCTAGTATTCCAGACATCGATAAGGGCTGTCGGCTCGGCCTTAACCATCCGATGGGTCCGCTCGAGCTCGCAGATTTCGTCGGGCTCGACACCTGCCTCGATATCGTCCGGGTGCTCTACAACACCACTGGAGATTCGAAGTATCGTCCTGCTCCGCTCCTCATAAAATATGTCGAGGCCGGTTGGCTGGGACGCAAGTCTGGGCGTGGCTTCTATGATTATTCGGGCGAAACGCCGGTTCCCACGCGCTAGCGGGGAACTGCGCCATCGGGCGCGCGTAGTCTCCTCACATCGGACGGCATCTGCCTTCCGCCGGAGACCACGCCATGATCGATCGCGACAAAGACCCGCTCGCTCCCGAAACCGTAAATCGCGAGCAGGATGACGAAGCCGATCAGGCCCAGTCGGTCGCCGACGAAGCGCTCGATATTTCCACTTCGGTCTTCGGGCTGTCCGACACCGAAAAAGTTCCCAACGGCGACGACAGCGACGATGCGCAGGATCTGGTCGATCACATGCGCCAGATGGAATCGAGTGGGCACATCGACATGAGCGCCTTCCGCGGCGAGCGGAACGACGACGATGAAGAAGGCCGCTACGGCGAAAGCGCCGAGGAGGATTAGTGCTCTACGCCGCTGTGCTGGGGTTGAGTACGCTTGTGCCGCTTTGCGCCTTTATGGTGAGACCGAGCTGAGCGAATGGTCATCTGGGCTTTGTCTGTTGTTCCACCACAGAATCATTGGCCTGCGGTTCACGCGATAGCCGCGCTTCGATGACGCGCTGGTCGGCACTATCCCGGTCGCAAGGACTTGCGGAAAGCCACTGTGAGATTGTTGGCCGGCATATCGACTACGCGATCGAGTGCCAGGCCATGCGACGCGGCGCAGGCTGTCACCTTGTCCAGATCCCGCAAGCCCCAGCGCGGATCACGAAGGCGCAGGTCGGCGTCGAACGCGGCGTTGCTCGGCTCAATCAGCCGACCTGACTGTCGGAAGGGCCCGTAAAGACAGAGCGGTGCCCCTTCATCGAGGATTCGGCTTGCGCCCTGCATCAGTCCGTCGGTTGCGGCCCAGGGGCTGATGTGGATCATGTTGATGCAGATCAGCGCGGCGGCGTGATCGACCGGCCAGCTGTCGCTCATGGCATCAAGGGCAAGCGGAGGAGACATATTGTGCAGGCCTTCGGCCGCGATCCACGCGGCAATCGATCGCCGTGCCACTTGAGAGGGATCCGATGGTTGCCACGTCAGCTTTGGCAGGGCCCGGGCGAAGTGAACGATGTGTTCGCCGGTACCACTGGCCACCTCGAGCACGAGCCCCGCCTTTGGCAAAATGGAGCGCAGGACACGCAGTATCGGTTCGCGGTTGCGGGCAGCGGCCGGGGCATATTGGCGGTCCTCGCCCTGAGACATGCGGCTGTGTCCTTTTTTGCTCGGATCGTCGCGGAGCTCATTGGCATTACCGTCATCCAAGGTCCATCATTCGGCGCGTTGCACCTTGCTAACGCGGGAGCCAGGAGAGAGCCATGTTCGTCGCGGTCTATTGGTGGCGTGTCCACCCGGGCAAGGAAGAGCAATTTTGCAAGGCCTGGCATCGCGGAACCGAGCTGATCGCCCAGATCTATGGCAGCTATGGTTCGCGTCTGCATCGCGACCGCGACGGGCGTTTCGTTGGCTATGCCGAGTGGCCGGATGAAGCGACCTGGCGCGCTGCCTTTGACCGCAAGATGGTCTACGACGACCCCGAGACCCGAGCCGCTTTTATCGATGCGATCGCCGAGACCCCCAGCGACGCGGAGCCGATTTTCACCATGACGGTCGTTGACGATCTTCTCGTTCGCAGCCGCTGATGAGTTAATCACCGCACGCCTGGCGTAGCTGGCGTGCTGTTAGCCGCTGGAGGCCACGGCAGCCTCTGCGGCCTGGAAACCGATCTTGGAATGCTGACCGTCGCAGAACGGTTTTGTCGTCGATGCACCGCAGCGACAGAGAAAAATCCGGCTCTTTCCCGCAAAGTCGTACAGGTTGCCGTCCCCGTCGCGCAGCTCGAGCTGGCTCAGGTCCCCGGTCACAAGGTATGGGCCGTTCTTCGTCGCGACAACATCTACTGCCATCACATCCTCCTGGTGAGCTTAGCTCGTGACGCCTCAAATCCCTGGCGAGCGGCACGATTGCGCTGGAATTGGATCTTACGCCAAAATGGAAGCCAGCGCATCGGCTAGCTGGAGCTATGATCGCGAAGGCGTTTGGCCGGACACGCAAGAGGCCGTCAGCAAGCGTCTCGGAAGATAGCTTGTGAATTCATGTCGCCAAGGGTCGAAAGCTGTGGCGCGCTGGCCCGTCTGCCGAATGTCTGCTGTCGCGACCATTTTACTGTTCGGTAGATCTCCCGCTTTCGGCCACTTGCGGTCCGCGAATCGAGAAATGATTGAAGCGACGACGCATTCGCACATCAACATGACGGACGGGATGCAGAACCAGCAGTGACCGAGTGTGCCCCCATTTTCACCCGCTTCCAAATGCCACCTGAGCCGTCGGATCGATATACCGTGCAACGACAGCCTTCCCCCGAACCAATACCAGCCACGCTTCTTCGCTTGACCCTTGGCATGGGCGTCCAGGTAACGCGCAGCAATGGTGAGCGGGGCTGTTGCCGCACTCTGCCCGATTAAATTCGGACAGGGTGCGCAGCCTGATCGGGGCCCCGCGCGCACTCTGAAGCCGGTGCCGGACGGCCGCGCGCACAATCGCCAAGCCGACATGCCCCGCCTTGGTCGATTGTGCATGCGACCTTTTGACCGTCACCTCTCTTCAGGGTGCGAGTCTTTGGCTTCGTCAGCTCGCTGGTCGCTCGCAGACCCGCGGAACCTCGAGGTTTCGTGCCAGCTCGTCGCCGACCTCGCGAACATAGGTAGGGTCCGGCAGCATTTTTGAGAGGGGAGGGGGCTTGCAGCCTGATGAGCCAAAGATGCGCCGGTGGTCGGCGCGGAACGGCTCGCAATCAGGAGTGTGTTATCATGATCAAGACAATCCCGCTGAACAAGCTTGTGCTGTCCCCGCGCAATGTCCGCCGCCGCTCTGACGCGGCAGCCGATGCCGAACTCAAGGCGAGCATTGGCGCTCGTGGTTTGCTGCAGAACCTCATTGTCCGGCCAGCAACCAAGGGCCGCTTCGAGGTCGACGCAGGTGAACGCCGCCGCAAGGCAATGCTGGCGCTGTCCCAGGACAAGCTGCTGCCCCGCGATCACCCGGTCCTGTGCCTCGTCCTCGACGATGCCAAGGCCGATGCCCGCGAGACCAGCCTTGCCGAGAACTTCCACCGCCTGGCGATGAACCCGGCCGATGAAGCGCAAGCATTTGCAGAGCTGATCGAAGCTGGTGCCAGCAGCGAAGACGTCGCGCGCCGCTTTGGCTTGACTGTCCGCTTCGTCGAAGGCCGGCTTCGCCTGGCCACGCTTGCCCCGGTGGTGTTCGAAGCACTCGCTGCCGGTGCGATCACGCTCGACATCGCCAAGGCCTATGGCGCGACCTCCGATCAGGCAGCGCAGACCCGCGTCTTCGAGGAACTGTCCGCAGGCTATTATGCGCCGAGCACCGACAGCATCCGCCGGATGGTACTGACCGGTACCGTGCGCGGCAATGACCCGCGTGCCCGGCTGGTCGGGCGCGAGGCCTATCTCGAGGCCGGTGGCCGGATCGAACGCGAGCTGTTCGACGATGCGGACAGCGAAGCCTGGGCCGATGTCGCGTTGCTCGAAAATCTCGCATCGGCGATGATGGAGCAGCAGGCCCTGGCGCTGGCCGAGGCGGAAGGTCTTGCTTGGGTCAAGCCCACGCTCGAACCCTATGTCAGTCAGGATATCATCCAAGGCCTGCACCGCCTCCCCACCAGTCCGGCACCGCTCACCGAAGCCGAGCTTGCCCGGCTCGACGAACTCGATGCCGCCTATGACGAGAATGCTGCCATTCTCGAAGACGAGAGCAGCGACGAAGCGGCACACGCTGTCGCCGAAGCCGCGATCGCGCCGATCGAACGCGAATGTCAGGACATCCGCAATCGCCCTGCGGTGCTCGACCCCGAGCTCAAGCGCGAGGCTGGCATGATCCTGACGCTCAGCCGCGACGGCGTTCCCATCCTCCAGCCGCAATATTTTGCGGAGAAGTTGGGCGAGGACGGTGGCGAGGATGGTGCGATCGAAGTCGTCACAAGCCCGGGCTCGGGCCCGTCGCAGCGCTCCGTGCTGTCGCGGCGACTCGTCGATGAGCTTGCCATGCAGCGGCGCGATGTCCTTGCCCTGCATGTCGCGTCCGATCCCAGACTTGCTCTCGACGTCCTCGTTTTCACGCTCGCCGATGCCGCTACGCAAGGTTGGCACGCGCATGCCGCGACGACGCTTCGCGGGAGTTCGCCTTCCGGCCCGATCCCCAGGTTTGAGGCGAAGGATGCTGCGGCGACGGCAGCACTTGTCGAGCTTCGCGGCGGACTCGATCAAAGCTGGCGGGAAGGGCGCGATGAGTGCGTGCGCTTCGACCTGTTTCGTTCGCTTGGCGAGGACGCCCGTGCCGCTTGGCTTGGCCTTGTCGTTGCGCGCTCGTTCGAGGCCAGCCTCAATGTCAGCGGTGAGCGGGCAATCCCGTTCCACGATCATTTGGGGCGTCTTATCGGCATCGACATCGCCGCCTGGTGGCGGCCGACTGCGGCCAACTTCTTCGACCGGGTGTCGAAGCAGGTCATTCTCGGCGCGATCGGCGAGGCTGGTAGTCCCGAGCTCGCCGCGCGCTTCGCTTCGGCGAAGAAGGGTGATCTGGCCGCAAGCGCCGAGCGGATCTTTGCCGGGAGCTTCATCACCGAGGCCGAGGTCAAGGAGCGCGCATTGGGCTGGGTCCCGGCGGCGATGCGCTTTGCATCGACTGCGGGTGATGAGGTTGAACCGGCGGAGGACAGCGGCGTCGATACCGTGATGTCGCCCCAGCCGGGCGATGCCGAGCGTCATGAGGGTGGGACCGGCGAGACTGCCGCTCCACTCTCCGGCGAGGATCCTGCCCAGCAAGCTCCGCATGAGATGGCTGCCTGATCTCCTCCTGACAGATCGGCCGTTCCATGCGTGAAGCGGCTCCCTCGCTCCCCTGCGAGGGGGCCGCTTCTTCATTGGCGAGAGGGGAGGGAGGCTTTCCCCTGAATGGAGCTTGCCGGGCGCGTGCCCGCCAAAGCCCGTTTCAGGAGACATCTCATGCCGAAGAAATTCAATATTTCCGCTGGTCCATCGCCAGCTGCGCGGATCACTGCCGAAATCATTTCCCGGCTCGAAGCCGGGACCAAGCCCTGGGTCCAGCCTTGGCGCGGCAGCCCGGTGTCACGCCCCTTGCGCGCCTGCGGCACGCCATACCGCGGCATGAATGTCTTCTGGCTGTGGATGGTCGCAGACATGTGCGGCTACGCCTCGCCCTTCTGGATGACCTATGCTCAGGCGAAGACGCTGGGCGGCCAGGTTCGCAAGGGCGCGAAGTCGACCATCGCCATCTTCTACAAGAGCTATTCCAAGGAGGTTGAAGCGCCGGACAGCGGAGAGACTTCTGGGGAAGCCCGCCGCGTCATGCGGGCCTACGCCGTATTCAACGCCGACCAGGTTGACGGTCTGCCCGAACGCTTCCATCCAGCTGCACCGTTGGAGCTTGTCGAGCCCGAGGGCAGACGAGCCGAACTCGACCGGTTCTTCGGGAGCGTCCCGGCGCAGCTTCGCCATCATGGCTCTGAAGCCTATTACGAACCCGGCCTCGACCGGGTGACGATGCCGCCTGCCGAGCTGTTTTCCGGCTTCGATCATTATTACGCTACACTTTGTCATGAGTTCTCCCATTGGACAGGCCATGCCTCGCGTCTGGCCCGCGACCTCAAGAATCGCTTCGGTAGTGCCGCCTATGCCGCAGAGGAGCTCGTCGCCGAGATGTCGAGCGCCATGCTCGGGGCTGAACTCGGCCTGCCGGTCGCCCACCTCGACAGCCATGCCAGTTACATCGAGCATTGGCTGAAACTCCTGCGCGAGGACGACCGCGCGATCCTCACGGCCGCCGCGCGCGCCGAGGAAGCTTCCAGCCTGCTGCTGGGGCTTGGCCGCGGCTGCGAGGCTGCAAGCAGTGAAGACAGCGAGTGCGCTACCAGCGCGCTTGCCGCGTAAGGGAGGTCATCATGGGCCGGTCAGTCAGCTACCCCTGCGGCGCGCAGGTCGCCTTTCGCATTCTCGACAATGACGAGCCGGATAACGCAGAATGGGACTATCAGTGCCTTTGCGAAGAAATCCGCTCATCTGCATTGGCGGCGTTCCCTTCGTTCGATCCCGCCGACGGATGGCGCGGGTGCGAGGACCGCGTGCTGCTGCGCAACGCCTATGCCGATATCGGCGTCTCGACCTATGGCAGCATCGCCGCCATCTGGATCGCGACACGCGATGATCCCGCCTATCATGACGCCGATGCACGGACGAGCTGCTCGGGCAGAGCGCGGCAATGGCTGACGCAGGTCGCACCGCGGTTCGATGCGCTCTTCGCCCAGCTCGATCGTGTTGGCCGGATGTCGAATGGTGAGAGCGTCTATCAATGGCGCGAGGTCGCTGGATTGCCACTGTTCAAATGAACATTATTGTGTTATATCGCTCTTGTGAAAGGAATGATCATGGCAACAGTTCTTGCAAGGCCACGCGATGATGCACAGGTCCTGACATCGGCGGTGGCCCGTATCGCCGAGCTCTGGGGCTTGAGCAATGCCAAGCTTGGCACCATCCTCGGCGTGTCGCCCGCCACCGCTTCGCGCCTCAGGGGCGGCCAGACGCAGCTCGATCCCGCCTCCAAATCCTTCGAGGCGGGCCAATTCCTGCTGCGGCTGTTCCGCAGTCTCGATGCCCTGATGGGCAGCGATGACGAGGCGTCGCGCCGCTGGCTGACGACGCCCAACCTTGATCTCCAAGACAAGCCTCTCGAACTTGCTGACAGCTTGCGCGGCCTTATCACTCTGAGCGATTATGTGGACGGCTTCCGCGCTCGCTCCTGAGCTCGGCAGCTATGGCGCCGCCGTCTGGCGGTTGGTCGAGGCGCAACACCGCATCTCGACCAACCGGCTAGCCGCCAGCCTTGCCGAACAGGGACGCCTTGAACTGCTGGCCGAAGCGGTAAAGCCGCCGCTGCCGAAAAGCGTCCGGCATTTGCATTATCTCCTCGCCGCGCCTTTCCGATACGGTCACCAGCAATCGAGCCGGTTCCGGCGCGGGGAGGAACGACCGGGCATATTCTACGCGAGCGAGGCCGAAGCCACAGCTATTGCCGAGGCGGCTTACTGGCGCCTCAAGTTCTTCAGCCGCTCTGCCGGCTTTGTCCCGCCATCGACGACCAGTGAATACACCAGCTTCTCGGTGAAAGTTGCAAGCAACCATGCGCTCGACCTGACCTGTCCGCCGTTCGATGCCGAAGCTCAGCGCTGGATCGACCCCGAGGATTACTCTGCCTGTCAGGAACTCGCTGGCGGAGCTCGCCTCGCTGGGGCGCAGCTCATCCGCACTATCTCGGCGCGCGACACCGAGGCCCGCTGCAACATCGTGGTTCTCGATCCAGCCGCCTTCGCGGAAGCGAAACCCCGAACGCCCAAGACCTGGCACATGCGCTTCGAGGACGGGCGCCTCGTCGCGTTTGCCGCTTTCCCGTCGAACGAGCGTCATGCGTTCACTTCAGAGGGTTTCGGTCTCTGATAGTTGGTGATGACGCAGCATCGCTGCCGGTCTGATCTTTCGTTGCTAGATGCGCAAATCCTTCCTGACAGACTGACGCCATGTCCGCCGCCGAGAGAGGCCCTGGACCGAGGCCGTCACCCGCGCAACCCGCTGCGGGCAGCCCCCGTGTTGTCCGGCTTCGCCGACCTGCCCGCGCCAGGGCGTGCCCTTCGGGGTTTCCCCTCGGGGTGCCCCTTCGGGTGCGCGACCGCCGTTCTCCTCGGCCCTGACGGGCTCTCGCCGGCGGACCAGCCGCTGGCATTTTCGTCAGGAGGACAAACATGCGTATCAGCTTTTCCGAACAGCTCGACCGGCTCGATCTTGCCGGGCTTTCCATCACCGCCAATCCGGTCCTGCCAACCGACCTTCCCTGCAAGGAAGCGGTCAGTCAGACGCTCGCCGGCGTATGGAGCGATCTCTTCGCCCTGTTCACCGACACCGCGCTCGAGGCCGATGCCGAGGATCTTGCCTGGGGCTTCGTCAACCTGTTTCACCGCGCCGCCCAGCGCAAATCGACAAGCGTTGACCGCGCGACCGACGAAATCCGTTATCTCCTCGCCAGCGCCGATGGTTCGGAAATCCACACCTCCGAGCTCGAGACCCAGATCGAGCGTGCACAGGGGTCGGAAACTTCGATGCTGGCGCTCGAAGCCATGCGCGAGGTCGCGGCAACACTCTACCTCCAGGAGACCGGTTCGTCCTGGCGTCCGGTATCGAGCTCACGCCTCAATCATGGTGCGATGCTGACCTCCGCAGTCGTCGATGGACGCGAGTTCCTGCGCGCCCGCACAGCCTCCAGGCGCCGCGCCGCCATGCCCGACGGCAGGCCGGTGATCTTCGCCGGTGGCCGCATGACGCCGGGCTCCGAGGCCGATGCGCTGGCCTTTGCCACCAGTATCTGGGACACGCTCGACAAGGTTTATACCCGGGTTCCCGACATGCTTCTCGTCCATGGCGGCGATACCAAGGGCTGCGACCGGATTGCTGCCTCCTGGGCCGAACGCCGCGAGGTGCCGCAACTGTCCTTTTCGCTCGATCGCCGTCTGGGCGCGCGCGCCGGCTTCAAGCGTAACGAGCAGATGCTTTCACTCGATCCGCGCTACGTGGTCGCGTTTCCGGGCAACGGTGTCCACGAACGCCTCGTCATCGACGCCAAGGCGCGCCGGATTACCGTCGTCGATCGCCGTGGTCCGAACGGCAGCAATCCCAAGGCGGTTGTGCCGGATTCAGCCGATTGACCGTCGTGCCAGCGCCCTCGCGGGCGCTGGCAGCCATTCTTTGGAGCAGAGGGAGCCCTTTGGACCCTGACCGGACAAGGCGCGGGCTGCCGGCCGCCCCCAAACTCAGGAACACCCTTATGACCGACACCGAAGACTGGATGACGCGGTTCTATGCCGACCGGGCTGCGCGCAAGGCGCTGGCTGCAACGATGTTTGAGCGCAACAAGGCGGCGATCATTCCGCGCCTTGCCTCGGCAGGCATTGCAGCGGTCGAACTTGCCTATGAAGGTATGGGCGACAGTGGCTGCGTCGAGCATCCGAGCTATTTTGGCCTCGACAACCAGCCGCTTGCAGCCCCGGGAATCGAACTTGAAGTCGAATGCATCGCGGGCGGCAATCTCGCACTCGTGGCTGAGGTCAAACCGATCTGCGAGGCGTTGACCGACCTCGCCTATGAGGCGCTCGAAGTGCACCACCATGGCTGGGAGATCAACGAAGGGGCCTTTGGCACCTTTCGCATCGACGTCGCCGAAAACACCATGACGCTGTGCTGCAATGTGCGAACTGCCGAATATTTCGAAGACGAAATCGCGGGAGAAGCGTGATGGCACACTGCTATTACCACGCGCTCTCTTCCATGCGAAAATGGGGCGGCGAGGTCGGCGATTATCTCGGTCTGCACCAATGGTTCGACCAGTCGAAAGCGATTCTGGCAGATCCACGGCACCGCGCCTTGCGGCATCATGCCGAGGGGATCTTCATGCTCGAGACGATCTTCGGCGAAACGATTACCAACAACGCCGGCCGCGTGGTTCCCGTCCGCCTGATCGGCGAGCAGCATGTGCTCGAAGACCTTGGCACCATCCCGTCCTTTGCCGACTGGGCACGGCTGATCGAACCCAGACCCTGGATGATGCGTGGGCAGACCCTCAGACTTCCCCAGGCACCGCGCAGATCGCTCGGTATCGTGTCACTGGGCGAAGCTCTTCGCCATGCCGGTCTGCCGTCCATGGGGGCACAATCGGATAAGACGGGCGAGGGTATCGATGCACCAGTGGTTCTGCCCGAGGCTGCCTGAACAAGCCCGCGAAGATTGATGATATGGTCAGCTGGTCCGTCCTGACCTGCAACCGGAATCCATCTCCGTCTGTAACCGAACCCTGCGTGATGCAGCCGCAGGCCGATGCGCAACCCGCTGCGGTTGCCGGCCGTGTTGCGCCGCGCTGCGCGCGCCGCTGCCCGCACCACCCGGCACCTTCGGGGTTTCCCTGCGGCTTTGCCACAGGTGCGCGTCGCCTGCGCCCGCCTCCCTTGCCGGGTTCGTCGCCGGAATGGTTCCGATCGGCAATCCAGGAGAGAGTCCATGACCAACATCGTACTCATCGTCGGGCGTCTTGCCCGCGACCCCGAGACCCGCGAAACCACTGGCGGCACGACGATCGCATCGCTGTCCGTCGTCACCGACCGGCCTGCCCGCGACAAGGACGGCAAGACTTACAAGGACGCGAACGGCTACACCGCCAAGGACAGCGAGTTCCACCGCGTGACCTGCTTCAACGGGCTCGGCAAGTCGGTGGGCCAGTTCTGCACCAAGGGCCAGATGGTCTCGGTCAAGGGCCGCATCCATTACACCCAGTGGGACGACAAGGACGGGGTCAAGCGCTACGGCTGCGAGATCCTCGCCGACGAGGTAAACTTCCTCACCAAGGGTCGCGGGAC
>JANOOJ010000023.1:0-3655 GCA_031421295.1 Novosphingobium sp.
CACGGCCGACGCGGCGGGTGCGCTTGCCTCGTTCCGGGAAAGCTGCGGGCGTCTGGTGGCGCGGACCGATACCAGCGGGCTGACCCGCGGCGCTGACTGGCAGCCCGCCTGCACCGGGGCCGCAACCTGGCCCACCGCCGATGCGCCGCGCTTTTTTTCCACCTGGTTCGAAACCGCGTTGGTCGGCGACGGGAAAACCTTCGTCACCGGCTATTACGAGCCCGAGATCGCGGGGGCGCGGACCCGCCAGCCAGGCTTCGATGTGCCGGTTTACCAGGTCCCGGCCGACCTGGCGCGCGGCTGGCCCGAGGAGATTGCGCCCGAACAGCGCACCGGCAATCCGCCGCTGAGCCGCATCGACGCGTTTGGGAAGTTCGTGCCCTATCACGAGCGATCCGAAATCGAGGCCGGGGTTCTCGCCGGAAAGGGTCTGGAAATCGCCTGGGCGGCCGATCCGGTCGAGTTCTTCTTTCTGCAGATCCAGGGCTCGGGCCGGTTGCGCGCGCCCGACGGCACGATCATGCGGATCGGCTATGCCGGGCAGAACGGGCGCGAATACACCGGTATCGGCAGCGCGATGCGCGCACGCGGGCTGGTCGGACCCGGCACCGCCTATGCCACCTCGATGCAGGGCTTGATGCAGTATATCCGCGAGCATCCCGATGAAGGCCGGGCGATCATGAACGAGAACAAGAGCTGGGTGTTCTTCAAGGAACTGACCGGCGACGGGCCGCTGGGTGCGCTGAACGTGCCAGTCCGCCCACAGAGCAGTGTGGCGACCGACCCGGCCTTCGTTCCGCTGGGCGCGCCGGTATGGCTGGCGCTGGATCGCGCCGAGGCCAATGGCTTGTGGATCGCGCAGGATACCGGCGGGGCGATCAAGGGCGTCAACCGCTTCGATACCTTCTGGGGCGCGGGCGACGAGGCGCGGCGGATCGCCGGGGGAATGAGCGCGCGCGGCGATGCGGTGCTGTTCCTCCCCAAAGGCACGCTCGCGCGCCTCGGCGTGCGGTGATGCGCGGCCCGCGCGGGCTCTCGCCCGATGAGGCGGCGCTGTGGGCAAGGCTGGCGAAGACGGTGAAGCCGCTGGTTTCTACTGCCCCCACCCCAACCCCTCCCCTGAAGGGGAGGGGCTTGGTTCAGGCAATACACGTCAAATCCCCCTCCCCTTCAGGGGAGGGGTTAGGGGTGGGGCCTGTCCCCAAACCCGGGGCTGCACCGCCCGCTCGCCCCCTCACCCGCCACGGTCTCGATGGCTCATGGGAGCGCAAACTCGCCAAGGCCTCGATTGCGCCCGACTTCACGCTCGACCTGCACGGCCATTCGCTCGACGCCGCACATGCCCGGCTCGATCACGGGCTGACCCAGGCGCTGGCGCAAGGCGCGCGGCTGGTCTTGGTCATCGCGGGCAAGCCGCGACCGGTCGATAGCGCCGACCGGGGGCAACGGCGCGGCGCGATCCGCGCCAAATTGCTCGACTGGCTCGCTGCGGGACCGCACGCCTCGCGCATCGCTGCGGTCCGGCCCGCCCACCCGCGTCACGGCGGGGCGGGAGCAGTTTACGTGGTGCTCAGGCGACAGGCCTAACATATTGATATAAAACGATTAATTGTCAAATTGTCGAAGCGGAGAGGCACTTTTGCCGAGGCACGTCGCGACTCGCGTTGGAGTCACCTTTTGTAACCTTTCGGGCCTCGCCTCTACCCGCATTGCCCCCGGTGGAGCAGCTTGTGATCGGCCAGCACCAGCGCCATCATCGCGGCGACCACCGGCGCGCCGCGAATGCCGACACAGGGATCGTGGCGGCCCTTGGTGCGGATTTCGGTCGGTTTTCCATCGCGCGTGATCGTCTCGACCGGCGTCAGGATCGAACTGGTCGGCTTGAACCCCACCCGCACCCGCACCGGCTGACCGGTGCTGATCCCGCCAGCTATCCCACCGGCATGGTTGGCGAGGAAAGCGGGTCCATCCTGGCCGGGCCGCATGCGGTCGGCATTCTGCTCGCCAGCCAGCCGCGCCGCGGCGAACCCGTCGCCGATCTCGACGGCCTTGACCGCGTTGATCCCCATCATCGCGGCCGCCAGATCGGAATCGAGCTTGGCATAGATCGGCGCGCCCCACCCCGCGGGAACACCCGCAGCGACACATTCGACCACCGCGCCGAGCGATGATCCAGCCAGCCGCGCCTCGTCGACCAGCTTCTCCCACCGCGCCGCCGCTGCCGCATCGGGGCAGAAGAACGGGTTGTTGGCGATCTCGGCCGCAGCGAAATTCGCCGGATCGATTCCATCGCCGCCAATTTCGGCGACATAGGCGACGATCGTCACCTCGGGGATCACCAGCCGCGCGACACCGCCCGCCGCGACCCGCGCCGCCGTCTCACGCGCCGAGCTGCGCCCGCCGCCGCGATAGTCGCGCAGGCCGTATTTGGCGTCGTAGGCATAGTCGGCATGGCCGGGGCGATAGGCCCCGGCGACCTCGGAATAGTCCTTGCTGCGCTGATCGACGTTCTCGATTATCAGGCTGATCGGCGTGCCGGTGGTCTGCCCCTCGAACACCCCCGAGAGGATTTTCACCGCATCGGGTTCCTGCCGCTGGGTGGTGAACTTCGACTGCCCCGGCCGCCGCGCGTCGAGGAACGGCTGAAGGTCGGCCTCGCTCAGCGCCAGCCCCGGCGGGCATCCATCGACCACCGCGCCCAGCGCCGGGCCATGGCTCTCGCCCCAGGTGGTGAACCGCAGCAGATGGCCAAAGGTGTTGACGGACATAGCCCGCGCTTTGTCGCGGAATTGCGGTTGTGTCCATATCCGGTTTAGGTGGCGCCATGGTCATGGGCGTCACTCTCTACGGCATTCCGAACTGCGACACGGTCAAGAAGGCGCGCGCCTGGCTCGATGCGCGCGGGATCGCTTATGCCTTCCACGATTACAAGAAGCTGGGGGCCGACCCCGCCAGGCTGACCGCATGGTGCGCAGCGGCCGGCTGGGACAAGGTGCTCAACCGGTCGGGCACGACGTTCCGCAAGCTTGCGAAAGAGGAGCGCGAGAACCTCGGTGAAGCGAAGGCTATCGCGCTGATGACTGCGCACCCCAGTTGCATCAAACGGCCGATAGCCGAACACCCGGGCGGCTTGCTGATCGGGTTCAGCAACGCCGATTGGGGGGCTGCGCTGCGATGACCTTCGCCGAATGGATGACCACGCTCGAATGGATCGCGGCGGGGCTGGGGCTGATCAACGTCGCGCTGCTGATCTTCCGCTCGGTGTGGAACTACGCCTTCGGGATCGCTTCGGTCGCGGTCTATATCTTCGTGTTCTGGGAGAGCCGGCTCTATGCCGAGAGCGGTCTGCAGGTGTTCTTCGTTCTCGCCCAGCTGTGGGGCTGGTACTTGTGGCTCAAGGTCGGCGATGACAATGACCGCGTGCCGGTGCGCTGGCTCGACTGGCAGAGCCGGACGGTGTGGCTGGCGGTGACCGCCGCGCTCAGCCTCAACCTCGGCTGGGCGATGCACCGCTTCACCGATGCTGCGATGCCCTATGCCGATGCGGGGATCGCCGGGGCCAGCGTCGCCGCGCAGATCCTGCTCGCCTACCGCCGGATCGAGAACTGGATGCTGTGGATCGCGATCGATGTCGCCGCGGTGCTGCTCTACATCG
>JANOOJ010000024.1:0-4037 GCA_031421295.1 Novosphingobium sp.
TGTCGATAATGCGGCGTGGGATGCGGCGTTGCTCGAGGGCAAGGATGCGTTTTTGGACGCGCTCGAACGGCCTTGCGGCCTTCTTGAACTGGCAAACACTAGCGAGGCCGCCGAATGATCAGCTTCTACCGCTACTTGATCCTCGCGGCTGTCCCGCTGGCGCTGACTGCCTGCAAGGGCGAGCAGAAATCGGCGGGCAATACGGCGGGGGGGCAAATCCTGCCCGGCTCGACCAGCGACGCGATGTTGCCGCTCGACACGGTGCGGTCGCAGCCGCCGCTTGCGCCAAAGACCGAATCGACGGGCACGCCCGACAAGGCTCGGTCCGCCAGCAAACCCGCCGCCAGCGAAGCTGCTACGCCGGAGCCGACCAACAGCGCAGCGACTGTCGAAACGCCCACCGCGCCAACGCCCGAGGAATAGCGCCTACCCCTCGATCCCCAGCAAGCGCCGCGCCAGCGCGAGGTGCGGCTGATCGATCATCCGGCGATCGATTTGCAACGTCCCCGCTTCGGGATTCGCACCGAACGCAGCGACGACCGCGCGCGCTTCGGCCAATTCTGCCTCGCTGGGGGTAAACGCCGCGTTGATGATCGGCACTTGTGCGGGGTGGATCGCCAGCATTCCGGTAAAGCCATCGCCGCGCGCCGCATCGGCCACGCGCTGCAATCCGTCGCGGTCGCCGAAATCGGCATGAAGCGTATCGATTGCCATGATCCCGCGCGCGTGGGCCGCCAGCAAAGTCTGCGCGCGGATGAAACGGAAAGTGTCGGTCCATAGTCCTTGCGCATCGCGCTTGCGGGTAGCGCCCAGCGCAGCCGACAAATCTTCTGCGCCCCAGGTCAGCCCGGCCAGCCGCGGGTTCGAATCGCCGGCATAGTCCGCGATGGTCAACGCGGACTGCGCGGTTTCGCTGACCAAGGGCAGGATCTTGGTGCTCCCGGTCGGGATTTGAAAACGCTGCTCGAGCTCGTAGAGTTCGGCTGCGAGCTGCTGGACCGCGATCGGTCCCGCCGCCTTGGGGAGCATGATGCCGTCGGGCACCCCGGCCATCACCGCGACCAGATCCTCGCGCCACATTCGGCTGTCGAGCGCGTTGATCCGCACCCAGCGTGCGGCTTGGCGCTGTTCGACGATCTGCTGGCGGTGGACGTTAAGCCACTCTCGCGCCATTTCGCGCGCGATCTCCTTGGCCCCGAGCGCGACGGAGTCTTCAAGATCGACGATGATTGCGTCGGCTCCGGTCCCGATCGCCTTGCCCAGCTTTTTTTCGCTGTCGGCGGGTACGAACAGCCAGGATCGCAGCGTCATGACTCCTACTCCGCTGTGGCCGGCTGCAATGCCGGATAATCGGTGTAGCCCTCGGGACCGGGCGAGTACCAGCTTTTGGGGACATTGGTATTGGGAGCCCATTCGGCCCCCACCCGGATGCGTGTCGCAAGGTCGGGATTGGAGATGTAGGGGCGGCCGAAGCTGATCGCATCGCAGCGACCACTGGTGACTGCCTGCTCCGCTTGTGCTGCCGTGTAATCGCTGTTGAGCATCAGCGGTCCGCTGAACAACGAGCGGATCAGCGGGCTCTGCGGGGGAACCTCGGTCTGGCCGAAAGTGCCCTCGGGTCCCGGCTCGCGCAGCTCGACGAACCCGACGCCCAGTTCCTCGAGCACACGCGCCGCCTCACCGAAGATCGCGGGCGGATCGCTGTCGTCCGCGCCTTGCGAATCGCCATTGGGCGAAAGCCGGATCGAGACCCGGCCCCTGCCCCACACCGCAATCAACCGCTCCAGCACTTCGCGCATCAGCCGGACGCGGTTCGCAGGCGCACCGCCGTAATCGTCATCGCGCAAATTGGAATTGTCGCGCAGGAATTGGTCGATCAAATAGCCATTGGCGCCGTGCAGCTGAACCCCGTCGAACCCGGCAGCCTTCGCGTTCTGTGCCGCGCTGCCATAATCGTCGACCACCCGGGCGATCTCGTCGCGCGGCAGCGCGCGCGCGGTCACGAGGTCCTGGCGGCCGGTCGGGGTATGGGCATGACCCGGCGCGCGGGTCGCCGAGGCCGAAACCGGCAGCTCGCCGCTGAGGAAATCGGGGTGAACCAGCCGCCCCATGTGCCACAGTTGCAGCACGATCCGGCCATCGGCCTGATGCACCGCCTCGGTCACCGGCTTCCACGCTTCGGTCTGCGCCGCGTTCCAGATCCCCGGCGCGGCGGGCCAGCCGAGTCCTTCGACGCTGATCCCGGTCGCTTCGCTGATAATCAGCCCGGCTCCGGCGCGCTGGCGGTAATATTCGGTCATCATCGCATTGGGGATGGAGCCCGGATCGGACCGACCGCGCGTATGCGGGGCCATGACGATCCGGTTGGGCGCGGCGATTGCGCCTAGCTGTAGCGGCTGGAACAGGGCATCGTGCAAAGGGAATTCTCCTGCCGTCGGTTTTCCAGGACATGGGGTTTAACCCCGCATGGCGAAGTTCGGCGGGCACGGCAAGGGTGCGGAATGGGTAACGAGGGGAGGCAGAATGCGCTGGCTTGACGCTCCGTTCCGATTGATCGAACGGCTTGGCCTGGGCTGGTTCGATGCCAAGACCTTTTTCGAACATAGTCTGGCGTTCAGCCATGATGCGTTGCACTCGTTTGTCGGAGTCGTCGTCCAGCTGGCGGTGGCTGCGATTTTGCGATGCTCGGTAGCGCGATGGAAACCATGGCTGGTGGTGCTGGCGCTCGAACTGGCCAACGAAGCCAGCGACCTTTACGGCGAAGTATGGCCGACCCGCTCACAGCAATGGGGCGAAAGCGCGAAGGACCTATTGCTGACAATATTCTTGCCGACGCTGCTGCTGGCAATCTCGCGCCTTGCGCCGCGCCTGCTGGTGCGCGGGGCGGAACCGCCGACATGACGGCAACGCGTGCGGGGGGCTGGAATGCCCTGCACCTTCTCGCCCTGCTCGGCGGCAATGTTGCGCTGGCGCTGGGTCCGTGGTGGGTCCGAATTGCCGATTCCGGGCCGGTTTCGGCGGGATTCTGGCGGCTGGCGCTAGCCATCCCGTTCCTCGCGCTGCTGGCCCGCACCAACGGGCAGCGGCTCGGCCGATTTCCGCGCAAGACCTGGCTGGCAATCGGCGGCGCGGGGTTGTTCTTTTCGCTCGACCTCGCCAGCTGGCATGTCGGAATCGAGCTGACCCGGCTAGGCAACGCCGCGCTATTCGGGAACGCGGGCAGCATCATCCTGATGGTCTGGGGCCTGATTGCATTGCGGCGACTGCCGCGGATCAATGAAGGCACAGCATTCATCGCCGCAATTGTCGGTGCCGCGATCCTGCTGGGCCGCTCGCTGAGCATCGATCGCGCCACGCTGATCGGCGACCTGCTGTGCATGCTCGCGGGCTTCCTCTATACCTTCTACATCGTCCTGCTGCGCCACGCGCGGGCGGAACTGGGCAATTGGTCGCTGCTTGTGTGGTCGAGCATGGCGGGCTTGCCGGTGCTGCTGGGAATTGCCCTGCTACGCGGCGAGCCGGTCTGGCCGACGGTCTGGTGGCCGCTGCTGGTGCTGGCCTTGACCAGCCAGGTGATCGGTCAGGGCCTGCTGGTTTTTTCGTTCAAGCATTTTACCCCGCTGATCATCGGTCTTGCGCTGCTGACCCAGCCGGCGGTGTCGGTGGTGGCCGGGTGGTTCGTGTTCGGCGAGGTGCTGACCCCGCTTGATGGATTGGGCATGCTGCTGGTCGCGACCGGGCTGGTGCTTGCCCGGAGCTCTGACGCCGAACCCGAATCGGCCGAAGCAGCCCCCATCGACGGGCAGGCAAAGCCCGGCTAGCTTCCCGGCATGACAATCCCCGCAGGAGAGACCATGAAGCCCTATCTTGCCGCGCTGTCGCTCGCTGTCCTGGCTCTTGCCCTGACCGGTCCTGCCGAATCGCGCGCACCGCGCCGACCGGCCGAGGCGATCGCCGCGCCGCTGGTGAATGCGGCTTTTTCCGCGCTCAGCCAGCGCTTCATCGCTTCGCTCACGCGGCTTTCGCCCGGTTACGCG
>JANOOJ010000025.1:0-4585 GCA_031421295.1 Novosphingobium sp.
AACCTCGCCGCGCTGGTGCCTTGGTGAAGCTCCACCCATCGGACAGCGCCCGCGCGACAAGGCCGCCGATTGCCATCGGCTGACGCGCTACCAGTGCTTCGAACAGCCGGGCGACGGCGCTACCACGCGGTGCCTCACCATCGAGTTCGGTGACAATCCGCGCCAACACGCGCAGGGCCACCGCGCGGGGTGCGCGCGGGCGGTAGGTCAGGCCCATCGGCCCCCGCTCGACGCATTCGGCCCATTCGCGGCCAGCCGCCCAGTCCAGCGCGGCATCGGCATCGGCCAGATGCGCGGCGCTGGCCGAGATATTCGCCACATCGAGCCAATCGGCTTCGGCGAGCGCCTTGCGCAGCCGGACGCGATCGAAGCGATCGTTTTCGTTCGAGGGGTCTTGCACTGCTTCGATCCGAGCAGCGGCAACGATCTCGCCCAATTCGCTGCGCCGCCACTCGAGCAACGGGCGCAGCAGCGGCAGTGTTGTCCCAGGGACGACACCGCGCGCGCGCACCCCCGCCAGCCCGGCCACGCCGCTGCTGCGGTTGAGGCGCATGAGCAGAGTTTCGGCCTGATCGTCGGCGTGGTGGGCGGTCGCCAGCGCCGCAATCCCGCGCTCGGCCAACCACGCAGCTAGAGCGGCATAACGCGCAGCGCGCGCTTCGGCTTGCAGGTTTCCCGGTGCCAGTTCGACCCTCAGGGTGGCATGCGGTACGCCCAAGCGGGCGCACAGGCTGGCGACCATCGCCGCTTCCCCCCCGCTCTCCGCGCGCAAGCCGTGATCGACCGTCGCTGCCGCGATCCGGCCCGGCATCGCCGCATGGGCGAGGAGCAGCAAGGCCAGGCTGTCCGGCCCGCCCGAAACCGCAACCCCCAGTCGTCCGCCTTCGGGCCACAGCGCGCCAAGCGCCGCAGCGAAGCGTTCGATCAGTTTGGGATCGAGCGGCCTATCAATTGCACTTCACCCCCGCGCGGGTGGCGTTGTACTGGCCGAGCAGCCGTCCTGCGGCTTCGGCCGGATAGGTATCCGCGAACTCGGCCAGCGCGATGCAGGCGCGGCTGGTATCCTTGAGCCGGCTCATCGATTCGGCGAGGAGCAGCAGGCTGTCGGGCGCGCGTTCGCCATTTTTGCCGGCCTGGTAGTTCTGCAGGAACCACTGCGCCGCATCGCGCGGCTTGGCATCGTCGAGATAGGCCCGGCCAAGCAGATTGCGCGCATAGCTGAGGCGCGAGTGGCGCGGGTACTTTTCGAGGAACAGCTTCAGCTGCTGCTGGGCTTCGGGATAGAACTTCCCTTCCCACAGACGGAAGCCATAGCTGTATTCATCGTCCCCGGCGTCGGTAGTCTGTGGTTTGACCACTGCGCGTACTGCCGCGACCCGCGCCGCCGAAGGCGGTGTCGCTGCTGCCGGACGGGCGGGCGCGGGAGTGGGCGTAGCGGTTGGCCGTGGGGCCGGGGTGACCACAGTCGGGGTGGGCGTCGCCGCCACTGTCGGCTGCACCACGGGTGCCAAAACATTGAGCCGCGTTTCTAGCTGCGCGAGCTTGTTCGCATTGACCTCACCCTGCGCGGTCAGCCGCGCGATCGAGGCTTCGACCGAATCCATCCGGGTGAGCAAGTCGGTTACCGGGGTGGTCGCCGGGGCGGCACCGCCGGTTGAGGGCGCGGCTTGTCCCGGGATAATCTGGGCCGGAAAGAACTTGCCGTCGCCGCCCGGGAAGACCTTGGTCTGCAAGGCGCGCACCTCGGCTTCGATCCGCCGCAGCCGCGCGTCGCTGCTGTCCTGCGCGAACGCGGGCAAGGCCGGCCCGGCCAGCACGAGGATCAGCGCCATCAGGACCGGCCGCTGGCCACCGAAATATTTGGTCATCGTCGTCATTCCCGTCCGTGTCATTCGCCGATTGCCCCCTCAGGCGGGTTCGCCGCAGATTTGCCTTACTCGCGCATCGCTGTCGAGCGCGCGCTACTACCTATCCGCAGCCGTGGTGGGCGCGGGGATGGGTTGCACCACCGGCGAAGCGGTTGTCTGCGGCACCGGCATTGCCTCGACCGGGCGGACCATGGGTCGCACGGTCGGGTTGGCGTCGCGCGCCCCCGAAGTGCCGCTATCGCGCCGCCGCGTAACCCGCGCGGCAGGTTGCGGGGTTGGTGTGGACGGCTGGCTGGTGGTGGGCCCAGCAGGTGCCTGACGCGCCAGCAAGGCTGCCGCCGTGACCGGGATGTCCTTGAGCATTCCCTGCTCATCGGCCAGTTTGGGGACTGACTGCCCGCCAACCGTGATCGCCAACGCCTCGGGCCGGGCAGTCCATAGCAGGACATCGGCAACCCCCGCCGGGACGGTGTAGCTCTCACCCTGCGCCAGTTCCTTCTGAAGCAATTGCGTGCCCGCACCGTCGTAGAACTTGACCCATACGGCAGGTTCGAGCGCGGTAAACACCACGGTACCACTGGCCGGAGCCGCTGCGGGCACCTGACTCGCGACCACTGCGGGAGCGGCCTCGGTGGGCAGGATCGAGGGCAATTCGCCGCCCGGCATATAATAGCTGCGCCAGAACACGAACCCCAGGATCACCACCACCAGCGCGAGCAATCCGGCGGCCCACGCAAATTGGGCGCTGGGGACGCGGGCGGGATCGCCCGGCTCGAAAGCCGGAGCGGCGCGGCGCGGTGTGGCCGGTTCGAGCGCGGCGAGTTCGGACCGCACTTCGTCGGCAATCTGGCGCTCATCCAGCCCGACCGCACGGGCATAGCTGCGCGAAAAGCCGATCGCATAGGTGATGGCCGGAAAACCGGCGAAATTGCCTTGTTCGATTGAATCGAGATGGCGTTCGGGAATCTTGGTCACGGCAGCCAGCCGGGCGCGGGTCAGACCCTTTTGCTCACGTGCGCGCAACAGGCGCGCACCAACACCTTCCAGCGGCAATTCCGCCACGGTCACATCGTCATCCAAATTCCGGTCCCGTCGATTATTTTTTTGGCGTACCCCTGCGGACCGGGAGCATCGCGGTTAATCGCGCAAAGTCAACGCACTTACACAATAATCGCTCCCGGCGAACGACAAGGTGAGAGTTGCGCGCGACGGACGCGGCAATTCAATCGCAATCGATGCCATGCGCCTGTGCCCAAGCCGACATTTCCGCGCGCATATTGGCCGGGGGCGCAGCCAGCCAGCCGGTCATCGCCGCCGAAATCTCTGCAATGTCGACTTTGCGGACCAGTTCCTTGACCGGACCGACCGCCGCCGGCGTGATCGACAGGCGCCGGATGCCCAGCCCGATCAGCGCCAAGGCTTCGAGCCGCCGCCCGCCCATCTCGCCGCAGACGGTGACATCGACATTATGGCCTGCGGTCGCCAACTGGATCCGCTTGAGGAACCGCAGGATCGCCGGGCTGAGCCAGTCGTAGCGCTCGGCCAGCTTGGGATGCGCGCGATCCGCTGCGAACAGGAACTGGGTGAGATCGTTGGTCCCGATCGACAGGAACGAGAGCTGGGGAGCCAGCACATCGAGCATTTCCGCCAGCGCGGGAACTTCGAGCATCGCGCCATAGCGGACCGCTTCAGGCAGCTGCTTCTTCTGCCCCTTGAGCCACGCCCGCTGGCCTTCAAACACTGCCTTGGCCTGTTCGAACTCCCACGGCTCGGACACCATCGGAAACATGACGTTGAGCGTCCGTCCCGCCGCCGCCTCCAGCAGCGAACGCGCCTGGACCTTGAGCAGCCCGCCCCGTTCGAGCGCGACGCGCAGCGCGCGCCAGCCCATCGCCGGGTTCTCTTCGTGCTCGCCATCGTTGTGGCGCAAGTAGGGCAGAACCTTGTCGCCGCCGATGTCGACGGTGCGGAACACCACGGGCTTGGCTCCTGCGGCGTCGAGCACGTCGCGGTAGAGCCGGGTCTGGCGCTCGCGCGCGGGCAGGGTTGCCGAGACCAGGAACTGGAATTCGGTGCGGAACAGCCCGATGCCATCGGCCCCGGTCAGGCTGAGCATCGGCATATCATCGCGCAGCCCCGCATTCATCATCACCATGATTCGGGTGCCATCGCGGGTGAAGGGCTCGACATCGCGCATCGCGGCATAGGCGGCCTGGCGTTCGCGGCTTTTGGCGAAGCGCGTTTCAAAGGCTTCGATCATTGGCGGCGAGGGGCGGACTGTGGCACTGCCCTGATCGGCGT
Organism: Novosphingobium sp.; assembly: GCA_031421295.1. Classification (GTDB taxonomy): domain Bacteria; phylum Pseudomonadota; class Alphaproteobacteria; order Sphingomonadales; family Sphingomonadaceae; genus Novosphingobium. Next base: position 4,170 of record JANOOJ010000025.1, read on the forward strand.
CGAGCAGCAGATGGTCGCCTTCACGGATCACACCGCGCAGGCCGCGGACCCGGCCCAGCACCGGAACGCCCATCGCGCGCGCGACGATGACGACATGGGCCGTCAGCGACCCTTCCTCAAGAATCACGCCCTTGAGCCGGCGCTTGTCGTATTCCAGCAGTTCGGCCGGGCCCAGATTGCGTGCGATCAGAATCGCATCGCTGCGCAAGCCCTGGCTGGCCGCAGTCCCGAGCTGGCCTGAAACCGTCCGCAGCAGCCGGTTGGCGAGATCTTCCAGATCGTGCATCCGGTCGGCCAGCAGCGGATCGTCGATCCGCCGCATCCGCATCCGGGTGTGCTGCTGGACGCGTTCGATCGCCGCCTCGGCGGTGAGCCCGCTGTCGATCGCTTCGTTGATCCGGCGCGACCAGCCTTCA
>JANOOJ010000026.1:0-4153 GCA_031421295.1 Novosphingobium sp.
AAGCCGAGCAAATTGCGCGCGTTGTCGCGGCGGAAGCTGTCGAAGATCGCCGGATCGCGCACCGCGTCCTGCTGCTTCGCGCCTTCCGACGAGCGCGGCACCGGCTTGCCGATCTGCTCGCGGGCAAACCCGATTGCATCGGCGGCGAGACTGGCTTCGCCGACGATCTTGTCGACCAGACCGATCTCCAGCGCTTTTTCGGCCGATATCGGGTCGCCCTTGACCACCATCGGCAGGGCATTGGCGACGCCGACCACGCGCGGCAGACGCTGCGTCCCGGCAGCGCCGGGGATCAACCCGAGCTTGACCTCGGGCAGGCCCATTTTCGCGGACGGCACCGCCACCCGGTAATGACACGCCAGCGCGACTTCGCAGCCGCCGCCCAGCGCCGTGCCGTGGATCGCCGCGACCACCGGCTTGTCGCTCGCTTCCAACTTGTCGAGCGCTTCACCCAGGTTGGGGCCGACCAGCGGCTTGCCGAATTCGGTGATGTCGGCGCCCGCGAAGAACGTCCGCCCGTCACAGCGGATCACCACCGCCTTGACGCTGTCGTCGCCCAGCGCCTGCTCGATCCCGTCGACCAGCCCCTGGCGCACGGCCGCGCCCAGCGCGTTGACCGGCGGGCTGTTGGCGACGATGACAAGCACGTCGTCATGCTTTTCGGTGGTAATGACGGACATGGGGCAGGTTCCTTTCAGGCATAGCTCGTTTCGAGCGCCGAATAGATAAGGCTCTTGAGCTGGCGGCGGATCGGATAGACCGACGAGGGGTAGAGCTGGGTCATGAAGACCATCGTGAGCTTCTCGACCGGATCGACGAAGAATGCGGTCGAATAGGCTCCGCCCCAGTAGAACTCGCCCTTCGATGCGGGCATCAGCGTCTTGGCCGGGTCGATCACCGTCGCAAAGCCGAGGCCGAAGCCGACCCCGGCGTTCTGGCTTTCTGAAAACAGGCTTTGCGACAACTGGGTCAGGTCCTGTCCGCCGGGCAAGTGATTGGCGGTCATCAGCGCCAGCGTCTTGGGGCTGACGATCCGCGCTCCGTCGAGAGTGCCGCCGTTCAGGAGCATCGAACTGAATCTGTGATAATCGGCGATCGTCCCGATCAGGCCGCCGCCGCCGCTATCGAACGTGCCGGGCCCAAGCAGCCGCGACGTCGCTCCGGTATCGACCAGTTCGGGCGGCGCGCCCGACCGCCAGCCATAGGCATCGACCAGCCGATCGCCCTGCCCATGGGCCACGCCGAACGCGGTGTCGATCATCCCCAGCGGGGCGAAGATATGCTTCTCGAAATAGTCCCCGAGCCGCATCCCCGACAGCCGCTCGACAACGATGCCGAGGACGTCGGTCGACACCGAATAATTCCACTGCGTCCCCGGCGCGACCTCGAGCGGGAGCCGCGCCAGCGCCTTCACATAGCCATCGGAGTCGAGGTGATTTCGCGCCACGTCGAGATTGCTCTCTCGATAGGCGCGGTCGACGTTGGTCCGGTTCTGTAGCCCGTATGTCAGCCCCGACATGTGAGTCAGGAGGTCGACCATCCTGATCGGTCCACACCGCGTTCCTGGCGCAAAACCGACGCTGCCCCCGCCACCGGCATAGACGGCAAGATCGGCGAACTCCGGAATCACCCGGGCAACCGGATCTTCCAGCGCGACAGCGCATTGTTCGACAAGTTGCATGAAGGCGATCGAGGTGATCGGCTTGGTCATCGAGGCGATACGGAACAGCGCGTCGTCGCGCAACGGCGCACCGGCTTCGCCCATCTTTCCGCTCGCGAAATAATGAACCGGCTGGCCGCCCCGCGCGACCAACAACTGGGCGTTGGGCAGCTTGCCCCTGTTCAGGTATTTTTCGCTGATGAACGCGTCGATCCGCGCCAGACGCTCCGCCGACATACCCTGATCGGCGGCGGCTGATCCGGCAGGCAATATCGCTTCGACCATCTCTAACCCCATTTGCACGACCATGCCCGGCGGCAAGCCAGTTATCCAGCCTTGTCCGTTCGGGCCATCCCCCGTAACCCTTCAGCTAGCAAAGCAAAACAATCGGTTTGAAAGGGAAATAGGTTTGGGAGAGCCACTTGACACCGAGGAGCCGACGTGGACCCCGCCGCCGGGCTGGCCGGCAATGAGCAACGCCCAGATTGCCGCGGAACTGTGCGCTCCAGGCGCTAAGTTCGAGATGGAACTCGTCGAGATTGAAGGCGTCCCCACCCGAGTGTGGAAACATGCCCCCGCCGACTTGCGCATCGTCGCCGAGGTAGCCCGCAGCCACGGCGCCCGCCTGGCCACAATCTACGAGGACGAGCGCGTCACCCACGAAGGCTGGTATCGCGCCGTTGCAGCACTCGCTGCCGATTTTCAGAGGCGCGGCGTCGCCAAGGGAGACCGTGTTGCGCTGGCCATGCGCAACCTGCCCGAATGGCCCGTTGCGTTCTTCGCGGCGACTGCGATCGGCGCGATCTGCGTCCCGCTCAATGCCTGGTGGACCGGCACCGAACTCGCCTTCGGCCTCGCCAACTCGGGCAGCCGCATCCTGGTCTGCGACGACGAGCGCTACCACCGGATTGCTCCGCATCTGGGCGACCTCCGCGATCTCGAAGCGATCCTCGTCGCCCGATGCGACGGTGTGCCGCCCGCTCCAGCCGAGAGATTTGAAAGCATAATCGGTGTGTCGGCTGCGTGGGAAGGGTTGCCCGATGTCGCGTTGCCCGAAGTGGCGATCGCGCCCGATGATGCCGCGACGATCTTCTACACCAGCGGCACCACCGGCGAGCCCAAGGGCGCGCTGGGCTCGCACCGCAACCTCACCACCAACATCATGTCGAGCGCGTGGTCGGCCGCGCGGACCCTCCTCCGCCGCGGCGAAGCGCTGCCCGATCCGGTGGCCAAGGTGGTCCTGACTGTTATTCCACTGTTCCACGTAACCGCCTGCTCAGCGGGCCTGATGGGCGCGCTATTTGCCGGGCACACCGCGATCTACATGCGCAAGTGGGACGTGGTGAAGGCGTTCGGGATCATCGAGCGCGAGCGCGTCAACGTGACCGGCGGTGTCCCGACGATCGCTTGGCAGATGATCGAGCACCCCGACCGGGAAAAGTACGACCTCTCCAGCCTCGAGGCGATTTCCTACGGAGGCGCGCCGTCGGCACCCGAACTGGTCCGCAAGATTCGCGAGATCTTCGGCGCGCTGCCCGGCAACGGCTGGGGCATGACCGAAACGATGGCGACGGTGACCACGCATTCGAGCGAGGATTACCTTAACCGCCCGACCAGTTGCGGACCTGCAGTGCCGGTGGCCGACCTACGGATCATGGACGAGGACGGCGGCCGCGAACTTCCGCTCGGCGAAGTCGGCGAGCTGTGGGCGCGCGGCCCGATGGTGGTGAAAGGTTACTGGAACCGCCCCGAGGCGACCGCAGAGACCTTCATTGATGGCTGGGTCCGCACGGGCGATCTGGCCCGGCTCGATTCCGAAGGCTTTTGCTACATCGGCGAACGCGCCAAGGACATGATCATCCGCGGCGGCGAGAACATCTATTCGAGCGAGGTTGAAAACGTGCTTTACGACCACCCCGCAGTGACCGACGCAGCGCTGGTCGGCATCCCCCATCACACGCTCGGCGAACAGCCAGCTGCGGTGGTCCACCTTGCCCCCGGAACGCGTGTCAGCGAAGCCGAACTGCAGGACCTCGTCCGTTCCCGCTTGGCCGCGTTCAAAGTCCCTGTCCGGATCGTCTTCGCTGCGGGAACGCTCCCCCGCAATGCCAATGGCAAGATCCTGAAGCGGGATCTCAAAGCCCTGTTCGCCTGACCGCGATGCGTGAGCTCAATCGCAACGAGGCAATTGCCTCGATCCCCGTAGCGAACGCGGTCACGTGAGCGAGGCGGCGACAGCCGACGTTCAACCGGCACCCGGCACGAGCACCTCGCTCGTGGGTCGTGCCCCGGCTCCAGCCGCGCGGATGAATGCGGCTACTCGCCTCTCGTACGGCGCTGGTGCGGCTGCCAATGGCATCAAGAATAGCGCGTTCAACACCTACCTGTTGCTGTACTTCAATCAGGTCGTAGGTGTCTCGGCGGCGATCGTCTCGACCGCGCTCGCATTGACGCTGATTATCGATGCATTCGCCGATCCGTTCATCGGGCGGG
>JANOOJ010000027.1:0-9762 GCA_031421295.1 Novosphingobium sp.
GCCAGCGCCACGCCGGCCAACAGGAGTGCGATGCTGACACGGCGTCCGGTGGCGAGGATCATTGCGGCTTGCTCCTTGGGCTAAACGGTTCGTCGTTCATATAGCACAGTTCATCGCCGCGCTAGAAGGAACTTAGCGCAAAAGAAAAGAGGAGGGAACGCCGCTGCGCCCCCTCCCCTGTTTCTCGATCGCTGCGATGCGACGTTTGCAATCAGAACTTGAGGCGTGCGCCGATCCGGATCTGATAGAGCGACTGGCGCGTCTGCAGCTGAATGTTGGGCGCCACGACATTGCTATAGCGGTACTGCTGGCAGGCTTGGGTCGTCGCCGTATTAACCGCGGCATAGGTCGGCCCGCTGTTGCCCGAAATGAACGAGCCAGGCGCCGTGCCGGTGGGAGCCAGCGTCCCGGCGCCAATGCACTGCACCCGCACCAGCGCGGCATTGTAGGGGAACGGGAACTGGCGCAGCGCACCCCAATCCTTGTCCATCAGATTGAGGACGTTCTCGATGTCTCCGAACAATTCCAGCTTGGGCGACGATCCCATGATCGAAGGCAGCGGGATTTCCTGACCGAAGTGCAGATCGACCTTGAAGAAAGTGGGCGAAGTCTGCGAATTCTTGGGCAGGATCGAGCCACGGAATTTGTCGAGGCCCAGCGCCGCGACCTGGGCGTTGAACGCCGTCTCGGTGGCTGCGGTATCGAAGCTGACCTTGGTATCGCCGTTGGTCGGAACGTACAGCAGCATATTGCCAAGATTGCCGACCGTGCCGAACACCGAACCGCGATTGCCGCTGTTGTCGAGCATGGTCACACTGTACGGGCGACCCGAGCGGCGCTCGCCAAAGATGCCGATATTGGTCTTGGCATTGCCGAAGAAGGCATGGTTGAAGTTGGCCCCGAACTTGAACTGGTCGCGATATTCGTAGATCGAGCGACCGTATTCGGGGAAGTTCGGATCGGTGAAGGCGTTATTCTGATAGTTCGACGACGAGGTCGACGAAGTCAGCGACGAACGATCCTTGACGTCCGAGCGGGTGTAGCTGCCTTCGATCCCCAGACCGAAGTTCCACTTTTTCTCGAAGCGGAAGGTGGCGAAGATGCCGCGCCCGTCGCGAGTGTCGGTCAATTGCAGGTCGCGGAAGTTCGTGGCGACACCGCCGATCGCGCCATAGCGCGGGCGGCCGTCGGGCAGCACGCCGATCGGGACCGAACGCAGATCGGTCCACAGATAGCCCGAGCGGGTCTTGTCGTAGAGCAGCTGGACACCGAACAACCAGTCGTCGCCAAGCGGCCCAAGGTTGGCCGAATAGTCGGCACCAAGCGTGACCTTGAGCTTGTTCGCCAGGCGCAAGTCCTGATCGATAACGTCGGTCGGGGCCAAAGCCAGCGCCGCGGTGTTGGTGGTCAGGAAGTTGACGACGCTCTGCGGGATCGTGCCATTGGTGATGTTGTTGAGCGCAGCGCAAGTGTTGCCCGACGCCACGCAGTTGGTCCGCTGGATATCGACCGAGTTGGTCAGCAGGCCGGTGTTCGAATAGACGTTCGAGAGGAACACATCCGGGGTGCCGCCGGCGAAGATGCCCGCACCGCCGCGGATGATCAACCGGTCGCTGACATCGTAGCTGAAGCTCGCGCGCGGCTGGAATACGCCACGGCCCTTGAAGGTCGAGCGGTTCGAGAAACCGTAGCGCGCCAGAAAGCTCGGGTTGAGCGGCGGGAGAACATTGTTGTCGAACAGATCGTAGCGCATCCCGAAAGTCAGGGCGAGCTGGTCGCTGACCTGCCAATCGTCCTGGATGCCGAAGGTCCAGCCGGTGGTCGAGAAGCTCGCCGACGCGTCGTTGGGATTGTTCGACGGAACCGCATTGGCATAGCGCAACCGATTGGCGTTGCCGGCCTGAAAGTCGGGAAGCGAATCGAAGTAGAAATCGCCCAGCGAGCGCTGCAGGAACAAATTCAGCGTATCGACCTTGGTGTAGCCTGCAAGCATCTGCAGCGAATGATTGCCGCGGCTGTAGCGCGCGGTGAAATCGATCGAGAGGTTTTCGGTGTTGAGCGCGTTCGAATGGCGGCTGACATCCGGGCCGAAGAACAACCGGGTGCTGCCGCAGGTTGTGGTAGCTCCGCCACTCGCCTGGTCGAGACAGACTTCCATCTGCGGGAAGTTGCGACCGCCGAATGGCTCCTGCGCGCGGTTATAATCGCGATACGAGCCGCGCAGCGTGGTCGAGAAACTGTCCGACCAGGTCGAGTTCAATTCGGCAGTCCCCGAGTTGACCTCCTCGCGCAGTTCATAGCCGTTGGACTGGTAGCCGAGAGCGAAGACCGGGGTGGTGAAGTTGTTCTGCTGGAACTGGTTGGTGCCGACATTGCGGATGTAGGTCATCGCCAGACGCTGGGTGTCGCTGATGTTGAAGTCGATCTTGCCGACGATTTTTTCATCGTCTTCCTGCGTGGTGGCGATCAGGCCCAGCGTGTCGTAGCCATAGCGCGACTTCGCAATCGAAGTGACGAGATCGATATTGACCTGCGTGATACCGGGAATCTGGTTGGCGAAGCCGGGCCCGAAGCCATCGTCGAGCGGCTTGCCTTCCTTGGTGCGCTCATAGGCAACCATGAAGAACAGCTTGTCCTGGATGATCGGGCCCGAGAGCCAGCCACCGTACTGCTTCGACGAGAAATCGAGCGCAACCTTGGTGGTCAGGCTCTCGTTCCCGGTAAGCTTGTCGTCGGTGTAGCTGTAGAAGCCGCCGCCGTGAAACTTGTTGCCGCCCGAACGCAGCACCACGTTGATCGCGCCGCCCTGCAGATCGCCTTCGCTGACGTCGTAAGGTGCGGTCTTGACCGTGAACTGCTCGATCGCATCGTAGGGCACCGGGCCGCGGTTGGTCGGCAAGCCGCCGGGGTTGAGGCCGAAGTCGTCCGACATCTGCAAACCATCGACCGAGAAGCGGTTGAGGCGACCGTTGTTTCCGGCAATTTCGATCGTGCGGCCATTGGTCAGATCGATCGTGACCAGCGGATCGCGGCGCGCGAGATCGCGGATGTCGCGGCTGATCGAGGCGGCGTTGTCGATTTCCGCCCGGCCGAGCGCGGTGGTCGGGCCGTCCGAACCGTCGATAATCGGGCCGAGCGAGGCGCCGGTGACAACAATCGCGGCGGTTTCCTGCAGATCGATCGGTAAGCGAACCGGCTGACCGGCCTGGAGGAACAGATCGTTGACCACCGAATTCTCATAACCACCCGCCGAGACCGTCACCGTGACCGGACCGCCGATGCGCAGGCCATTGGCCGAAAAGCTGCCGTCCGCCGCGGTGGTGGTGGTGAGCACAGTGCCCGAAGGAACATGCTCGACCACGACAGTCGCTCCGCCAACCGGCGTGCCGCTCGAAGTGACGGTGCCGCGAACCGCCGACGACGTTTCCTGCGCCATGACCGGCGTCGCGAGGCCCGCTGCAAGGGAGAGGCTGGCCGCGCTGGCGGCGAGGAAAAATTTGAGCTGCATGTCGTCAGACCCCATTGGCATCCGGCTGGACCGGATATTGGTTTGAACCCCGTCTGGCGCGGTCGCAGCGAATCGCTGCCGAGCGCCCATGGCAACACTCTTACAAGCGCTGCGGGTTTCGCTAAACAGGCGGATGTTGCAGTCTGTTGACAGTATGCGGCTGTCATATGCCAGTCGCAATCCGGCACGAAATGTCGTTTCAAGATCGGCTAGCTGACAGCAATGAAAGTACACGATTGAATCCGAAACCGCGCTTCGCACGCAGCGTGGCACCACGCAGTGTGGCCCGATTGTTGCTGCACTGCGGCGTTTGTGCAACGGTCGTCCGAGGAGGAAGATAATGGGCCACGGGCATCACCGCCATCACGATCACGCGCCACCCGTGAAGGGCGGGCACGGTGCGGCGTTTGCCGTGGCGATCACGCTCAATCTGGGCTTCGTCGCGGCCGAGGTCGTGGCGGGCCTCGCGGCGGGATCGATGGCGCTGCTCGCCGATGCCGGACACAATCTGGGCGATGTGCTGGCGCTGCTGCTCGCTTGGGGCGCAAGCGTGCTCGCGGCGCGGCCACCCTCGGCGCGGTTTACCTATGGCCTCAAGAGCTCGTCGATCCTTGCAGCGATCGCCAATGCCGCGCTGCTGTGGGTCGCGCTGGGGGCGATTCTGGTCGAAACGATCCGGCGGCTGGGCGATCCCACACCGGTCGCGGCGGGACCGATGATCTGGGTCGCGGCGGCGGGTATCCTCGTCAACGGACTGTCGGCGGCGCTGTTCGCCAAGGGCCGCAAGGGCGACCTCAATCTGCGCGCGGCGTTCCAGCACTTGCTGGCCGATGCGGCGGTCTCGGCCGGGGTGGTGATCGCCGGGGTGGCGATAGCCTTGACCGGGCTGAACTGGATCGACCCCGTCACCAGCCTGGTCATCACCGCCGTGATCGGCTGGGGCAGCTGGGGCCTGCTGCGCGACGGGGTGAGGATGGGACTGCTCGCGGTCCCCGACGGGATCGACGAAAGCGCGGTGCGCAGCTACCTTGCCGCGCTGCAGGGTGTGTCAGCCGTCCACGATCTCCACATCTGGCCGATGAGCACCACAGAAACCGCCTTCACCGCGCATCTGGTTATGCCCGGCGGACATCCGGGCGACGGGTTTTTGCACGAGGTGGCGCAAGGGCTGGAGCATGATTTCGGGATCGGCCATGCGACGATTCAGGTGGAGGTAGGGGCGAAGTGCGACGTTGAGTGCGAAGTCGTCTGAACCCGACGCGCTAAAGCTTCATTCCCAACCAGATAACCGCCTCGGTCGATACCGAAACGAGCGGGTCAAGGATGCGGGGCCAAAATCCGGTGACGTTTAGCCGTGCCGCTGTCCGGTCATGGTGCTCCTGCTCGTCGCCAATGATTGCCCGAATGATCGAGCATGCCCCCGGATCGGCATCCCTGAGCACGAGCAATTGTTCACCAAGGTGCCGCAGCACCACCCGCTCCACCGCGACGGTTGTAGCGAGGATAGCCTGCTCGCCGGCAAGACCTGTCAGAACACCAAGGAGCGCGCCACCCAACCCGCACAGCCGATAGCTTCGGCATCGCACACGTCCGCGCGCCGCAAGTTCGGCACCGAACAATGCGCGATGGTGCCGCTCGTGGACAAGGAATTCATCGAGCTCGCCAACCATGCGGGGCAGTCGCCAACGGGCTACACAGCGTTGCGCCGCGTAAATGCAGACCGCGCCGTTTTCACCGGCATGGTCGACTTTCAGGATACGGTCACCCAGCTGCGTCCCGGCGATTAGCGCCGCCTTGGCAACGTTCGGCAACGAGGCAGGCCTAAGCCGCCTCTTCCTTCGGATGGTCGCCCTTGAGCACCTGGATCGGCTGCTTCTTGCCCTCGACCACCTCGCTGTCCACCACCACTTCGGCGAGGCCTTCGGTGGTCGGCAGATCGAACATCGTATCGAGCAGGATGCTCTCGACAATCGAGCGCAGCCCGCGCGCGCCGGTCTTGCGGGCGATGGCCCTTTTGGCGATCGTTTCGAGGGCGTCGGCAGTGAAAGTCAGCAGCACGTCTTCGAGATCGAACAGCCGGGCATATTGCTTGACCAGCGCGTTCTTGGGCTCGCTCAGGATTTTGACCAAGGCCTCGATGTCGAGGTCCTCGAGCGTGGCGATCACCGGCAGGCGGCCGACGAATTCGGGGATCAGGCCGAACTTGAGGAGATCCTCGGGCTCGGCCAGCTGGAGCAGCTCACCCACCCGGCGCTTGTCGGGATCGGCGACATGCGCGCCAAAGCCGATCGAGCGCTTCTGCAGCCGGTCGGCGATGATCTTGTCGAGCCCGGCGAAGGCCCCGCCGCAGATGAACAGGATGTTGGTGGTATCGACCTGGAGGAATTCCTGCTGGGGATGCTTGCGGCCCCCCTGGGGCGGAACGCTCGCGGTGGTGCCCTCCATCAGCTTGAGCAGCGCCTGCTGCACCCCCTCGCCCGAAACGTCGCGGGTGATGCTGGGGTTCTCCGCCTTGCGGCTGATCTTGTCGATCTCGTCGATATAGACGATCCCGTGCTGCGCCTTCTCGACGTTGTAATCGGACGATTGCAGCAGCTTGAGGATGATGTTCTCGACATCCTCACCGACATAGCCGGCCTCGGTCAGCGTCGTCGCGTCGGCCATGGTGAAGGGCACGTCGAAGGTCTTGGCGAGCGTCTGGGCGAGCAGCGTCTTGCCGCAGCCGGTCGGCCCGACCAGCAGGATGTTCGATTTCGACAGCTCGACCTCGCCGCCCTTGCCGCCGTGCTTGAGCCGCTTGTAATGGTTGTGCACCGCGACCGAGAGCACCCGCTTGGCACGGTCCTGACCGATCACATAATCGTTGAGCGTGGCAAAGATATCGCGCGGAGTGGGGACGCCGCCGTCCTTCTTGCCCGCGATCCCGGCCTTGGTTTCCTCACGGATGATGTCGTTGCACAGCTCGACGCATTCATCGCAGATGAACACCGTCGGCCCGGCGATGAGCTTGCGCACCTCGTGCTGCGATTTCCCGCAGAAGCTGCAGTAAAGGGTGCTTTTCGCGTCGGATCCGCTCAATTTCGTCATGCTTTGTCCCAAGTGCCCGCTGGTGCGGGACTCGCCGAGTCTAGCCCGGCAGCCGGATTAATCAACTCTGCCCCATAGCAGGCGAAGCTTGCCATCGCCTGAAGGTGGGTGATGCATTATTCCTTAACGGGCTTGTCCGAAGAATGGTCCTCGCCGACCTTGTCCGAATCGGGGCGGCTTTCAAACACCTTGTCGACCAGCCCGAAGGTCTTGGCCTCGTCCGCTTCGAGGAAGGTGTCGCGGTCCATCGCCTTTTCGATCTCGGGCAGCGTGCGGCCGGTGTATTTGGCGAACAGCTCATTTATCCGCGCGCGGATGCGCAGGATTTCGCGCGCCTGGATCTCGATGTCGGAGGCCATGCCGCGGGCCCCGCCCGAAGGCTGGTGGACCATGATCCGGGCGTTGGGGAGCGCGATCCGCATTCCCGGCTCACCCGCCGCGAGCAGGAAACTGCCCATCGATGCGGCCTGGCCGATGCAGACCGTCGACACGCGTGGGCGGATATATTGCATCGTATCGTGGACCGCCATCCCGGCGGTGACCACGCCGCCCGGCGAGTTGATATACATCGAGATGTCCTTGGAGGGATTCTCGCTTTCGAGGAACAGCAGCTGCGCGGTGATCAGCGCGGCCATCTGGTCTTCGACTTCGCCGGTGACGAAGACGATCCTCTCGCGCAGCAGGCGGCTGAAGATGTCGAAGCTGCGTTCGCCCCGGCTGGTCTGCTCGACCACCATCGGCACCAGTGCGCCCGTAACCGGATCGTGCGTAAACTTGCCTTGGGCGCTGTTGTGGCCAAACAGGTCGATCATGGGAACCCTCGTGTGATTGCGCGGCCTATGTCGCGTGTGGGCGCGCGATGTTCAAGTGCGTTAACCTGACTCTTGCGCGCGCTGTCCAAAACCCGCAGCATCGCCCGCAAAGGGGTTCGCCATGAAATCACTGCTGCTACCGTTGATCCTGCTCACCGGTGCCTGCGCGACGCACCCGGCGATCCCGCGCGCCAATCTTGCCACCGCGACCGGCCAGACCGCCGCCTATCTCCAGCGGATCGACGCGCTCGACGATCATGGGCCGATGCTCAATGCAGTAATCGCGATCAACCCCGATGCGCTGCGGCAAGCGCGCGCGGCGGAGACCCGGTTCGGACCGCTCGCGGGCAAGCCGATCCTGATCAAGGACAATATCGAAACCGCCGACCCGATGGCGACCACCGCAGGCAGCCTTGCGCTCAAGGACAATATCACGGCGCGCGATGCGCCAATGGTGGCGCGGCTGCGCAGCGCGGGCGTGGTGATCCTGGGCAAGACCAACCTCAGCGAATGGGCCAATATCCGCTCCAGTCGCAGCTCGAGCGGGTGGAGCGCGCTTGGCGGGCAGACGAAGAACCCGCACGCACTGGACCGCACGCCCTGCGGCTCCTCCTCGGGCAGCGGCGCGGCGGTGGCGGCGGGCATGGCCTGGGCCGCCATCGGCACCGAGACCGACGGCTCGATCACCTGCCCCGCCAGCGTCAACGGGATCGTTGGATTCAAGCCCACCGTCGGGCTGGTCAGCCGCACGCATATCGTGCCGATCAGCCATAGCCAGGACACTCCGGGGCCAATGACGACTTCGGTGAAAGACGCCGCACTGCTGCTTACCGGCATGGCCGGGAGCGATCCGGCGGACGAGGCAACCAAGCGCGCCGATCTTCACACCGCAGACTTCGCTATGGGGATCGACAGCGCCTCGCTGGCGGGGGTGCGGATCGGCGTGCTGCGCAAGCAGGCGAGCACGCACGAACGCCTGCTCGGCGTGTTCGAGCAGGCACTGGCCGACCTTCGGCGCGCGGGCGCGGTGCTGGTCGATGTCGACTATAAATTCGACGAGACCATGGGCCGCGACGAGGGCGCTGTGCTCTACTACGAGTTGCGGCAAGACCTCGGGGCCTATCTGCGGGGGCTGCCGGGCAATCCGCCGGTCCGCAGCCTCGCCGATGTCATCGCTTTCAACAAAGCCAATGCTGCCACCGAACTGCGCTGGTTCGGGCAGGAGACGTTCGAGAAAGCCGACAAACTGACCGACGCCGAGGCTTACCGCAAAGCCCGCGCCAATTCGCTGCGCCTCGCGGGCAAGGACGGCATCGACCGGCTGCTGGCCGAGAACCGCGTCACCCTGCTGATCGCCCCGACCGAGGGTCCGGCCTGGCCGATCGACCTCGTCACCGGCGACCACGGCATCCCAGCAGGCGCAGGCAACCTCGCCGCCATCGCCGGCTACCCGCACCTCACGGTCCCGATGGGCGCGGTCGACGGGCTGCCGGTGGGGCTGAGCTTCATGGGTGCGGCCTGGGAGGACAAGCGCGTGCTGGACGCCGGGGCGGCCTATGAGCGCGCGCGGACTGCCGCAGTGCCGGTGCCGGGGTTCAAGCGCTGGGGGGAGTGACGCGGCCATTCGATGGATCATGGCGTTACCGCGCATATGGCGCTAGGTAATTGGCAAAATGCCCGCCGACGTTGGAGCGGCGCGGCTATCTGACTGAACAAGGCGTCGCGAATGATAACGGACCAAGCCAGCACATCATCCGAGGGTGGTGATCCGAACGACGTCGAAAAGATCCTTGCGACGCCCGGATTGGCCGATGCATTGGAAAGCGATCGATTCAAGCAGTTCCTCGATCATCTGCCTTTGGCCATTGCTGTGTCCGAACTGCTGCCATCGGAAGCGATCACCTATTGCAATCGCGAGTTCGAAGCACTGACCGGGCAGTCTGCCGAGGCGATCCACGGCAGCGGCTGGAAGGCTATTCCCGGGATTGCCGCCCCGCGGCACGACGAAACGCCGCTCGCCGAAGCCGTAATCATCGACGATGAATATCTCGGCAGGTTCAAGATCGATCGGGATGATGAGCAGATCGAGGTGCAGGCCTGGTCCAACACCATCGAGAATGACGATGCAGTGCCGATGTTCCGGCTGGTCGCGCTGGCCAGGGTGCTGCAACAAACCGATGGCGAACTGAACGTCCAGGGCCAGGCCTTGCGCATCAAGGACGCGCAGCTCCGCGAACTGCAACACCGGGTGAAGAACAACCTCCAGATGATCACCGCGCTGATCCGCATGGAAGCGCGCAACATTGCGGATGACGAAACGGGAGCCCGGTTCGATCGCCTGGCGGGCCGAATCCA
>JANOOJ010000028.1:0-12467 GCA_031421295.1 Novosphingobium sp.
CTTGGTCTTTGCCGCCTGCTTTGCCATAGCGCAGCCTGCAATTGGTAGAGGAAGTACCGTGGCCAGGCTCGATCCGCAAAACGTGAATCTGCGCGGACGCAAGGTGAAGATCCTCGCCACGCTCGGCCCGGCCAGCCGCGAACCCGAGATGATCGGCAAATTGCTGCGCGCCGGGGCCGATTGTTTCCGCGTCAATATGAGCCACGGCGATCATCCGACCCACGCTGCGACGATCGCTGCGATCCGCGCCGCCGAGAAGGCCTTCGGCCGCCCGATCACGATCCTGTGCGATCTGCAAGGACCCAAGCTGCGGGTCGGGCAATTTGCCGGCGGCCGCGCGGTGATCCGCCACGGCAGCCACTTCACACTCGATCGCAAACCCGAACTCGGCGACGAGACCCGCGTTTGCTTGCCGCATCCCGAATTGTTCGGGGTACTGACCAAAGGTCAGCGGCTGCTGATCGACGATGGCAAGCTGCGGCTCAAGGTGATCACCACCGGACCCGACGAAATCCTCTGCTCGGCCGAAGTCGGCGGGGTGATTTCGGACCGCAAGGGGGTCAACGTCCCCGATACGGTGGTGCCGATCCCGGCGCTGACCGAAAAGGACCGCCGCGACCTGGCTTTCGCGGTCGATCAGGGCGCGGACTGGATCGCGCTGTCGTTCGTCCAGCGGCCCGAGGATGTCGCCGAAGCGCGGCGGCTGATGGGCAGCTATGGCGGCGGACTGGTCGCCAAGATCGAAAAGCCCGCAGCGATCGACCAGCTCGAGGAAATCATCGAGCTGAGCGACGGGATCATGGTCGCGCGCGGCGATCTGGGGGTCGAACTCAACCCCGAGGAAGTCCCCCCGCTGCAAAAGCGGATCGTCGAACTCACCCGGCGCAGCGGCAAGCCGGTGATCGTCGCGACGCAGATGCTCGAATCGATGATCGAAAGCCCCGCGCCGACCCGCGCCGAAGTTTCCGACGTGGCCAATGCCGTCTATGACGGGGCCGATGCGGTGATGCTCTCGGCCGAAACCGCCAGCGGGGCCTGGCCGGTCGAGGCGGTGACGATCATGCACCGTATCGCGATGCAGGTGGAAGCCGATCCCGGCTATGCCGCACGGGTCCATTTCACCCAGGTCCGCCCCGATGCGACCACCGCCGATGCACTGGCGCAGGCCTGCGCGGCGATCGCCGAGACGGTCTCGGTGGCGGGGATCATCGTTTTTACCGGCTCGGGCAGCACCGCGCGCCGCGTGGCGCGCGAGCGACCGGTGGTGCCGATGCTGGTGATGACGCCCTCGCTCAAGGCCGCGCGGCGGATCGGGCTGTTGTGGGGGGCGCACGCGGTCCACACCCGCGACATCGGCAGCTTCGAGGAGATGATCGCCAAGGGCAAGCGCATGGCGCTGCGGCAGGGGTTCGGCAGCGCCGGATCCAAGCTGATCGCGCTGGCGGGGGTTCCGTTCGGCACGCCGGGATCGACCAACCTGCTCCACGTCGTGACGCTGACCGGCAATGAGCTCAAGGGTCACAGCGGCAGCTGACGACCGGTTTCGCAGGCTTTGCAATCCTCCCTGCTTTGCCTAAGGCAAGCCTGAATTCTGGCTGGCAGGGGACAAGGCATGCGCACCGACTGGACCCGTGACGAGATCGCGGCGCTGTTCGAGCTGCCGTTTACCGAACTGCTGTTCCGCGCGGCTGGGGTCCACCGCGCGCATCACGCGCCCGATGAAGTCCAGCTGTGCACGCTGCTCTCGATCAAGACCGGCGGCTGCCCCGAGGATTGCGGCTATTGCGCGCAGTCGGTCCATGCCGACAGCGGGGTTGCGGCCACCAAGCTGATGGATGTGCGCGAAGTGCTGCAATCGGCGGCGCGCGCCAAGAATGCGGGCAGCCAGCGCTTCTGCATGGGCGCGGCGTGGCGCAACCCCAAGGACCGCGACATGCCCGCGGTGGTCGAGATCGTGAAGGGCGTCCGCGCAATGGGGCTCGAGACCTGCATGACTTTGGGGATGCTCACCCCCAGGCAGGCCGGAATGCTCGCCGAGGCGGGGCTCGATTATTACAACCACAACATCGACAGCAGCCCCGAATATTACGAGCGCGCAATCACCACGCGGACGATGGCCGACCGGCTCGATACGCTGGGCCATGTCCGCGATGCCGGGATCGCGGTATGCTCGGGCGGGATCGTCGGGATGGGCGAGACCCGCGCCGACCGGGTCGGCTTCATCCACACGCTGGCGACGCTGCCACAGCATCCCGAAAGCGTGCCAGTCAACGCACTGGTGCCGATCAAGGGCACCGTGCTGGGCGATATGCTGGCCGACACTCCGCTGGCGAAGATCGACGATATCGAATTCGTCCGCACCGTCGCGGTCGCGCGGATCACCATGCCGCTGAGTATGGTGCGGCTTTCCGCAGGGCGCGAGTCGATGTCCGACGCGGCGCAGGCGCTGTGCTTCATGGCCGGGGCCAATTCGATCTTCACCGGCGACCGGCTGCTGACCGCCGCCAATGCCGGCGACGATGCCGACGCGGCGCTGTTCGAGCGGCTGGGGCTTAGCCCGATGCAGGGCGAGGAACCGCTGCGCGCGGTGGCTGAGGTCGCTGCTTGATCGTCATCCCCGCGAAAGCGGGGATCGCTGGCCGCATCGGCGCAATCCCGCACCTGGAGGCCAGCGGTCCCCGGTCGAGCCGGGGACGACGCTACCCCCGCACCCCAAACAGCGCCGAGCCGACCCGCACGTGCGTCGCGCCTTGCATGATCGCGGTCTCGAAATCGTCGCTCATGCCCATGCTGAGGCCCGCAATTCCGTGATCGTCGGCCAGCTTGGCGAGCAGCGCGAAGAACGGCGCGGCTTCGATCCCGGCAGGCGGCACGCACATCAGCCCGGCCAGTGGAATATCGGCGGCGCGGGCCTCGGTCAGCAGCGCAGGCAGCGCGGCAATCGCGCAGCCGCCCTTCTGCTCTTCCGCACCGATATTGACCTGAACGAAGCACGGCACGCGTCGCCCCGCCTTATCCATCGCCTTGGCCAGCGCGGTGAGCAGCGAGCGGCGATCGAGCGAATGGATGCAATCGAACAGCGCCACCGCGTCCTCCGCCTTGTTCGACTGGAGTTGGCCAACCAGATGAAGCTGCGTCTCTGGGAACACCTCACGCAGCACGGGCCACTTTTCCGCCGCTTCCTGCACCCGGTTTTCACCGAACACGCGCTGACCTTGGTCGAGCAGCGAGCGGATACGGTCGGCGGGATGGGTCTTGCTGATGGCGATGAGCATGACTTCGCTTGGCTCGCGCCGGGCGATGCGCGCAGCGGCGGCGATGCGGGAGCGGACTTCGTCTAGCGGCGTGGCTGGTTCAATCATCGCGCGCTGCTATAGCGCGGCAATGCGCAGCTGCCACCCCGATCTCCCCCGACTGTGGCTGGTCAGCGATGCGCGGACCGATCGCGTGTTCGAGGCCGCGATCCGCAGGCTGCCGCGCGGTTCCGGGGTGATCTTCCGCCACTACCACCTGCCGCCGCCCGAGCGCGCCGCACGCTTTGCCCGGGTCCAGCGGCTGTGCCGCCGCCATGGTCACCTTGCCGTGCTGGCGGGGAGCGCGCGGCAAGCCCGGCGCGCCGGTGCGATGGCGGCCTATGGTGCGCCGACGCAGCTCGCGCGCGGCCCGGCGCTGGTACGGCTGGTGACCGCGCATTCGCTCGCTGAAATCGCTGCGGCCGGTCGCGCCCGCGCCGATGCGATCCTGCTCTCCCCCGTCTTCCCGACCCACTCGCATCCCGGCGCGCGTCTGCTTGGCGGGTTGCGGTTCCGTCTGCTGGCGGCGCACTCCCCGGTCCCGATCATCGCGCTGGGGGGCATGAATCCTCGCACCGCAAAGCGGATAGGCGGGTTTGCCTGGGCGGCAATCGACGGACTGACGTCGTCCCGGGCTTGACCCGGGACCGCTGGCCACCAAGTCCGACCCAGCGGCCAGCGATCCCCGCTTTCGCGGGGATGACGGTAGATTCTTGACGCGGAGTCCGTGCTGAGCGCATTATACCCCCGGACCAGGGGTGTAACATGGCTTCACGGGCAATCGGACCTTCGGCGTCCTCGAACTGGCGCGCAGTGCTGCGGCGCAGCTTGCGGCGCAGTGCCGAGCTGGTCGGCGCGCTGGCGCTAGCCGGTTTGATGATCGCGCTGGCGCTCGCGCTGGTCAGCTATCACCAGACCGATCCCTCGGCCTCGACTGCGGCGGGCGGGCCGGTACTCAACTGGATGGGCGCGCCCGGGGCCTGGCTCGCCGAGCGGGCGCTGTTCCTGTTCGGCCCGGTGTCGGTGCTGTTCCTGCCCATGCTGTATGTCTTCGCACGCAAGCTTTGGAATCTGGTCGAGGAAGACGATGCGGGCGAACCGCACACCGACCATCCATGGTGGCGACCCATCGGTGTCCTGTTGCTGGCGATGGCACTGATCGGCACGACGCTGGCGATCGCTGTTATGGACAAAAACGGACAGTTTCCGCCGGGAAGCACATTGCCCGCGACGATCGGTGGGGTCTCGGGTGCTCTGGGGGCGAAGGCCGTCACCGCCGTCGCGGGCCTCGCAGGTGCAGCGGCGCAGGGCTGGATCAAGCTTGCCGCCGCTCTCGTTTGTCTCGCCGGCGGTACGATCCTGGCCGCGCGGGTCTTTGCGTTCGACTGGGGCAGCCTGCTGACCCTGCCCGGCATGCTTCGCCGCGTGCCGGCCCTGCCCTCACCCTCGCTGCCGTTTTCGCGCTCCGAGCGCCACAAGGCCGCGCGCGAGCCTAAGCCCATCCAACAACTCGATACCCCGCGCCGCCCACCCGAAATTTCGGACCCGACCCGCAGCGTCAAGCCCGCCCAGCTCGGCGCCGCCAGCCGCCAGGCCGATTTGTTCGACAGCTACGATCTGCCCGGGCTCGACCTGCTCGCCGATCCGCCGCCGCATGCGGCCAAGAAGGTCGATAAGCTCGCGCTCGAGCGCAACGCGCGGCTGCTCGAAACCGTGCTCGACGATTTCAACGTCAAGGGCGAGATCACCGCCGTCCGCACCGGCCCGGTGGTGACGATGTACGAGCTCGAACCGGCACCCGGGATCAAGGCCAGCCGCGTGATCGGCCTCGCCGACGATATCGCCCGCAACATGAGCGCGATCTCGGCGCGCGTCTCCGCGATCCCCGGGCGCACAGTGATGGGGATCGAACTGCCCAATGCCGATCGCCAGATCGTCGCGCTCAAGGAACTCGCCGCCTGCGAGCAATTTGCTCATTCCAAGGCGATGCTGCCGATCATTTTGGGCAAGGATATTGCCGGCGAGCCAGTGATCGCCGATCTGGCGACGATGCCGCATCTGCTGGTCGCGGGGACCACCGGATCGGGCAAGTCGGTCGGACTCAACTGCATCCTGCTGTCGCTGCTCTACCGGCTGACCCCGGCGCAGTGCCGCCTGATCCTGAACGACCCCAAGGTGCTCGAGCTCAAGAGCTACGACGAGATCCCGCATTTGCTTTCGCCCGTGGTCACCGAGCCCGCCAAGGCGATCCGCGCGCTCAAATGGGCGGTCGAGGAGATGGAGCGCCGCTACCGGATGATGAGCGAGATTTCGGTCCGCAACATCGCCGGGTTCAACGACAAGCTGCGCACCAACGCCGCCAAGGGCAAGCCGCTCGGCCGCCGCATCCAGATCGGCTTCGATCCCGACACCGGCGAGGAACTGTTCGAGGAACAGCAGCTCGATTACCAGGTGCTGCCGCAGATCGTGGTGATCGTCGACGAGCTGGCCGATCTGATGATCACCGTCGGCAAGGAAGTCGAAGTGCTGATCCAGCGGCTCAGCCAGAAGAGCCGCGCGGCGGGCATCCATCTGATCATGGCGACCCAGCGCCCCTCGGTCGATGTCATCACCGGGGTGATCAAGGCCAACCTCCCGACCCGCATCAGCTTTGCGGTCACCAGCCGGATCGACAGCCGCACCATCCTGGGCGAGCAGGGCGCCGAACAGCTGCTGGGCAAGGGCGACATGCTCTACAAGCCCAACACCGACCCGATCAAACGCGTCCACGGGCCGTTTGTGAGCGATGAGGAAGTCGAGGCTGTCGCCACTTTCTGGCGCGGCCAGGGCAAGCCCGAATATGTCGATTCGGTCACCGAAGAGCCCGAGGATGGCGGCTTCGGGTTCGACGATCTCGACAGCGCCAGCGACGCCCCCGACGAGCGCAAGTATCGCCAGGTCTGCCAGCTGGTGTTCGAGAACCAGAAGGTCAGCGCCAGCTGGATCCAGCGCCAGATGGGGGTGGGCTACAACACCGCCTCCAAATGGGTCGAGCGGATGGAAGCCGATGGTTTCGTCGGCCCGGCGAACCATGTGGGACGGCGCGACATTTACCGCGACGAGAACGGATCGCCGCTCTAAGTTGTTGGGAACATTGCCGCAGAGGGAACGTCTATTGCTATGACATATGAAAAATGGGCCACACTTGGCTTCGATACCTGGGCGCTGGCGGTCGAGGCGCAGGGCGTGATTTCATCGCGGCTGGAGCGGATTTCGCGCGGCGATGCGGGCGCGTTGTTCGAATCGCAGCTGATGGTGACCGAAAAAATCGCCTCAAGCGCGGCGCTGATGGCGATGGCGATGACCGGCGGCCTCGGCACCACGCCCTACAGCAGCGCCCGGCGAACCGTGTCGCATTACCGCAAGGCGGTGGACAAGAATCGTCGGCGATTGGGGCAATAGGGCTTACGACCCCTTCGCCACCACCACCTGCATGAATTGCGGCTGGGTCTTGGGCGCATCGCCGCTGAGCGTCAGCGGGTAGTTGCCCGAGGGTAGCGCGGCGAGCGGCATGCCGGCGGCGGCCAATGCATAGGGCGAGACGCGGTGGCGGGTGCACAATCCGCCTGCGCCGTCGCTCACCAGCGGGGCTTCGAACTCGACCGCGATCATCACATTGTCGACCCGGCTGACCGAGCAGACCGCGAGCTGCCCTGCGCCCAGATCGAGCACCAGCCCGGTCCCGAGCGGAACCCCGATCAGACCTTCGACCCAGGCGCCGGTCTTGGACAGATTGCGCAGGATCGCATCGTAGCGATGGTCCATGTGGATGATGCCGATCCGGCGGAACATGGTGCGGCGTTCCGAACGGTGCTTGAGCGGCCCGTCGGGCTCGATCTTGAGCTCCTGCACGCCCATTCGTTCGACCACTTCGGCCTGCGGCAGCGCGTGCGAATAGATGTAGCCCTGAATGTACTTGGCACCCTTGGCGACCACCAGATT
This sequence comes from Novosphingobium sp., assembly GCA_031421295.1. Lineage (GTDB taxonomy): Bacteria > Pseudomonadota > Alphaproteobacteria > Sphingomonadales > Sphingomonadaceae > Novosphingobium. Next base: position 7,275 of record JANOOJ010000028.1, read on the forward strand.
GAACTGGTCGAACGCCTCGACCCCCTCAACCGTGGTTTCCATCCCGAGCGCATCGGACAGGCCGATGATCGCAGCGATGATCTTGGCGCTGTTCTGGTCGGTCTGGCAGCAGGAATCGACAAAGCTCTTGTCGACCTTGATCTTGTCGAACGGGGCCGAGCGCAAATAGCTCAAGGAGGAATAGCCGGTCCCGAAATCGTCGAGAGCGAGCCGCACGCCCAGCGTCTTCAACTGGCGGAACGTATCGTCGGTGGACTCGCTATCGCCCATGAAGACGCTCTCGGTCAGCTCAAGCTCGAGCCGGTTCGGATCGAGCCCGCTGGCGGCGAGCGCGTTGGTGACGATCTGCATGAAGCCAGCATTGGCGAACTGCACCGCCGAGACGTTTACCGCGACCCGCACCGAGGTCGGCCAGGCCATCGCATCGTCGCAGGCACGGCGCAGCGCCCATTCGCCCAGCTGATTGATGAGGTTGGATTCTTCTGCAATCGGGATGAACACCCCCGGGCTGACCGGACCGCGATCGGGATGCTCCCAGCGCATTAGCGCCTCAAAGCCGACCACCATATTATCCTTGGTCCGCACCACCGGCTGGTAGTGCAGCTCCAGCTCCTCATTGGTCAGCGCCTCGCGCAAATCCTGCTCGATCAGGCGGCGCTCTTCGGCTTCGTCCTTGAGGTCGGCCGAGAAGAACCGGAACTGGCCGCGCCCGCCGTTCTTGGCGGCATAGAGCGCCAGATCCGAACTGCGGACCAGCTCGTCCTTGTCCAGCCCGTCGTAGGGGGCAATCGCGATGCCAACCGAGGCGCCGATGGTCGCGCGCTGGTGATCGATGGCATAGGGCTGCGAGAGGATCTGGATGACCTTGTCGGCCAGTTCGCCCAGCTTGCCGCGATCGTCCATATCCGGCAGGATCACCTGGAATTCGTCGCCGCCCAACCGCCCGATTTCGCCGCGCTCGCCGATGATCCGCTGCAACCGGTCGGCCACCTGCTTGAGCAATTCGTCGCCCGCCTGGTGGCCCAGCGTATCGTTGACCGCCTTGAACCGGTCGAGATCGAGCATCATCAGCGAGCAGCTGCGCTTGGCCGATTTATAGGAGGCGAGGATGCCTTCGAGCTGCCGCGTCATGCGGTGACGATTGGCGAGGCCGGTCAGCGAATCATATTCGGCCAGCCGTGAATCTTCGAGCTTGCGCTCGTATTCGACCGTGATGTCCTTGGCGCTGCCGCGATAGCCCTGGAACTTGCCGCCCCGATCGAATTTGGGATGGCCCGAGATCGACCACCAGGTCTGACGGCCTTCGGCAATCGATTTGCCCAGCATCAGCCGCACGGTCTGGTCGACGATCTTGTTGTGCGCGCGCAGCTGGAAATTGAGCGGGCGGTCGGACTTTTCGTCGGGATTGTCGGGATCGGTTTCGAACAGCGAGAGCAGCGGCTGCGCCAGCAGCCGGGTAATCGGCTGGTCGAGCTTTTTTGCCGCGTTCTCGGAGATGTAGATCAGCCGCCCCTCGGCATCGGTGGCCCACAGCCAGCCGATCCCGGCCTGCTCGAAATCGTCGAGCACTTCGAGCCGCCGCGCCGCATCGCCGGGCAGGATCACGCCGACCGAGCCATAATCCGCAGACGCGCCCGAAGCGCCCCCCTGGCTGCTGCCGCCGAGACCGGTCAATCCCTGGAAAAGTCGCTTCACGGCCATCGCTGTTTGGTTCTCGTCACCGGCAATCCAATAAGAGGTTCCTATGGTGCAATAGGGATAAACCAAGATGGTTACCGGAACGCTAAATTCGGCGAGGGGTGGGGTTTTGGCGATGGGGGTGGGACTGGGGGTTGGATTTGCGGACGCGCGGCAGGCTGCCGCAGTTATGCCGCACGGCGCAACGGGACTGGCTGGCTGCGAACTTCGCTATAGACATGCCATATATCGGCAGCCGTCAGTTTAGTTGGCTATTACGCCGCCGCTGGTGGAAAGAGTTCGTTCCAGCGACTTACCAAAGTTGTTCCGGGACGACCCGCTCCGGGGGTTTTGCTACCAAAGCCACTATAATTCCAGGTCGGCGCGTAGTGGACGATCAGCGAATATTCCGCCGCAAAGACCCACCACTCACTGTTGAATGTAATGTAGCGGCACTGAATATCGTCCAAAGCAATGTTCTGCCTGCCGCTGATTTTCGACACATGCTCGCTGAGGCGGGCGCGAAGCGTCCGTCCGCTCTTGGTGGTCTCCTTGGAGGCTTTCCCCACGTAGACGAGGTCATCGCGATAGTAGAGTGCATATACACCGCTCTCTCGAGGACCAACACCCCGCGACAACGGCAATAGGGGGCTCGCTTCAAGCTTCTCGATTACCTGAGCGCGAATGCCCTCGTCCAAATCGAATTCGAAGTGGTGGGGATCGTCGAATGAGGACATGCGGCTCTACTGCACGACCAAATGCGTCTTGTCACCTGTGCGGCTAAGCGGACTTCAAATGCGACGCGACATTTGCCGCGATCACACGGGCAAGCTCCACGGGAACCGCGTTGCCAAGCTGTCGCATCGCCTCGGTCCACGATCCGTGCAACTCGTAGTCATTGGGGAACGTCTGCAAACGCGCGCTTTCGCGTACGGTAAAGTATCGCACACTCCCGTCCGGATTGAGCAGCATGTTCTCGCCACCCGGCACGCCATGGACTCCAGCCTTGAGAGTCTTCGCTGGCAAATCCAGCGGGCTTCCCGTGTGCCCCGCGTAACTGCGGGCACCCGCCTGATAGCGGTGGTTCAGCACCGAATGATCGCTTGTCAGTTCGGGGTCCGGCAAATCCTCAAGTGCGTCGCGGACCGTGCGCCAGGACTTCGCCAAAGGTTTGTCAACCAGTTGGCGGGCCCGATTGTGGAGGCGACTGTCGACGTCGCGCTGCGATGAAGCGACCCGGTGCCGGTCCCAGTAGGCTTCCGTCCTGCACAAGTCCCACAGCAAAGCGTCGAACGAGTGCGTTGTCTTGGGAAACTTCCAACTGATGTTCAGGTCAGATCGGAAGCCCACAAAAACCACCCGTTCACGACGCTGGGGAACTCCAAAATCGGCTGCATTCAAAACTTCGATCAGGACACGGTACTCAGGATCTTTGTGACCGTTCGATGAGTGATGTTGTTGCAGGCGGCCTAAATGATCTCGCCAATCTTCCTGATCGCGGCGGGCGATGGCCGGATGATGGAGTTGCAGTTCGATATAGGACAGATAGGTCGCGAACGACGCCCGGGTGAGGCCTTTTACGTTCTCGAAAATGAACGCCTTGGGCCTGACCTCGCGCACGACGCGCACGGCTTGCGGCCATAGGTCCCGATCATCATCGAACGCGCGATGCTTTCCGCCAAGCGAAAAAGGCTGGCAAGGTGGCCCGCCGCTGACGAGATCGACCTTGCCTTCCAAGTGGGTGAAGCTTTTGGACCTGACGTCCCCGTGATGGGGTTCCGGCCAACCCTTCACCGGCGAAGTCCCTTTGAGTCGATTCTGATTTATCGTGTCGCAACACCACCGGTCCCACTCGACGATTTCAACCGGCTTGAAGCCCGCTTTGCTGATTCCCATCCCCAAGCCACCAGCACCAGCAAACAGTTCTACGGCCTTCATGCTGGTTTCTCCTCAGGCGACGCGACCTGCGTGTTCGTCAATTGTTCCCATGCCTCAATGGGCATTTCCATTCAACCATCGATTACCAGATTAATGCGTCCAATTCGGATGGAGGGGGAATCGCTGTCCGGTCGCGAGCATCGGGTTGCAGACGCCAACAAACTTGCGCTCCCGCCGTCCAATGACGGCCCTATCTTCGCAAATTCACCCCCAACACCCGTCTATCATCCCCCAGCCGCACCACAACATCCGCGCGCGGCGGCATTTCCGCCAGCACGTGCCGGGTCAGGCGTTCGTAGTGCTGGATGAAGCGCGCGACCTGCGCCTCGTTCATCACCCCCGGGGCATCGGCTCGGGCAGCCGCCCGCAATTCCGCCTCCTGCTGTTCGCGCCAGCGGGCCACCATCTCCCAGCCCGGCGCGGCGAGGAGGATCAGCCTGTCCACCCGCGCGAACAGACGCTGATATTCGCCCGCCAGCGCTGCGTTGGCGTGGCGGCGCCAGTCGCCGTGGGGGTCGTCGATCGCTTCCAGCGCGTTGAGCGGGGCCACAAGCGCGGCGTCATCTTGCGGGCGCGCGCCGAGGCACCAGCCTTCGAGCAGCAGCACCTGACAGCGCTGCGGCGCGCGAGGCCAGCTGGAGGCGGGGGCGCGATCGTCCGTTGCCTTGGCGAAGCGCGGGAGCGGGGTAGCTTCGCCGCGAGCGAGCGCATCGAGCGTCGCCAACCCGAGCGCCACATCATGCGTGCCGGGCACCCCACGCGTGGCGAACAGCGGATGGACTGTAGCGGCCAGGGTCTGGCGCTCAACGCGGGTCCGGTAAAGATCGTCGAGCGACAGGACTGCCGTCCGCACACCATCCTCTGCGAGCCGCAGGGCCAGCGTTGCCGTCAGCGTGCTCTTGCCCGAGCCTTGCGCGCCGCAAAGGCCCACCACCAGCAGCCCCACTCCCTGCGCCGCGCGCCAGCCCGCGATCTTGCCGAGCAGCAGGTCGACCAGCGCGGGATCGGGGTGGGCCAGCATGGCATTTTCCTACACGGCGCGAAGCTGGCACGATGCCGGGCGAATCAGCGCCCTCCAACAGCCGCGCCCGCCAGCGCGGCTGTTGTGCAATCCGGACCGGGGCAATGCCAGAAACAAAACGATCGTTTGCGGATGTGTTTCATCAACTAACGCGGCGAGTGCGGCAGCGGGGTGCGCGGCATTGCCTCCAACCGGTTCCACTTGTAACGGCTTTGCCCAAAGGAGACCTGCCATGCGCGTCGGCACCGTCAAGGAAATCAAGAACCACGAATACCGCGTCGGGCTGACCCCCGAGAGCGTCCGCGAACTGACGCTGCATGGCCACGAAGTGTGGGTTGAAGCAGGTGCAGGGGGCGGCATCGGGGCGAGCGACCGCGATTATGAAGCGGCGGGCGCGGCGATCCAGCCCGACGCGAAGACGGTGTTCGATGGCTGCGAAATGATCGTCAAGGTCAAGGAACCGCAGGCGATCGAACGGGCGATGCTGCGCGAGGGACAGGTCCTTTACACCTATCTCCACCTCGCCCCCGATCCCGAGCAGACCGCCGAGCTGGTCA
>JANOOJ010000029.1:0-2424 GCA_031421295.1 Novosphingobium sp.
CGTCGTCCTTCTCCTTCCAGGAATCGGCATGAATGGCCCCGGAATCGAAATGCAGCGCGAGATCGACCAGATACTCGATCTTTCGCGCCGACAGGCCTGCTGCCTGCATGTCGTCCACTTTCAGCTTGAGCACGTTGGCCGCGACCATGCGGCGCGGTAATTTGGCAAATCGGTCCCACACCGTTTGCGCGGCCCTGACCGAAATCTGCTGACCGACGATGCTGCGCGCCAGCGTGATGAAGGCGTCACCGCGCGATTGCAGGCAGGCATCGCCGAACTGTGGAATCAGGCGCTTCATCACGCGGTCCTTGCGCGCCAGGTGCCTGCAGGCCTCGTCCCAGTAATCGGGCGTGGCGAATCGCGCTGCGGTTTGGACGGGGCTCACTTCGCAGCCTCCCAGGTTGTGCCTGCCGGGGAATCCTTCAATACGACGCCTTGAACCAGCAAGTCGTTGCGAATGCGGTCGGCGTCGGCGAAGTTCCTCGCCTCACGCGCCTTGTTGCGCAGATCGATCAGCTGTTCAATGCGAGCTGGACCATAAATAACTTCAGCTTCAAACGTTGCCGTGGCCGTCGCTGCTCCATGAAGAGACGCCCCGATAATTCGTGGTCCTTGGAGCCAAGCCTTGGGATCGCCCTGCAGCAGGCCCAGGCACCCGCCCAAAGCCTTGAGCAAACCCGCCATCTGCGCCGACTTGCCACGGTTAACCTCGGCAGCCAGTTCGAACAACACGGCCACTGCCTCCGGCGTCGCGAAATCGTCGTCCATCGCGGCTTTGAATCGGGCCGCGTACGGCTCGCTCCAGTCGATGGCTGCCGACTCGGCCGCGACCAGGTCCAACGCCGTGTACAGGCGCCTGAGCGAAGCGCGCGCATCGTCCAGGTGAACATCGCTGTAGCCAATCGGGCTGCGGTAGTGACTGCGCACAATAAAAAAGCGCAGCGTTTCGGCATCGAACTTTTCCAGCACCTCGCGGACGGTAAAAAAATTGCCCAGCGACTTCGACATCTTCTCGTTGTCGATATTGACGAAGCCGTTATGCATCCAGAATCGCGCGAGCGGGCGCTCGTTGGCGCCCTCGCTCTGGGCAATTTCGTTCTCGTGGTGCGGGAACTGCAGGTCGGCCCCGCCGCCATGGATGTCGAAAGTCTCACCCAGCAGCGAACAGGCCATCGCGGAACACTCGATATGCCAGCCCGGCCGGCCTTTGCCATAGTCGCTATCCCATTGGGCGTCGTCGGGTTCTCCCGGCTTGGCAGCTTTCCACAGGACGAAGTCCAGCGGATCCTCCTTGCCTTCGAGCACGGCCACACGTTCCCCCGCGTGCAGCTGGTCCAGTGATTTTCCCGAAAGCTTGCCGTAGCCGGGAAAGCGGCGCACCGCGTAGTTGACGTCGCCGCTGTCCGTTCGATAAGCCAGGCCCTTGTCTTCGAGCTTGCGCACAATGGCGAGCATCTGCGGCACATAGTCGGTAGCGCGCGGGTCGTGCGTCGGCCGCTCGATGCCCAGCACGTCGAAGTCGCGGTACATCTCGGCAATCATACGGGCTGTCAGCGTGCGAACGCTCTCGCCATTTTCTACCGAGCGGCGGATGATCTTGTCATCGATGTCGGTGATGTTGCGCACAAAGGTGAGCTTGTAGCCGCTGGCTTTGAGCCACCGTTGCACCACGTCGAATGCCACGTTGGCTCGGGCATGGCCCACGTGGCACAGGTCGTAGACCGTGATGCCGCAGACGTACATGCGCACATGGCCTGGTTCCAGCGGTAAAAATTCCTCCAAAGCACGCGACAGCGTGTTGTAGATGCGCAGGCTCATGGGTGATTCAGGGACGCAGGTGCGCGGGGTACACCGGCAGGCGGGATTCGGATTGGCTTTGTTCGGTCTTGCCCGGCCCCGGGTTGGGATGCCGCGGCTACAATCCAGCGCAGTATATAGCCCCCTGTCTCGGGCTTGTCGCACGCGTAAGATTCAAGAGGCTTTAATGACGTACGCCCGCTTTTCCCTTCCCCAAACGTTGCGCTTGATGGCATTGGCAGCTGCTCTCGTTGGGTCCGGTGCAGCCTTCGCCGATGAATACGGCGACGTGAACCAGCTGCTGCGTTCCGGCAAGCTGGCCGAGGCGCTGAACAAGGCCGATCAGTACCTGATTGGCAAGCCGCGCGATCCGCAAATGCGCTTTCTCAAGGGCGTCGTCCTGACCGAGGCGAATCGCTCTGCCGAAGCTATCACCATCGTCACCAAGCTCACCGAAGACTACCCCGAGCTGCCCGAGCCCTATAACAATCTCGCTGTGCTCTACGCCGGTCAAAGCCAGTTCGACAAGGCCCGCGCTGCGCTGGAGATGGCCATTCGGACCAACCCCAGCTACGCAACCGCGCACGAAAACCTCGGCGATGTGTACGCCAAACTGGCCAGCCAGGC
>JANOOJ010000030.1:0-5788 GCA_031421295.1 Novosphingobium sp.
CAGCGATATGGCCCGCCAGGGCATCGGCTTTGGCGATGTCAGCAAGGAAGACGCCGGCGACGAGGCGGTGAAGCGCATGTTCAGCCCCGAATTCCGCAACCGGCTCGATGCGATCGTGCCGTTCTCCTATCTGCCGACCGAAGTCATCAGCCGGGTGGTCGACAAGTTCATCCTCCAGCTCGAACTCCAGCTGGCCGACCAGAACGTCCACATCCAGTTCGACAGCGATGCGCGCAGCTGGCTGGCCGAGCGCGGCTATGACAAGCTCTATGGCGCAAGGCCGATGGCGCGGCTGATCCAGGAGAAGATCAAGCAGCCGCTCGCCGAAGAACTGCTGTTCGGCAAGCTGCGCAATGGCGGCGAGGTGCATGTCTCGGTGAAAGACAATGCACCGAGCTTCGAGCTCACCCCCGCTCCGCCCAAGCTGGTCAAGGCCAGGAAGGCCAAGCCAGGCCGGAACGCCAAGACGCAGCCCGAGACCGAGGACGGCGGCGAGTAGCGCGACCAGATCCCCCTCCCGCAGGCGGGAGGGGAGCAGGCTGGAACAATTCGCGATGCTCGCCCATTCTTCCGCAATGTCCCAGCCCTTCTCCTGGATTCGCGCTGAACCCCAAGGCATCCGCGTGCTGCCCGCCGATGCCTGGATCGATCCGGCACATCCCGTGGCCACAGCACTGGTGACGCATGGCCACGCCGACCACGCGCGGGGCGGCCACGGCCAGACTATCGCGACCCCCGCGACGCTGGCGATCATGCAGCTGCGCTACCAGACCGAGGCCGGTGCCACGCCGGTCGCCTATGGCGAGACGATCCGCCTGCCCGGCGGGGTCGATGCCACCTATATTCCGGCAGGGCATGTCCTCGGCTCGGCGCAGATCCTGCTCGAACATGGCGGCGAGCGCGTGGTGGTTACCGGCGACTACAAGCGCCGCGCCGATCCGACCTGCCCGCCGTTCGAGGTCACCCCCTGCGACATCTTCATCACCGAGGCGACCTTCGGGCTGCCGGTGTTCAAACACCCGCCGATTAGCGGCGAAATGGCCAAGCTACTGGCGGCGCGCGCCACCAATCCGGCACGCTGCGTGCTGGTCGGCGCCTATGCGCTAGGCAAGGCGTAGCGGGTGATCGCCGAGCTGCGGCTCGCCGGATATGCCGAACCGATTTACTTGCACGGCGCGCTCGAACGGATGTGCCGCCTCTATGAGGACCACGGCATCGATCTGGGCGAGCTGCGCCCGGTCGCGGGGATGGCCAAGGCGGCGCTCGAGGGACAGATCGTGCTGTGTCCGCCATCGGCGCTCAACGACCGCTGGAGCCGCCGCTTGCCCGAGCCGATCACCGCCATGGCGTCAGGCTGGATGCGGGTGCGCGGGCGCGCCCGCCAGCGCGGGGTCGAACTGCCGCTGATTATTTCCGACCATGCCGATTGGGAAGAGCTCACCCGGACCATCGAGGAGGTCGATCCGCAGGAAAGCTGGATCACCCACGGGCGCGAGGAAGCGCTGCTGCGGTGGTGCGAACTCCGTCAGCGCAAGGCCCGGGCTTTGGCGTTGGTCGGCTACGAAGACGAGGACGATTGAGGTGAGCGTGGCGCGCACCCTTCGACAGGCTCAGGGCAAACGGGTCTTTTTTTGCTCACCCATCCAACTTCCGTTCGTGCTGAGCTTGTCGAAGTACGCGCGCAACGGTTGCGGCTGAATGGAACGCTTCGCCGCCCTCGTCGATGGCCTGGTTTACACCGCGTCGCGCAACGCCAAGCTGGCGCTGCTGGCCGATTACCTGAAGCACACCGCCGATCCCGATCGCGGCTGGGCGCTGGCGGCGTTGACCGACGGGCTCGACTTTCCGGCGGTGAAGTCCGCGACGATCCGCAACCTCCTGACCGACCGGGTCGATCCGGTGCTCTATGCGCTGAGCCGCGATTACGTCGGCGATACCGCCGAGACCGCGAGCCTGCTGTGGCCCGAGCCGCCAGGTGCCAGGCCTGCGCCGCCGAGCGTAGCAGAAGTGGTGGCAGAGCTGTCGGCCATGACCCGCGCGACGGTGGCGCAGGAATTGACCGGCCTGCTCGACCGGCTCGATGCCAACGGCCGCTATGCGCTGCTCAAGCTGGCGACCGGGGCGATGCGGATCGGGATTTCGGCGCGGCTCGCCAAAGTCGCTTTTGCGCAGGCGTTCGATGTCAGCATCGACGATGTCGAGGAGTACTGGCACGGTCAGGTGGCGCCCTATGGCGAGCTGTTCGATTGGGCCGCGAACGGCGCGCCCGCACCCAGCGGCGATCTGTTGCCGCTGTTCCGCCCCTTCATGCTCGCGCATCCGCTCGACGAGGTGGTGGTCGATCTGAAGGACTACGCCGCCGAATGGAAATGGGACGGCATCCGCGTCCAGGTGGTGCACGTCGCGGGCCAAACCCGCGTCTATTCGCGCACCGGCGACGACATCTCGGCCAGTTTCCCCGAAATCGCCGCCGCGCTCGATATTCCCGCGGTGCTCGACGGCGAATTGCTGGTGCGGGGCAGCCACCAGGGCGGCGAGAGGACAGATGCCCAGGGCGGCGCGGCGAGTTTCAACGCGCTCCAGCAGCGGCTCGGGCGCAAGACCGTGTCGAAAGCGATGCTGGCCGAACATCCGGCCTTCGTCCGGCTCTACGATTTGCTGATCGCCGAGGGCGAGGATTTCCGCCCACATGCGTGGGAGCAGCGCCGCGCCTTGCTCGAGGCTTTCGTTCCCCGACTCGACCCCGCGCGGTTCGATCTCAGCCAGATCATCCCGGCAGCCACGCTCGATGAGCTGGGGGCAATCCGCGAACGGGCGCGCGACGACGCGATCGAAGGGGTGATGCTCAAGCGCCGCGACAGCCCCTACGTCGCCGGGCGGCGGACCGGGCTGTGGTACAAGTGGAAGCGCGACCCGCTGACGATCGATTGCGTGCTGATGTATGCCCAGCGCGGGAGCGGCAAGCGCAGCTCGTTCTATTCGGACTACACTTTTGGTTGCTGGGACGGCGATCCGGACGCCGGCGCCGAACTGCTCCCGGTCGGCAAGGCCTATTTCGGGTTCACCGACGAAGAACTCAAGTTCCTCGACCATCATGTCCGCCAGCACACGGTGAACCGCTTCGGCCCAGTACGCGAGACCGACAAGAGCCTGGTGTTCGAAGTGGCGTTCGATTCGGTGCATGAAAGCAAGCGCCACAAATCGGGGCTGGCGATGCGGTTCCCCCGGATCGGCCGCATCCGCAAGGACAAGCCCGCGCATGAGGCCGACCGGATCGAGACGTTACGGGGGTTAATCAGGGACTAGGTTGCGCCGCGCAACATGCGGCGGCGTGGCGTCAGTCCAGCGCTGCCCCAAGGGCGGAGGCATGAAACCGCCCGTTCTCGACATAATGCGCCACCCCGGCGCGCATCCCGGCGATCGCCATATCGTCGAGCTCGCGCATGAAGCGCGCCGGGCGGCCGCCCCACAGCTGGCGCGCCTCGATCACCTTGCCCTCGGTGAGCATCGCGCCCGCCGCGAGCATTGCGTCGCTGCCGATCCGCGCCTTGTTCATGACGATTGCGCCCAGCCCGACGAACGCCCGGTCTTCGAGCACGCAGCCATGGACCATCGCCAGATGGCCGATCAGCACATCTTCGCCGATCAGCGTGGGCGAGCCGTCCGGATCGCCCGGGCGCGACGGATCGCAATGAATCACGCTGCCGTCCTGGATATTGCTGCGTGCGCCGATCACGATCCGGCTGACATCGGCGCGCAGCACGCAATTGTACCAGATGCTGACATCCGGCCCGATTACGACATCGCCGATGATCCGGCAGCCCGGCGCGATGAAGGCGCTGTCGTGGATCTGCGGGGTCTTGCCGTGGATCGCGATGATCGAGACATCGTTGCGGGGACTGGTCATGTCATTTTCCCAACAGGTTTGCCCACCGGATATAGGGCAGGATCGAAGCATGGTCATCGGTCCACGGCTGCGGCGCGGGCGGCTGAAGCGTTTCGAACGGGGTGTCCTTCGCATCCTTGCGCAGCGCGGCGAGCTGCGCCGGATCGCGCGCCATGACCACCCATGACGAGGCGGTGAGCAGCGGCTGGTCCGGATTGTCGTTGCGCACGGCGACCGCGAGGCCCTGGCGTTTCGCCGCCGCCGCCAGCACGGGTTCGAGCTCGATATAGCGGTTCGAGATATGGACGATCAGCAGCCCGCGTGGGCTCAGCGTGCGCAGATAGACCGCGAAGGCCTCCTCGGTCAGCAGGTGCAAGGGGATCGCATCGGACGAGAAGGCATCGACCGCCAGCACATCGAGGCTCCCCGGCGCTGCCTTGGCCAGTTCGAGCCGCGCATCGCCCAGGATTACTTTCGCGTCGGGCGCGCAATCCTCGAGGAAAGTGAAAGTCCGGTTGCGCGAAAGGCGCAGCACTTCGGCGTCGATCTCGTAGAACGACCAGCGCTCGCCGGGACGCCGGTAGCAGGCCAGCGTCGCAGTGCCGAGCCCGACCACCCCGATCCGCGCGCCCGGCCCATAGAGCGCCTGCGCGCGCTGCATCACGATGCCGACCCCCGATCCGCCACCGTAATAGCTGATCGGCTTGAGCCGGAGCGCCGGATCGGTCGACTGTTCGCCGTGCAGCGTGGTGCCATGCGCGAGCATGCGCAGCTGGCGATCGGGGTAGTTGCGGATCGTGTAAATCCCGAAGTAGCTGCGGCTGCGCAAGCCGTCGCGCGAGGTCCTAAGCGTATCGGCACCGCCCTGTGCAATCAGCAACAGACCGACCACTCCCAGAAACAGCGGCCGCCAGGGCATCAGCAGCATCCCGCAGACCGTCACCCCCAGCGTCAGCCAGCCGCGCAGCACCTGCTGGTCGGGATCGAGCGACACCTTGAGCAAATGCCAGCACAGGAAGGCGGCAAAGGCGAGCAGAATGGCGGCGGACAGCAGCGCCTGCTCGTGGCCCAGTCCGGGCAGGCGGCGCCAGTCGAACCAGCGATCTAGCGGGATCAACAAAGCCGCCGCGACGATCAGGATGGGATGCTCCCACACCCAGTCGAACAGCAGGGGTGCGAGCAGGGCTGTGAACAGCCCGCCGAGCGCGCCGCCGGCCGACATGACCAGATAGAACAGCGTGAGCTGGGCCGGTTCGGGCCTGAGTTCGTACAGCCGCGAATGCAACGCGACGCAAACAACAAACAACAGCGCGATGCTGGTGAAGACCAGTCCAAGGCTGCTCAATCCGCGCGATTCCATTGCCATTCCGCCCGCGACGAGCAGCAAGGTCGGCGCAAGCAGCGAAATGATCCGCGCTGCGCCGCGCCGGTCGGCAAAGGCGAACACGAAGCTCAGCAGGTACAGCCCGAGCGGGATCACCCACAGCAGCGGCATCGCAAAAATGTCGGTGGTGAGATGCGTGGTGGTCGACAGCATCAGCCCCGAAGGGACGGCTGCGAGTGCCAGCCACAGCAGGATGCGCCGCGCGGGAATCGGTTCGACCGGGGCGCGGGCCTCGACTGGCTGGCTGGGCGTCGCCCAGCGCGCCCGCGCCGCCAGCGCCACCAGCACGATCAGCAAGCCATAGCCGAGGCTCCAGCCCCAGCTCTGTGCCCGAATCGCAAAGGTCGGCTCGACCAGCAGGGGGTAGGCGATCAAGCCGCTGAAACTGCCGAGGTTGGAGGCGGCATAGAGCGCCCAGGGTTCCCCGGCGGCGGGGTTGGCGGCAAACCAGCGCTGCATCAGCGGGGCCTGCGCCGAGACGAGGAAAAACACCGGGCCGATGCTGGCGATGAACAGCA
>JANOOJ010000031.1:0-10758 GCA_031421295.1 Novosphingobium sp.
AGCAGTTCGGCGGCGAGCGCCTCGGGACTGGTGTCAAGCTTCATGCCGGTGCCTTCTCCAGCGCCTCGGCGATCAATTGCCGGGTGTTGGCGACGCCGTAAAGTGCGATGAAGCTGCCCATGCGCGGTCCCTGACTTGAGCCAAGCAACGTCTCGTACAGCGCCTTGAACCAGTCGCGTAGCTGCTCGATGCCGTAATGCGGGTCCTTGCCGATCGCATAAACCAGGCTCTGTAGCTCCTCCGCCGAAGCGCCCTCGTCCATCGCCGCGAGTTCTTCATCGAGGGCAGCGAGCGCGGCGGCCTCGTTGGCTTCGGGCGCACGGCGCTTGAGCGTCGGCGCGATGAAATCGCGGTTGTAGGCCAGCGCGCGGGTGACCAGCGCATCGAGATCGGGATGCGCGGCGGGATCGGTCGCATCGACGTAGTTGCCGAGGTACGACCAGACCTGCTCGCGCGTCGCATGCGGGCCGAGCACGCCGACGAGGTTGAGCAGCAAGCCATAGGTGACCGGCAGCGTCTCGCCCGCGCCGCCATGATAGCCATTGGTGCGCAGCAGATGCCACACCGGGTTGCCCAGCTGTTGCTCGATCGGCTGCTCGCCCAGCTTTTCGCGGAATTGCCAATATTCGTCGACCGCGCGCGGGATCACGCCAATGTGCAGGCTCTTGGCGCTCTTCGGCTCGCGGTAGATATAGAAGCCCAGGCTTTCCTCGCTGCCGTAGGTCAGCCAGTCCTCGAGGGTCAGGCCATTGCCCTTCGACTTGGAGATTTTCTCGCCGTTCTGATCGAGGAACAACTCGTAGATCAGCCCCTCGGGCTTGCGTCCGCCCAGCACCGCAGCGATCTTGCCCGACTGCACGCCGCTGTCGGTCAAATCCTTGCCGTACATCTCGTAATCGACCCCCAGCGCGACCCAGCGCATCGCCCAGTCGACTTTCCACTGCAACTTGGCCTGCCCGCCCAGGATCGATTGCTCGACCGTGCGGCCGCCATCCTCGAAGCGGATAATCCCCGCCTCGGCATCGACCACTGCGATCGGGACCTGCAACACCGCGCCGGTGGTGGTGGAAATTGGCAGCACCGGCGAATAGGTCGCCGCGCGTTCGGCCCGCAGCGTCGGCAGCATGATCGCCTGAATCGCGTCGTAACAGCGCAGCACATTCTTCAACGCGTCGTCGAACCCGCCCGAATTGTATCGCTCGCTCGACGAGACGAATTCGTAATCGAACCCGAAGCGGTCGAGAAACGCGCGCAGCATCGCATTGTTGTGCGCGGAAAAACTCTCATGGGTGCCGAAGGGATCGGGGATGCGGCTCAGCGGCTGGTGGAGATTGGCCGCGAGCAGCGCGGGGTTGGGCAAATTGTCGGGCACCTTGCGGAGCCCGTCCATATCGTCCGAAAACGCTAACAGTCGGGTTGGCGCGCCGCCGGTCAACGTCTCATAGGCACGGCGGACCAGCGTGGTGCGCAGCACTTCCTGAAAGGTGCCGATATGCGGCAGCCCGCTGGGCCCATAGCCGGTCTCGAACAGCACCGGGCTGCCACCGGGTTTGCCGGCGGGAAACCGCTTGGCGATCTTGCGGGCTTCCTCGAACGGCCAGGCCTTCGAAACTTGCGCGGCAGCAATCAATTCAGGTGGGAGTTCGGCGTCGGTCATATAATCCCAGCCTTTGCGCTTTCGCCCGGCTTTCGCAACCCCGGCTGGGAGTTGCCAAGGCTCCTAGGGTCGCTTCACCGCATCTCACGGAACCGATCTGCGGCGCAGCGGTTGATTGAGCAGACGGCTCTTCAACAGGGGTATCCTATGGCAACGACCGGCATGCGCCAGGCGAAATGGGTAGCGGGACCGAACCCGCTCGATCCGTGCACCCGGCGGATGATGTTCGGCGCGCTCCGCCCGATCGATTATAGCCCGACCTTGCTCGACCGCATGATCTCGCGCTGGAACCAGCTGCACTGAGTTCAGGCGCGCGACCGCAAGATCAACCCTGCTCCAGGTTTGTGTGCGCGGATTTCGGTGTCGGTCAGACCGTTGATTTCGTGCGGGAAGACCAGCCATTCTTCGGTCTCGTGGACATGAAAATCGGGCTTGAGCGCGGTCTTGTTGCGTGAGGGTTTGTAGTAGACTGTGGCGATTTTCACCGTGCGCGGCATGTTGTGACGGCAGCGATGCGCCAGTTCGGCGAGAAACGCCTCGATTGAGCGGCCGCTGTCGAACACATCGTCGATCACCAGCAGATGGTCTTCGGGGTTCAGCGTGTCGATCAGATAGCCGAGCGCGAACACGCGGACTTCCTTTTCCTGCCGGTCGATCCCGCTGTAGCTGGAAGTGCGGATCGCAATGTGATCGCTCTCGATCCCGTTGAATTCGAGCAGTTCCTGCACCGCAATCCCGACCGGTGCGCCGCCGCGCCAGATGCCGACGATGTGGGTGGGGCGAAAGCCGGATTCGATCACCTGGTTGGCCAGCGCCCATGAATCCTGGAGCAGCTGGTCGGCGGTCAGGTAGACTTTCTCGCCCATCTCAGCCCGCCCCCGCCAGCGCGCGGATCGCCGCGAGGTGCGGGGCCTGCGCCTCGGGCGGGAGGAACGAACCAGTGAAGCTGTTCTCTGCCAATTGCACAATCTGCGCCCGCGACAGGTCGAGCGCCTCGGCCACCGCATGAAAATTATCGCCGATATAGCCGCCGAAATAGGCCGGATCGTCCGAGTTGATCGTCGCCCTTATGCCAAGCTCGAGCATTCGCCGCACCGGGCTGTCCTCGATCCGGTCGATCACGCAGAGCTTGAGGTTGGAAAGCGGGCAGACCGTCAGCGTCATGCCCTCGCTCACCAGCCGCGCAACCAGCGCCGGGTCCTCCAGCGCGCGATTGCCGTGGTCGATCCGGTCGACCTTGAGCAGGTCGAGCGCCTCATGAACATACGCGGGCGGACCCTCCTCCCCGGCATGGGCGACGAGGTGCAGCCCAAGCTCCCGGGCGCGGTCGAACACCCGCGCGAATTTGGCGGGTGGGTGCCCGACTTCGGACGAATCCAGACCGGCACCGTCGATCTGGTCGAGGTAGGGAACCGCCTCATCGAGCGTCGCCTCGGCCTCTTGCTCGGAGAGGTGCCGCAGGAAGCACATGATCAGCCGGTGCGTGATCCCTAGCTGCCCTTCGGCCGCGTTAAGCGCACCTTTGATGCCGTTGAGCACCGTTGTGAAGGCCACCTCCCGCGTTGTATGCCCCTGCGGATCGAAGAACACTTCGACATGCCGGACATTGTCCGCCGCCGCGCGTTCCAGATAGGCCCAGGTCAGGTCGTGGAAGTCCTGCTCGGTGAGCAACACCGCCATGCCCTGGTAGTAAATATCGAGGAAATCCTGAAGGTTGGAGAAGTCATACGCTGCCCGCACCTCCTCCACCGAGGCGAACGGAATCGCCACCCCGTTGCGCTCCGCCAGCGCGAACAGCAGCTCGGGTTCGAGCGATCCTTCGATATGGAGATGCAGTTCGGCCTTGGGCAGGCGGTCGATCAGGGCGCGGCGTTCGGAATTTTTCATCGCGGACAGGCTGGAGCAAGGCGGCGTTGCGGTCAACGGCTTGCCCCGCGTTCGGTTTTCGTTCTAACGCTGGCGTGTGTCCGCCGCGCTCCCCCTCCCCGCCCTCCACGCCAGCCACGGCGGGTGCTGGCTGCGTGATGGCGCAGGCAACACCCGCGGCGTGGCCAAGGGCGAGGCGATCATGGCCGCGGCAGATACGCCGCTGCTGATGCTGAACGCGCCGCTGGTCGCCAACCGGCTGGGCTATCCCGACCTCTCGGGGCTCGATCTGCTCGAGCTGTTCGCATTCATCCACCCCGCGCGCTTCGTGGTGCCGACCCCCAAGGGGCTGGCGCATGCGCTGGCGCTCGAGGAACCCACCGCCGACGATGCAGTCCCCGCGCTGCTCCAGCAAGCGGCCGAGGCACTGCTCGCGACCTGCGAGGCGCCCGATTGGACCGCGCGCGAGGGTGCCTGGAGCAGCCTGCAATCGCTGACCCGGCTGCGCTGGCCGTGGGCGGCGCTGCTTATCCCCCGGATTGCCCAGCCCGAGCGCGCGGAGCGCTGGCTCTTCGCGCGGCTACCCGAGTGGGAGGAAGCCCCCGAGCGGCCCCAGCCCGCGCAGGTGACGCTCGACCAGTCCGAAGTCGCCGGGCGGCTCGCGGCGCTGACCGGCAGCACCGCCGAATCCCGCCCCGGCCAGCAGGCCTACTCCGCCGAAGCTGCCCACGCTTTCGAGCCGCGCCGCCGCGAAGGCCTGCCGCATGTGCTGCTCGCGCAGGCCGGCACGGGGATCGGCAAGACGCTCGGCTACCTCGCCCCCGCTTCGCTGTGGGCGCAGCAATCGGGCGGGACGGTGTGGGTCTCGACTTTCACCAAGGCGTTGCAGCGCCAGCTCCGCCGCGAAAGTCGGCGGGCCTGGGATGGTGCCCGCGCCGATGGCAGCCAGCCGGTGGTGGTGCGAAAGGGGCGCGAGAACTACCTGTGCCTGCTCAACCTTGAGGATGCGCTGCAGGGCGGCTTCACCGGCCGCGCCGCAGTGCTCGCGCAGCTGGTCGCGCGCTGGGCGGCGTTCAGCCAGGACGGTGACATGATCGGCGGCGATCTGCCCGGCTGGCTGGGCACGCTGTTCCGCCAGCGCGGGGTTGCCGCCTTGACCGATAGGCGCGGCGAATGCGTCTATGCCGGGTGCCCGCACTACCGCAAATGCTTCATCGAGCGCTCGGCCCGAGCGAGCGCGCAGGCCGATCTGGTGATCGCCAACCACGCGCTGGTGATGGTCAACGCGGCGCGTGCCCGCGATCCAGCCCAACGCCCGACCCGGGTGATTTTCGACGAAGGCCACCATGTGTTCGAGGCGGCGGATTCGACCTTCGCCGCTGCGCTAACCGGTGCGGAGACAATCGAGCTGCGCCGCTGGGTGATCGGCCCGGAGCGCGGCTCCAAAGGCCGCCGGCGCGGGCTATCGGCAAGACTCGCCGATCTCGCAAGCTATGACGAGGCGGGCGGTAAAGCGATTGCTGCGGCGCGTGAGGCGGCCGAGGCGCTGCCCGGCGATGGCTGGCTGCAACGCCTGCTCGAAGCCGCGCCCTCCGGGCCGCTCGAAGCGCTGCTCGCGGCGGTGCGCGCCACGGTTTATGCGCGCGACGAAAGCGGCGGGCAGGAAGCCGGCTATGGGCTGGAGACCGAGGCCGCGCAGCTCGACGGCGGCTTCATCGAACTGGCCGGACAAGCCCAGGGAGCCTTGGCGGCCTTGCGCCAGCCGCTGATCCGGCTGGGTGTGCGGCTCGAAGCGCTGCTCGAAGAACCGCCCGACTGGCTCGATGGGCCCGGCCGCGCCCGAATCGAGGGCGCGCGCCATTCGCTGAGCTGGCGGATCGACCTGCTTGCGGCGTGGGAGGCGCTGCTCGACCGGCTGGGCGGCCCGGCCGACCCCGAATTCGTCGACTGGCTGGCGGTCGATCGCTCCGAAGCGCGCGAGTTCGATGTCGGGCTGCACCGCCGCTGGCTCGATCCGATGAAGCCCTTCGCGCGCACTGTGCTCGAACCCGCGCATGGCGTGATGCTGACCAGCGCCACCTTGATGGATGGGCATGGGCGCGACGGCGAGGACTGGGCGGCGGCGGTGATCAAGAGCGGCGCAAGCCAGCTTGGTATTGCCCCCCGGCTTTCGGCGTTCGACAGCCCGTTCGATTACGCCGCGCAAGCCGAAGTGCTGATTGTTACCGACGTGGCCAAGGGCGATATTCCCGCGCTGGCTGGAGCCTATGGCCGCCTTATCGAGGCGGCGGGGGGCGGCGCGCTCGGCCTGTTCACCGCGATCCGGCGATTGCGCGCGGTCTATGGCCGGATTGCCGACCGGCTCGCCCGGAGTGGGTTGCCGCTCTATGCGCAGCACGTCGATCCGATCGACACCGGCACGCTGGTGGACATATTCCGCGATGATTCGCGCGCCTCGCTGCTTGGCACCGATGCCTTGCGCGACGGGGTCGATGTCCCCGGCCACTCGCTCCGGCTGGTCGTGATGGAGCAGGTGCCTTGGCCCAAGCCTTCGATCCTCCACCGCGCAAGGCGATTGGCCAATACCGACAAAGGCGGCGGGAGCGCCTACGACGACCGGATCATCCGCGCGCGGCTGGCACAGGCCTTCGGGCGGCTGATCCGCGGGCGCGAGGACCATGGTCATTTCGTGGTGCTCTCCGCCGCCTTCCCCTCGCGCCTGCTCACCGCCTTCCCGCCAGGCACACCGATCCATCGGGTGACGCTCGACGAGGCTTTACAACGCGTCGCGGCGGGTGTTTCTGGGAGGCCAATTGTAATCGAGAACCCCGTTTGAAGACTTTGGGCCTGTTCCGCCACGCCAAGTCCGACTGGCATGACCCACGCGCGCGCGATTTCGACCGTCCGCTCAACTCGCGCGGCGTTAAGGGCGCGGTGCTGATGGGGCGGCATATCCGCAACTATAACGAACGCTGGGACCGGATCGTCGCCTCCCCCGCGATCCGGGTCGCCGAAACGATCGAACTGGCCGCCGAGGCCGCCGGGCGCAATCTTCAGATCAATTGGGATCGCCGCATCTACCTCGCCAGTTCGGCTACGCTGATCGACCTGCTGCGCGACCAGCCGGACAGCGTCGCCTCTGCCCTCATGGTAGGCCACAATCCCGGACTTGAGGACCTGATCTTCGATCTCGTTCCCGATGACGGAACCAGCCCCTTGCGCGACGTGGTCGAAGAGAAATTCCCCACCGCCAGCTATGCCGTGCTCGAACTCGACATCGCACAGTGGAGCGATCTGCGCGATAACTGCGGGCGGCTGATCCACCTCACCCGCCCGCGCGATCTCGATCCCGCGCTCGGGCCGGAGCTGGTTTGAGAACGGTTGAGAATTGAATTAAGATGGGTTATCTTACTCATGTCTTACCAACGAGGCTCGCATGGGAATTCAGGAAAAGCTCTCGACCACGCTGTCCACCAAAGGCCAGGTCATTTTGCCCAAGGCAATCCGCGATGCGCTCAACTGGAACGCCGGGACACAGCTTAGTGTCGAGAGCACCAAGGACGGGGTCCTGCTAAAAGCCAAGCCGCTGTTTCGGCCCACCACGATAGACGAGGTGGCTGGCTGCTTGAAGTATGACGGTCCACCGGTTTCGCTTGAAGACATGGATCGGGCGGTCGAGCGCGAAGCAAGGCGTCGTGCGCGCGATTGACACCAATGTCATCGTCCGCTTTCTGACTGGCGACGACCCGGAGCAGTTTGCTCGTGCTCGTGACGCGTTGGCATCCGGCCAATCATTCGTCTCAAAGTGCGTATTCATGGAGACAGAATGGGTTCTGCGCAGCGCGTTTAGTTACAAGCGCGACGCCATAGCCGCTGGGCTAACCCGGTTGGCGGGCCTGCGCGGCGTCAAGCTGGAACAACCCGCGGTAGTGTATCAGGCGATCGAGTGGCTACGCGAAGGTATGGACTTTGCTGACGCGCTGCACTTGGCCAGTGCGGACGGCTGCGAGGCCTTGCTCAGCTTCGATGCGAAGCTGGCCAAAACCGCGAAACGACTTGGCACGATCCCGGTCGTCGCGCCATAATCAAGCCTGATGGATTGCCTTCACATTGAGGTAGCTCTCGAACCCCTCGATCCCGCCTTCGCTGCCGAAGCCCGAATCCTTGACCCCACCAAACGGGGCATCGGCGAGGCTGATGTTGAAGGTGTTGATCCCGACCATCCCGCATTCGAGCGCGTCGCCAAGCAGATTGGCGCGGCGCGCGTTCTCGGTGAAGGCGAAGGCAGCGAGCCCGAACGGCAGCCGATTGGCCTTGGCGATCACCTCGTCGAAGCTGACGAAGGGCGCGGTCACCGCAACCGGGCCAAACGGCTCGTTGTTCATGATCGCGGCGCTGTCGGGCACATCGGCGAGCAGCGTGGGCTGGAAGAAAAACCCGCCCGCGCCGCGCTCACCCCCGGCCATGACGCGCGCGCCTTGGGCCTTGGCGTCGGCAACCAGCGCTTCGACCGCATCGGGGCGGCGGATATTGGCGAGCGGCCCCATCTGGGTCGATGCGGCCAGTCCGTCGCCCACTGCGACTTTGGCAGTGCGGGCGGCAAAGCCTCGCACGAACCGTTCGTAAATCGCTTCCTGGACATAGAAGCGGGTCGGCGACACGCAAACCTGCCCGGCGTTGCGGAACTTCTGGGGGACAACCATGTCGAGGGTCTTTTCCAGATCGCAATCGTCGAAGATCAGCACCGGCGCATGGCCACCCAGCTCCATCGTCACGCGCTTGAGTCCATCGGCGGCGAGC
The DNA here is from genome assembly GCA_031421295.1 of Novosphingobium sp. Classification (GTDB taxonomy): domain Bacteria; phylum Pseudomonadota; class Alphaproteobacteria; order Sphingomonadales; family Sphingomonadaceae; genus Novosphingobium. The sequence goes on from JANOOJ010000031.1 coordinate 8,324, forward strand.
TTCATCAAATGCTTGCCGACGGGTACCGAGCCGGTGAAGCTGACCTTGCGAATCACGGGTGAAGCCAGCAGATGGCGGCTGACCGTATCGGGCACACCGTGGACCAGTTGCACAACCCCTGCGGGCAATCCGGCATCGGCCAGGCAGCGGATCAACTCGCCGGTGCAGGCCGGGGTCTCCTCGGGCGGCTTGGCAATCACCGAGCAGCCGGTGGCGAGCGCCGGGGCGAGCTTCTTGGCGAGCAGATAGACCGGAAAATTTCACGGACTGAACGCCGCAACCGGGCCGACCGGCTGCTTGATGACGATGCTGCGTTGCCCGGTCGGGCGCACCAGCACGCGGCCGTAAATCCGCTTGGCTTCCTCGGCGCACCAGTCGAACAGCGCCGCGCTGCCTATGATCTCGCCCTTGGCTTCGGCGAGCGGCTTGCCCTGCTCTATGGTCAGCAGCCGGGCAATGGCATCGGCGCGCTCGCGCATCAGCCCGGCGGCCTTGCGCAACACTGCGCTGCGCGTGTCGGCGTCGGTCGCGCGCCACACCGCAAAGCCGCGCTCGGCTGCCGCCAGTGCGGCGTCGAGATCGCCGGTGCTGGCCAGTGCCAGTTCCCCGATCGTCTCGCCCGAGGCCGGATTGACCACCGCCATCCGCTCGCGCCCTTCCCCGGGCACCCAGCGGCCATCGAGGAACAGGCCGAGATCGGTGGTGTAAGTGTCGCTCATGGGTGAGTCCTGCCGCTGCGTCGTGGGTACCGGACAGATAGGGCGTCCGGTCAACGAGCGGTAGGGCTTCTCAGGCCTCGCGCAATGCCGCAGCGAGCGATTCGCGGATAGCGTGCAGCTGCGCCACTATCGAATGTGCCGGTGGCGGAGGAGCCGATGCCTGGGATAGTGGGGAAGCACTGCCCCCCTTGCCCTGCAATGCCAGCCGCGCCCCGCGCAGCGTATAGCCTTCGCGGTGGACCAGCCGGTCGATCGTTTCGACCAGCGCCACGTCTTCGGGACGGTAATAGCGGCGCGCGCCGCTGCGCTTGAGCGGCTTTAGCATCGGGAATTGGTCTTCCCAATAACGCAGCACATGCTGGCGGATGCCGAGCGCCTTGGCCAGCTCGCCGATGGTGCGCAGCGCGTCGGGCGCTTTACCGTCATCGAACTTGGTGGCCGGGGAATCGCTCATCCCTTGGCGATCCGCTCCTTGAGCATCTGGCTGGCGCGGAAGGTCAGGACGCGGCGCGGGGTGATCGGCACTTCGACGCCGGTGCGGGGATTGCGGCCGATTCGCTGGGTCTTGTCGCGCAGCAGAAACGTCCCGAATCCGGAAATCTTGACGTTCTCGCCCTGGCCCAGCGCATGGCACATGTTGCGCAGGATCGCCTCGACCAGATCGAGCGATTCAGAGCGCGAAAAACCCAGCTTGCGATTGATCGCCTCAGCCAAATCGGCGCGCGTGAGTGTGTTCATGGAGCGCATGGAGCCCCTTCCCCCTCTGTTGGCGGTGCGACCCACCGACTCGCAACATAGATTAAAGGATAGCGATTGCAACGCACTGTATCGATTCAGGAAATCAGACCCGGAGGAGCGATGCACCCCAAGTAAAGCCGCCGCCCATCGCTTCGAGCATCACGAGCTGCCCCGGTTTGATCCGCCCGTCGCGGATCGCCACGTCTAACGCCAGCGGCACCGATGCGGCGGAGGTATTGGCGTGCCGGTCCACGGTCATTATGACCTTTTCGGCAGGCAGGCCCAGCTTGCGCGCGGTGGCATCGAGAATTCGGGCATTGGCCTGATGCGGCACCACCCAATCGAGATCGTTGGCCGAAAACCCCGATTCTGCCAGCACTTCACGCAGCACTTCGGCCAGATTGGTGACCGCGTGGCGGAATACCTCGCGTCCTTTCATGCGGACCTTGCCGACCGTCCCGGTGGTCGAGGGTCCGCCATCGACATATAGCAGGCTGCTATGCGCGCCATCGGCGTGGAGCCTCGTGGCGAGAATACCCGGTCCGCTGGCATCGTCCACGTCTCGCGCCTCAAGCACCACCGCGCCCGCCCCATCGCCAAACAACACGCAAGTCGTGCGGTCGTCCCAATCCAGGATCCGGCTGAAGGTTTCCGCGCCGATGACCAACGCCTTGCTGGCCATGCCGGTGCGCAGCATCGAGTCGGCTACGCCCAGCGCATAGAGAAAGCCCGAACACACTGCGGCGACATCGAAGGCCATGCCGCCATTGCAACCCAGCGCGTGCTGGACCGTGGTAGCGGTCGCGGGAAAGGTCTGGTCCGGGGTGGCCGTCGCGAGCACGATCAGGTCGATCTCGGTGGCCTCGATCCCCGCAGCGGCCAGCGCGTTGCGCGCTGCCTGGGTCGCCAGCGTGCCGGTGGTCTCACCCTCGCCTGCGATATAGCGGTTGCGGATGCCCGTGCGCTCGACGATCCATT
>JANOOJ010000032.1:0-2983 GCA_031421295.1 Novosphingobium sp.
TGTTCGTGATGGGCGAAGAAGTCGCCGAATATCAGGGTGCTTACAAGGTGACGCAGGGCCTGCTCGAGGAATTCGGCCCCAAGCGCGTGATCGAAACTCCGATTACCGAATACGCGTTCGCGGGGATCGGTACCGGCGCGGCGATGGGCGGGCTGCGCCCGATCGTCGAGTTCATGACGTTCAACTTTGCGATGCAGGCAATCGATCACATCATCAACTCGGCGGCCAAGACCAACTATATGTCGGGCGGCCAGATGCGCTGCCCGGTGGTGTTCCGCGGACCCAATGGTGCGGCAACGCGGGTCGGCGCGCAGCATAGCCAGAATAACGGCCCATGGTATGCGAGTGTGCCCGGCCTCATCGTCATCGCGCCCTACGATGCCGCCGATGCCAAAGGCCTGCTCAAGGCCGCGATCCGCAGCGAGGATCCGGTGGTGTTTCTCGAGAACGAGCTGCTCTATGGGCGCAGCTTCGAGCTACCCGAGCTTGACGACCATGTCCTGCCGATCGGCAAGGCGCGGATCATGCGTGAGGGGCGCGACGTGACCATCGTCAGCTATTCGATCGGGGTCGGGCTGTCGCTCGAAGCCGCCGAGGCGCTGGCCGGTGAGGGGATCGACGCCGAAGTGCTGGATCTGCGCACGCTGCGGCCGCTCGATCGTGAAGCCGTGCTCACCAGCCTCGCCAAGACCAACCGTCTGGTGATCGCGGAGGAAGGTTGGCCGACGTGCGGGATCGCGTCCGAGATCATGGCGCTGTGCATGGAGGAGGGCTTCGATCATCTCGATGCGCCGGTGCTGCGGGTCTGCAATGAAGATGTACCGCTGCCCTATGCTGCCAATCTTGAGAAACTGGCGCTGATCGATGCGGCGCGGATCGTCGCGGCTGTCAAGCAGGTCTGCTATCGCTAGCCAGGTCCCGAGTCAGCCCAGCGTCGTGTAATTGTTGCAATCGGCGATAGGATCGGGGTTGGATTCGTTGCGCTGCTTGATCCCCGATTCATCCCGGCTGTCACGGACCATGAAGGCTGAAGTGGCCGAGATTGTAGTTGCACCTACGAAGCGGGCCGAGAACAGCGGCTGGTAATCGTATTGCACCTCGACGAACATCACCGGGCTCCCCGGTTCGGCTTGCACTTCGTCGCCCGCAGGTCCGATGCCGTTGGGCAGCGCGGCGTTCTGGGTTCCATAGCTTGAATTGACCCGCTTTGCCCCGGCGCAGCGCTGCCAATGGATAAATTGTACGCCATCCGCCTGAGGATTGCTGCCGCAGCCGCTGGAGGGATTGCAGTGGACCGACTGGTCCCAGACCTCGACGCTGCTGACGAAAGCGCGACCGTGCTGGAAGAAGTCCAGCGCTTCCCCGGCCTGAATATTCGCGCCGATCAGCAAGTCGGTAACATCGCTTTCATAGATCTTGCGATCTTCCAGGGTCGAGGTGTCGCCGGTCCGCGAGGCATTGTCGGCAATGTGGATGGCAAGCTGGCTGACCCGCATATGGACCATCGCCAGATAGGCCGTCTCAACCCCCCACAGGCCCGCGGTCAGCAAAAACGGGAGTGCCAGCGCGAACTCCGTCATGGCCACTCCCGAGCGGCTGCGGCGCAGGCGGTGCATCACGTTGCTGCCGGCCGTCATGTGCAATTGCCCGTCGTCGGCGCGGGGGTCTGCTGCAGGCTGTAGGGCTGGTTGCGCAGCACGGTCTTGGCGACCGTGGTGAATTGTTCCGACATGCCGACCAGCCTCGCAATCGGGAAGGCGCGCGGGTAGCTGATCTTGACCTCATAGAGCACCGCGTCGCGCGCGCCGCCCTGGCCCGCAGTGCCGCGGTCCGCATCCCAGCTGCCGTTGCCATTGGCATCCTCGAACGGTTCGCCATTGTTGCAGACCCCGTCCAGATCGACATCGGTGAAGTCTTCGGGCTGCCGGACGTCCGAGAAGCTGGCATAGGCGGTGCGGGTATAGCTCAATTGGGCTTGGGGCGCGATGTCGTGGACGGCATCGGCGACCCGTGCGTCGAGTGTGTCGGTGCTGCCACCGGCGCCTTCGAGCGTGGAATCGCGCGCCGCCTTCTGGATCGCGCCTTGCAGCATCGAGGTGGCGTACATGTTGTAGCCCAGATCGAAGATGCCCATCATCGTCATCAGCAGCACCGGCGCGATCAGCGCGAATTCGACGATGGTTGCACCGGTGGTGTCGCGCAACGCGGATCGAAGCGCCGGACGGATCATTCCGACACCCGCAAATCGCCCAGCGCCGACGCGATCTTGCTGAACGCTTCGCCCAGCGCTCCGGCCTCGCCAGCCGCGAAATAGTGGCCCGGTCCAGCGCAATCGGTGAGCATCGGATTGAGCTCGGTTCCAAAGGCAATGACCCACACCGTGATGTTCTTCTTCTTCACCTCGTTGCACGCGACGGTAAAGCGCTGCTCGACCGTCTCGGTGAGCGTCAGCCCCGAGCTTTCGCTCCAGCGTCGCCGGTCGAGCGGCTCGACGCCATAGGTCCCGTAGCTGATGTCGAGCGGTGCCGTCTGTCCGTCGGTCAGGAAAATCAGGTGGCGGCTGGTGGCCTTGCCCGCAACGTCGGCGTTGTCGGCAGCGAACAGACCGCTCGGCGAGAGCAGGCGGCCGCCCCAGATCATGCCGATGTCGTGGTACGTGCTGCCGCCCGCGACGATCGACGAGATATAGCTATCGAGACTTGGCGCATCCATTTCGGCGAGCTTGCGCGCCGAGGTCGGGCAAGCCGCCAGTCCCGCCCAATAGGGCGCCAGGAAAGTCTCCGACGAAACAACCGGGAGCAAGACGAACGATCCACCGCCATCGGCCTGCATCGAACGTTCGAAAATGATCGCCGGATACATCGGACGCCACTGGGTGTCGGGCTGACCGGCGACCGGCACGCGATCGATGTCGAGATCCAGCGCACGATCGAAATCGACATTGCTGTAATCGGAAATTTCGTAGGTCGCGCGCTCCTCGATG